>DATLIE010000210.1:0-5495 GCA_035539635.1 Burkholderiaceae bacterium
TACCAGGTGCGCGCTCCGCGCAGGGCGCTGGCGCGCTCGGCCAGCATTGCGAGCAGCCGCGTCCACAGCGGGTCGGCCACCAGCGCCGGCTCGATCGGCTCGAACCAGCGCTCGATGCCGCCATGCAGCGCGTTGTATTCGACCGGCTGCCAGTGCGCACGGTGCGGCGCCTGGCTGACCCGCCCGCCTTCGACCACGAAGGCGCCATGGCGGCGCTGGCGGTAGCGGCCGCCATCGCGCAGGTGCGCGTCGGGCGGCAGGTGGTCCCAGAAGCCGCGCCAGGCGTCGAACGCACCGGGGGCAACGCCGATCAGCGCGTGCAGCCCCGCGGCATCGAGCACGGCCTGCCCGCGCTCGCGCAGGGCCGCGTCCACCTGCGCCGGCGGCGTGACCGGCGGCGCGAACCGCGGCGCACTCATGCGCGCGCGGCGGCCTGCTCGGCCCCTTGCACCAGCGCGCGCAGCTTGGCTTCGGCGGTGGCGCGCTTCATCGGCGCCATGCCGCAGTTGGTGCAGGCCACCAGCTTGTCGCGCGCGACGAACTGCAGCGCACGACCGATCGTCTCGGCCACCTCGGCCGGCGTCTCGACCGTGTCGCTGGCGACGTCGATCACGCCCACCATCACGTCCTTGCCCTCGAGCAGGCCGATCAGGTCGAGCGGCACATGCGAATGCATGCACTCCAGGCTCACCTGGTCGATCGAGCTCTTGCGCAATGCCGGGAACACCTTCTCGTACTGGCGCCACTCGGCGCCCAGCGTGTCCTTCCACTGCCGGTTGGCATCGATGCCGTAGCCGTAGCAGACGTGCACCGCGGTCTTGCACTTCAGCCCCTGCTTCGCTCGCTCGAGCGCGGCCACGCCCCAATCGGCCGCCTCGGCCATGAAGACGTTGAAGGCGGGCTCGTCGAACTGCACGATGTCGATGCCGTCGGCCTCGAGCGCACGCGCCTCCTGGTTCAGCAGCTCGGCGAAGGCGAAGGCCATCTTCACGCGGTCGCCGTAATGCCGATCGGCCACCGTGTCGACGATCGTCATCGGCCCCGGCAGCGTGAACTTGGTGGTGCGCGTGGTGTGCGCGCGCAGCAGCTTCGCCTCGGGCTCGTGCACGCGACCGGTGAGGCGCAGCGGCGCCACCACCTGCGGCACCATCGCCTTGTAGCGGTCGTTGCGGATGCCCATCTCGACCTTGTGCGCGAAGTCGATGCCCTCCACGCGCTCTAGGAAGCCATGCACGAAGTGCTGGCGCGACTGTTCGCCGTCGCCGACCGTGCTCATGCCGGCGTCCTCCTGGGTCTTGATCCACATCAGCGTGGCGTCGCGCTTGGCCTCGGCCAGCGGCACGCCCTCGGCGCGCCATTGCGGCCACAGCTTGTCAGTCTCGGCGAGCCAGGCAGGCTTGGGCAGGCTGCCGGCAATGGCGGTGCGGAACATGTCGCGTCTCCTCTCTTCGAGTGACGCGAGGATAGCGGCTCAGTCGCTTTGCCAGCGGTCACCCGTTGCGAGCCCCTGCGGCGCACGCAGCGATGCCACCGCGCCCGCGTCGCCGAGCAGTTGCGCGCGCCACCACTGTGTGGTGGTCTGTGCGATCAGCGCGTGGTGCGCCGCCTCGCGCTCGACCGCGACCGGCTCGCGCTTGCGCGGGCCGCGCCGCGCACCGGGCGGACGCATCGCGTTGCCGCCGAAGGTCATGTGGTCGGCGCCATCGAGCCACAGCAGCGCGCGCCGGCCCCGGCCCGCGGGCAGGCCCTCGTAGACGCGCGCCCGGTCTGCGCCGTCGAATGCGTGGTTCAACGGGTCGCCGTCGAGCGAGCCGGTGAGCAGGAAGACCGGGCGCTCGATGGCTCCGAACTGCTGGGTCGGGCTCTGCCGGTCGTCGCGCCCGAGCGCCGGGCTGAAGGCGATGAAGGCCCGCAAGCGCGGTTCGACGAAGCCGGGTGCGCGCAACGCGAAGCGCTTGCCGGCCACGGCCAGTACGGTCTGCGCACCGAAGGAGTGGCCCGAGGCGCCGATCGCGTCGAACCGCACGCGCGACCAGGGTGTGCCGCCGGCGCGCGCGCGGCGCTCGAGTTCGTCGAGCACGAAACGCATGTCGGCAGCGCGCGCGACCAGCTGCTCGGCGCTGGCCGCCCCGCGCAGCGCGCGCAGGCCCTGGCGCAGCGTGTCGGTGTCGCTGCCCGGGTGCTGGACATGCAGCACCGCGAAGCCGGCGCGGCGCCAGGCCCGACCCCACGCGTCGCCGCCCTCGCGGCTCCCGCCCAGGCCGTGCGAGTGCACGACCAGGGCGCAGGGGCCGGTGCCGTCGGGCCAGCGCAGGCGCAGCGGCAGCTCGCGCGAGCGCGATCCGTCCTGCCAGGTTTCGTCCTGCCAAGGATCGTCGGTTGTGGACGTGATCTCGCGGGCCCCGGCGAGCCCCGAGCACGCGGCGGTCAGGCCGGCGAGGCCCCGAATGAGAAATGGTCGTCGTTCCATGGCGCCCATGCTGGCGCCCGGACGTGAAGCCGGTGTTGCCGCGCACGGTCAGCGAATAGACTCCGGCGACAAGATGTCACAGGATTCCCGAGACGCTGCGCTGCAACGCGCGCTGGCCGAGGTGGCGCGCCTGCAGGCCGACAACCGGCGCCTGACCGAGATGCTCGACCTGGCGCAGGAGTTCGGGCGCCTGGGCGTTTGGGAGCGCGATCCGAACACGCTCGAGGGGCGCTGGGACCGCCATGTGTTCCGCTTCTTCGGCTTTCCGGCCGACGTGACGCGCACGCCGCCATTCGCCGAGGCAGCCGAACGCGTGCACCCCGAGGATCGCCTCGACGACACGTTCCGGGACTCGCTGCAGCAGCCCGGCGTGCACGAGCACCGCTACCGCATCGTCCAGCCCGACGGCTCGGTACGGCACATGCACTCGCAGTGGCGCGTGATCGGCGGCGCCGACGGCAAGGCCGAGCGCGTGATCGGCGTGCTGCTCGACGACACCGAGGTGCATGAACTGGCCGCGCAGGCGCATGCCGCCGCGGCGCAACTCGAGATGGCGCTCGCGGTGTCGGACATCGGCCTGTGGCGCTACGACTTCGCCACCCGCCGCATCCATCACGACGCGCGCGTGCAGGCGCAGCTGGGGCGCCCGATGGGACCGGAAGGCGTACCGATCGAAACGGTGCGCAGCTGGATCCACCCGGACGACGTTGAAGACGTGCGCCGCAGCTTCGAGCAGGCTGTGGCCAGCGGCAGGCCGGTGGACACGCAGACGCGCTACCTGCACGCCGACGGCACGTGGCGCACGTCGCTGACCCGGCGCGTGGTGCAGCGCGATGCCAGCGGCCAGCCCGTGATGATGATCGGCGTGGGCATGGACGTGACCGAGCAGCAGGCGCGCAACGCCGAGGCGCTGCAACTCGCCAAGCGCCTGGACGCCGCGGCCGAAGCGGCGCGCGTGGGCCTGTGGTCAGGCCCGCTCGACGATCGGCCGGCCGAGTGGAACTCGCGCATGTTCGCCTTGCTCGGCCATGACCCGGCCGGGGGCGCGCTGCGCCTGGGCGACTCGCTGCGCCGCTACGTCCACCCGGCCGACCGTGACCGGCTGGTCGCGCTGGTGCTGGCGTGGATGCGCGGCCCGGTGGACCTGCCGTTCGCAGCCGAGACGCGCATCGTGCGCGGCGATGGCGCGCTGCGCTGGATGGAGATCCGCGGCGCGCAGGAAGTCGGTGCCGACGGCGTGCGCCGCGCCTTCGGCGTGATGCTCGACGTGACCGAGCAGCGCGAGGTGCTCGAGCGCCTGCGCGAGGAGCACGAACGGGTTACGCTGGCGATGTCGGCGGTCGGCATGGGCACCTGGCTCTACGACCCGCTGAGCGGACACGACGAATGGGACGAGCAGATGTTCCACCTGCGCGGCCTGGCACCCGGCCCGCAGGTGCCCTCGCACGAAGAGCGCATGGCCCTGGTGGTGCCGGAGGACCGCGTCGCGATGCAGCTGGCCTTCGAGCGCACGCTGGCCAGCGCGGCGCCGACTTCGCACGAATTCACCATCCGCCGCCCCGACGGGCAGCTGCGCACGCTGGCGTCGCGCTCGGTGGCACTGACCGACGCCGACGGCCGCGTGACCCGGCGCCTTGGCGTGAACTGGGACGTGACCGAGGCGCGCCAGCTCGAGCGCGCCCAGCGCGAGCGCGAGCTGGCGCTGCGCGAGAGCCGCACCAAGTCGGCCCTGTTCGCGCGCGTGAGCCACGAGCTGCGCACGCCGCTGAATGCGGTGCTCGGCTTCACGCAACTGCTGCTGGCCGAGGGCGAACGCGCGGACCCGATGCAGCGCCGGCGTCGGCTCGAACAGATCCGCGTCGCCGGCCAGAGCCTGCTGACCCTGATCGACGGCGTGCTCGACCTGAGCGAGCAGGCCGGCTCGCCGTCCGCGCCGCGGCGCGAGCCGGTGCGGCTGGCCGACGCGGTGGCGCACGCGCTCGAGCCGCTGGCCGACGCCATCGCGGCGCGCCAGCTGGAGGTCGTGCGCGGTGACCTGTCGCTCTCGGTGCGAGCCGATCCGCGGCGCGTGCAGCAGGTGATCGCGCAGCTCGTCGGCAACGCGGTCAAGTTCAATCGCCCAGGCGGCACGGTGCGGATCGAGGCGCGGATCGACCAGCCCGACGCCGTGCTCGGGGTGGCCGACAGCGGGCCGGGCATCGCCCCCGCACGGGCCGCGCGCCTGTTCGAGCCCTTCGACGGCGAAGCCGCGCGCGGTCATGGCCTCGGTCTGGCGATCGCGCAGGCGCTGGTGCAGCGCATGGGCGGCACCATCGCGCTGGCGCGCAACGGCAGCGAAGGCTGCCTGTTCGAATTGCGCCTGCCGCTGGCCGACGCGCCGCCGGTCGCAGCCCCCCCGGCCGTCGGGCCGGCACTGCTGTACGTCGAGGACAACGAGGTCAACATGATGATCGTGCGCGAGCTGCTGGCGCAGCGCCCGCACATCGCCTTCCATGGCGCGCCCGACGGCGAGAGCGGGCTACGCAGCGCACGCGCCCTGCAGCCCGCGCTGGTGCTGGTGGACATGCAGCTGCCCGACTTCGACGGCCTCGAAGTGCTGCGCCGACTGCGCGCCGACCCGGCCACCGCGACGATCCGCTGCGTGGCGCTGTCGGCCAACGCGATGCACGAGGACATGCAGCGCGCGCGCGCCGCGGGCTTCGACGACTACTGGACCAAGCCGATCGACCTGGCGAACTTTCTCGGCGCGATCGACCGCCTGCTCCCGAGCCCGGGGCGCTAGGGCCGGACCGGCGTCAGCGGCGCGCGGCCCGACAGCACCGCGATCAGGTTGTCGGCCGCGAGCAGCGCCATCTTCGTGCGCGTGGGCAGGCTGGCGCTGGCAATGTGCGGGGTGAGCACCACGTTGGGCAGCGTGAGCAGTGCCGGGTGCACGCGCGGCTCGCCCTCGAACACGTCGAGCCCCGCAGCCGCAATGCGGCGCTCGGCCAGCGCCTGGGCCAGCGCGGCGTCGTCAACGACCCCG
>DATLIE010000211.1:0-1908 GCA_035539635.1 Burkholderiaceae bacterium
CGACCGCCTGTGCGAGTACTCGCCGAAGGAACTGCTGCGCCTGGTGTTCGACGTGTTCGGCGACCAGGACGTGCTCGACCGCTACGAGGAGGCCCGCGGCCACCAGCGTCAGCTCGCCCAGGAGGTCGAGGCCGCCGAACGTGAACTCGCCCACGGCCGCGCGCAGCGCGCCGAACTCGAATCGCGCGTGAACCTGTATCAGCTGTGGCGCCACAAGATTGGCGAACGCGAGCTGCTGTCCACCGAGGTCATCCCAGTGCTGGGCTGGGCAGAAGAGCGCCAGCAGCTTGCTGGAAAGGTGCGGGAACTCCACCGCCAGCGCCGCGAGCACGCCGATGAACTCCGTCAACGTACGGAGTTGCGCGCCAAGCTGCTGAGCCTGCTTGAGGCGCAGACGCAAGCGGCTACCCGAGTCGAGTCACTGCATGAGGAACGTGCCGCGGCACTGAAGGCTCAGGAAGCCGCCCGCGCTGCCGAGCGGCCGATCGAGGACCTGGTCAAACGCATCAAGGAACTCGAGGGTCTTGCGGCCATCGAGAGCGATGCTGCCCAGCTGAGCGCGCGCGTCGAGGAACTCGAAGTGCAGAAGCACAAGTTGGCCGCCGACTGGCAGCGGCTGAGCGACCAACGGCAGGACGCCGACCGTGCGCTCGCGGGCCTGCAGGGGCAACGCCAGGCACCGCCGCCGCCCGACGTGATGCGCTTCAAGCGCACGTTGGCCGAGGCCGGCATCGGCCACCACGTGATGGCCGACATCGTCGAGATTGCCGACGAACGCTGGCGTGCCGCGGCCGAAGGTGTTCTGCGCGGCTCACGCTGGGTGGTCGTGCTCGAAAAGGCGAGTGACGAAGGCAAAGCGATGGCGCTCGCCGAACGCGAGCGCTACCGCCACTACGTGGTGTCCGACGCTGAGGCCGCGGCCTCGAACCCGCCGGCACAGAGCCTGCTGGCTGTGATGAAGTTCAGTGCCAAAGCGCCCAGCTGGCTCCTGCGGCAACTTTCAAACATCCAACGCGTCGACAGCACCGAGGATGGCGCGAGGCAGGGGGGCGAGTGGATCACACCGCAGGCCTATCATCGCGACGGCCGCGGTGGACGTAGCGTGTTCGTGGACCCGGGTGACTACCAATTCGGCGCCGCGGCCGTGGCTGCGCGCCGCCTGTCCATCGAGCAGCGCCTTGCCCACCTCGACGAAAAGCTGACGACGCTCGCGCAGGAACAGCACGGTGTGCAGCGCCAACTGAAGGACGCGCAGCAGGCTGCGCAGGGTCACCGGGCGGCGCAGGAGCTGGCCACGCGCAGCGAGGAGTTCGCCGACGCACGTCAGGCGCTGCCTGCTCTGTCGCGTGCGAGGTCTGATGCCAGCGCGCGCTGGCAGCGCCTCGACCAAGAGCATGGCGATGCCGTGAGTGCCCGTGCCCACAGCGAGAATGACTACCGCCAAGCGCAGGAGCGCTTGCGGAACATCGAGCGCCGTGCCGACGAACACCTGCGCGAATGGACCGTTCGTCAGACCGACCTGCGCACGCGCTCGGCCACGTCGCAAGAGCACAAGCTGCGCTTTCCCGCCCGCTGGATTGCTCCGGTGCAGATCGCCAGCCTGCGCGACAAGTTCACCAGCGCGACGCAGGCCAAGCTGCGCCTCACGTCCATCGAGGAAGAACTGGAGCGAGGCCACTGGGAGACCGACGCCAGCGTCGAGGAGAAGCTGACGCTGATGACTGCGGCCGTGATGCTGCAGGACGAGCAGCTCGGTCAGCGCAAAGCCAGCAACGAGGCCGCGCGCATCGCCGTGGACAACGCCCGCTCGCGCTACATCGATGTGCTCAAGGCCACCGTGCGCCGCTACCGCAAGAACCTGATCGACCTGGGCGAACAGGCCGGCGTGGTGGTGAGTGCCGAACTCCC
>DATLIE010000212.1:0-15891 GCA_035539635.1 Burkholderiaceae bacterium
ATCTACAAGCAGGGTGAGGCGGCGCAGAAGGCCGGCAACGGCCGCGACGCGGTGGGCCACTTCACGCGCGTGGCCAGCGTGGCCCCGCAATCGACGATCCACGCCACGGCGCAGTACTACGCGGCGGCGGCGCTGATCGGCCTGAAGGACTGGGACGCCGCCGCACGCACGCTGGAGGACTTCCGCCAGCGCTTCCCGAAGCACCCCCTGGTCGACGATGCCTCGAGCAAGCTCGCGGTGGCCTACCTGGAGCGCGGGCGCTGGAGCGAGGCCGCCGGCGAGTTCGAGCGCGTCGCGAGCTCCGGCAAGGACCCGAAACTGGCGCAGGAAGCGCTCTGGCAGGCGGCTGAACTGCATGGCAAAGGCAACAACCGCGTCGCCTCGGCCAGGGCCTACGAGCGCTACCTGAAGCAGTATCCCGATCCGCTCGAGCGCGCGGTCGAGACACGCCACCGCCTGGCGGTGATTGCCAAGGCCGACGGCAATGCGAAGCGCGAGTTCGAGCTGCAGCGCGAGATCCTCGCCGCCGACCAGCGCGGCGGTGCGGCCCGCACCGACCGCACGCGCTACCTGGGTGCGATGGCCGCGCTGGCGATGGCCCAGCCGGCGGTGGACGACTACAAGAAGGTCGCCCTGGTCGAACCCCTTGCGCGCAGCATGAAGAACAAGAAGGCGAAGTTCGAGACCGCGCTGAAGGGCTATGCGACGGTGGCCGACTACGGCGTGGCCGACGCGATCACCGCGGCCACCTTCCACACCGCGGCGCTGTACCAGGACTTCGGCAAGGCGATGATGGGTTCGCAGCGCCCGAAGGGCCTGAAGAAGCTCGAGCTCGAGCAGTACAACGTGCTGCTCGAGGAACAGGCCTTCCCGTTCGAGGAGAAGGCGATCGAACTGCACGAGGTCAACGCCAAGCGCACCGCGCAGGGCGTCTACGACGAGTGGGTTCAGAAGAGCTTCACGGCATTGCGCGCGCTCAAGCCCGGGCGCTACGCGCGCGTCGAAAAGTCGGAAGGGGTGATCGATGCGATCCGCTGAAGCCGCCGCACGCTGTGCGTTGCTGGGGCTCGCCGCGGCGATCGCCGGCTGCGCCAGCGTGCCCGACGTGATCAAGAAGCCGGCCGAGGCCGTGGCGCCGCCGGCCGTGAGCGCTGCGCCGTTGCCGGCTCCTGCCGCCGCGCCGGCTGCGGCACCCGTGAACGCGGACGCGCAGCGCGACTTCGACGCCGCACGCGCGGCGCTGCGCGCCGGGCGCACGGCCGATGCCGAACGCGGCTTTCGCGAGCTGGCGGCCCGGCATCCGCAACTCGGCGGCGCGCATGCGAACCTGGGCCTGATCCTGCGCAACGCCGGCAAGCACGACGAGTCGGTCGCGGCGCTCGAGCGCGCGGTCAAGGCGAGCCCGAACCAGCCGCTGTTCTTCAACCAGCTGGGCGTGAGCTACCGCCATGGCGGCAAGTTCGCCAAGGCGCGCGAGGCCTACGAGAGCGCGCTCGCGCTCGACCCGAACTACGCCGACGCGCACCTGAACCTGGGCGTGCTGCTCGACCTCTACCTTGGCGACAACACGCTCGCGCTGGTGCACTACGAGCGCTACCTCGCCCTCGGCGGCGATGCCGCGGTGGGCAAGTGGGTGGCCGATCTGAAGGCGCGCAAGCCTGCGAGCGTGGCCCAGGCCGGCGTCAAGGTGACCAAGAAGGAGTGAACATGATCACCCCCGTTGCGGCTTCGCCGCTCCCCCTCAAGGGGGCAACGCCGACGGACCGGCGAAGGCGGATCCGTGGCGTTTGCTTGGCTGTGCTGTGGGCTGCCACAGGCGGTGCATCGTTCGCGCAAGACCGCGCCGACATCGATCGCACGCAGATCATCGGCAATCGCGAGTTACCAAAAGTTCTGTACATCGTGCCGTGGAAAAAGCCCTTGCCCGGAGAGCTGGCAGGGCGACCATTGGTAAGTGTGCTGGACGAGGCTCTGGCACCGGTCGATCGGGATGTGTTTCGGCGCCAGGTGAACTACCACGGACAAGTGGCTGCACGCAGCGACGCACCGGCGACCAAGCCTTGAATCAACGAACGTCATCACGCTAGTCATCACGCTAAGAGGCCCTCCATGAGCATCATCGAATTCATGATCAAGTTCTTCCAGGACAGCGGCCTGGCGATCTACCCCAGCATCCTGATCATGGCCGTGGGCCTGGCGATCGCTGCGGAGCGCTTCGTCTTCCTGGCCAAGGCCCGGGCGCAGAACCGCGCGCTGTGGGACAAGATCCAGCCGCAGCTGCAGAGCGGCAAGTTGAAGGAAGTGCAGCAGATGGCCAGCAGCTCGGACGCTGCGGTCGGCAAGATCGTGGCTTACGGCCTGCAACGCATGCAGAGTCCCGGCCGTCGCGAGGACGTCGACGCCGCGATGGAGGAGGGCATGATGGAGATCGTGCCGCGCCTGGAGAAGCGCACCCACTACATCGCCACCTTCGCCAACGTGATCACGCTGGTGGGCCTGCTGGGCACCATCATCGGCCTGATCAAGGGCTTCACCGCGGTGTCTGCCGTCAACCCGGCCGAGAAGGCCGAGATGCTGTCGGCCTCGATCTCGATCGCGATGAACAACACCGCGTTCGCGCTGACGGTGGCGATTCCGTTCCTGCTGATCCACGCCTTCCTGCAGGCGCGCACCAGCGAGATCGTCGATGGCCTCGAAGCCGCCAAGATCAGCTTCCTCAATGCGACGCAGCGCCTGAAGGCCGAGTCCGCCGCCGCGACCGCCGCGCGCTGAACCAGCAGTCCAGGGAGGACTGAGTCATGCGTTCGAGTCGCATCCGCCGCCACGCGGCCGAGCTGGACGTCACGGCGTTCATCAATCTGATCGTCGTGCTGGTGCCGTTCCTGTTGTCGACGGCGGTCTTCACGCGCCTGTCGGTGATCGACCTGTCGCTGCCGGCGCAGACCTCGGGCGTCGAGCAGCTCAAGGTCGATGAACTCAAGCTCGAGGTCGTGATCCGCCCCGATGCGCTCGAGGTCGGCGACAAGATCGGCGGCTTGATCTCTCGCATCCCCAACACCGCACAGGGCCACGACACGGTGGCACTGGCGCAGGTGATCGAGCAGCTCAAGACGCGCTTCCCGACCCAGGCGAATGCCACCGTGCTGGCGCTGCCCGACACTTCCTACGACGCGCTGATCCAGGTCATGGACGCGGTGCGCGAGCGCCCGGTGCCGCCCAGCGGCAAGGGCGAGGCCGTGCCGCTGTTCCCGGACATCTCGATCGGCGACGCGCCGCTGGTGAAGAAGTCATGAGCAAGTTGACGGGCATCCAGAAGCGCGCCGAGCGCAAGGACCGCAACAAGATGGGTCTGGACATGAACCTCGTGTCCCTGATCGACATCTTCACGATCCTGATCTTCTTTCTGATGACCAGCGCAGCCGGCGTTGAGGTGCTGAACACCAGCAAGGCGGTCAAGCTGCCGATGTCGCACACCGACAAGCTGCCGCGCGAGACGGTGGTGATCGTCGTCGCAGGCCAGGACATCCTGGTCGAGGGCCGCAAGGTCACGACGGTGGACGAGGCGCTGGCCAGCGCGGGCGACGAGATCGCGCCGCTGAAGGCCGAACTGGCGCTGCATGCAAGCAAGCAGGTCGTGCGCGCCGAGAATAAGGCGCAGGGCAAGGCCGTCACGATCATGGGCGACAAGGACATCCCCTACCGCCTGCTGCGCAAGGTGATGGCCACCGCCGCCCGCGCCGAGTTCAACGAAGTGTCCTTCGCGGTCACGAAGAAGGGCAAGGCATGAGCGCCGCCGCGATCGCTGCGGCACCGTCGGTCTCGTTCCGCCGGCCCTACCTCGCCTGGTCGTACTCGCCGGACGACGAGAAGCGTTTCCGGCGCGTGCTCGGTCGCATCCTCGCGGTGTGCGTGCTGCTGTGCATCGCCTTCACGCTGCTGCCGCGGCCGAAGGAACTGCGCGTGGTCGAGGAAGTGCCGCCGCGGCTGGCCAAGCTGCTGCTCGAGCGCGACAGGGAGCCGCCGCCTGTCACCAAGTCGGCGCCACCGAAGGCCGATCCGGCCCAGCAGCGCAAGGCTGAGACCGAGAGCACACTGACGCCCGAACCCAAGCGGCCCGAGCCGAAGCGCGAAGCCGCCAAGGGCGTTGCTGTGCCCGAGGCGCGCAACCCGGTGGCCAACAAGCCGCCGGGCGAGGTGGACGCGGCGCGGCGCCGTGTCGCCGGCATCGGCCTGCTCGCCAACACGAAGGACTTGAACGAACTGCGCGGCGCACCGGTCGCGGTGCAACTGGCGACGAACATCAAGCAGGGCCCGGGCGTGGGCACCGGCACCGGCGTCGGTGTCGGCGCCGGCAACGAGCAGGGCATCCCGATCCGCTCGATGATCACGTCCAATGCCCAGGGTGGCAGCGGCGGCATCAACACCGCGTCGTACAGCAACTACACCGGCGGCGGCGGCCTGGCCGGCCGTGCGACCACGCTGGTCGCGGGTGCGGCCGGAGGAGGCGGCGGCGGCGGTGCCGGTGGCGGCGGTGGCGGCGGCAAGGGCGACGGCACGGGCCTGGGCAGCGGCGACGGCGTCAAGGGTGCCAAGGGCGGCGTGCTCTCCAAGGGCGGCAGCGGCAAGGCCTCGCGCTCGATCGAGGAGATCAAGCTCGTTTTCGAACGCAACAAGGGGGCGATCTACGCGCTGTACAACCGGGCGCTGCGCGAGGACGCCTCGCTGCAGGGCAAGGTGGTCGTGGAGCTGAAGATCTCGCCGTCGGGCGAGGTGGTCGGCTGCCGCGTGATCTCGACCGAACTGAAGACGCCCGACCTCGAGACCAAGCTCGTCGCGCGCATCCGCGGCTTCGACTTCGGCGCCAAGGACGTGGACACCATGGTCGTGACCTGGCCGGTGGACTTCCTGCCCTCGTAAGTCCGGCGACAATGGCGGGATATGCCCGCCTGGATCCCCTACGCCCAGCTCGTCCTGCTGGGCGTTGTCGTTTTGGTGCTGCTGTGGCTCGCGTTGCGGCGCGGTGACGCCGACGGGCTCGAGCGCAACCTGCGCGCCGACGTGCAGGACAGCGCGCGCACCACGCGCCAGGAGCTCACGGGCACGCTGACGAACTTCCAGCAGGCGTTGCTGAACCAGAGCGGGGATGTTGCGCGCACCCAGAACGAGCAGATCGACTCCTTCCGCACCCAGCTCGCCACGATGCAGCAGCGCATCAGCGACGACACGCGCGCCGCGCGCGAGGCGCAGGACGCGGCGTTGCACCGCTTCGGCCAGGCCCAGGCCGAACAGCTGCGCGCGCTGGCCGAGGCCAATGACAAGCGCCTCGCGGAAGTGCGCCAGGCGGTCGAGGCCAAGTTGACGCAGATCCAGGCTGACAACGGCGTCAAGCTCGAACAGATGCGCGCCACGGTGGACGAGAAGCTGTCGGCGACGCTCGAGCAGCGCCTGGGCGAGAGCTTCAAGCAGGTGGCCGAGCGGCTCGAGCAGGTGCACAAGGGCCTGGGCGAGATGCAGACGCTCGCACGCGACGTCGGTTCGCTCAACCGCACGCTGTCGAGCGTCAAGAGCCGCGGCGTGTTCGGCGAGGTGCAACTCGGTGCGCTGCTGGCCGACGTGTTCACCCCCGAGCAGTACGCGACCAACGTCGAGACGGTGCCGGGCTCGCGCGAGCGGGTCGAGTTCGCGATCCGCCTGCCGGGCCGTCGCGACGACGAGGCGCCGCTGTGGCTGCCGATCGACGCCAAGTTCCCGCGCGAGGACTACGAGCGCCTGCTCGACGCCCAGGAGCGCGCCGACAAGGAAGCCGCCGACGCTGCCGGCAAGGCGATCGAGGGGCGCCTGAAGCTCGAGGCGAGGACGATCCGCGAGAAGTACATCGCCGCGCCGTACACCACCGACTTCGGCATCCTGTTCGTGCCGACCGAGGGGCTGTACGCCGAGGCGCTGCGCCGGCCCGGCCTGGTCGATGCGCTGCAGCGCGAGCACAAGGTGATGCTGGCCGGGCCGACCACGCTGCTGGCCACACTGAACAGCCTGCAGATGGGCTTCCGCACCCTGGCGCTGGAAAAGCGCAGTGCCGAGGTCTGGCAGGTGCTCGGGGCTGTGAAGACCGAGTTCGGCAGGTTCGGCGACGTGCTGGCACGCACGAAGAAGAAGCTCGAGGAGGCCAGTTCGACGATCGACGCGGCCGAAGTGCGCACGCGTGCGATGGCGCGTCAGCTGCGTGAGGTCGAAGCCTTGCCGGTCGAGCACGCCCAAGGATTGCTCCGTCTGGAGGCTGCGGCCGACGACGCGCAGCGCAGCCCCGAATGACCGGATCGGAGCGCGGCACGCGTCGCGCCTTCGTGCTGGTGGTGTCCACGCTGGTGGGCTTGCATGCCTGCATGGCCGCCACGCGGGTGGCCGCCACGCTGGCGGTGCTCGAGCAGGGTTTCCCGGAGTGGACGGTCGGCGCGCTGCTGAGCCTCTACGGCCTGGCGCCGATCGTGCTGTCGCTGTGGGCCGGGCGCATGGCCGACCGGCACGGCTTCCATCGCCCGGTGGCGTTGTCGGTGATCGGCGGCCTGCTGGGGGCGGCGCTGCCGATACTCACGCAGCACATCGCGGCACTCGCGATCTCCGGGCTGCTGACCGGTGGCGCCGTGGCCTTCGCCGCGGTCGCGATCCAGCGCGAGGCGGGCCAGATGGCGCGCGACCCTGGCGACCTCAAGCGCGTGTTCAGCTGGGTCGCGCTCGGGCCCGCGCTGTCGAATGCGTTCGCGCCGGTGGTGGCCGGGCTGCTGATCGACCACGTGGGCTACCGTGCCGCGTTCGCCTTCGGCGCGCTGTTGCCGCTGCTGGCGGCGTGGGCGGCCTGGCGGGTGCCGCGTGCGGCGCCTGCGCAGGCGGCCGGTGCCGCGAGCGCCGCGGCGCAGGGCAGCGTGATCGAGCTGTGGCGTGCACCGGTGCTGCGCAACCTGCTGCTGGTCAATGTGGCGATGGCTGCGTCATGGGACGCGCACAGCTTCACGGTGCCGGTGGTGGGGCACGCGCGCGAGCTCAGTGCCTCGGCGATCGGCCTGGTGCTCGGATCGTTCGCGGTGGCGGCCACCGTGATCCGGCTCGTCATCACCGGTTTCGCGCACCGCATCGACGAGCAGCGGGCGCTCTCGGCGGCGATCGGCGTCGCCACCGTGGCGCTGCTGGCCTACGCCTGGCTGCCGGGCGCGCTGGGCATGATGGCCGGCTCGGCGGTGCTCGGCCTGGCGCTCGGTTCGGTCCAGCCGATGGTGTTGTCGATGCTGCACCAGGCCGCCCCGCCGGGGCGCCAGGGCCAGGCGCTGGCGCTGCGCATGCTGTTCACGAATGCCGCGACGATCGCGATGCCGATCGGCTTCGGCCTGCTGGCCGCCGCGACGACGAGTGCCGCGCCGATGTGGTTCATGGCGGCCGTGCTGCTGGCCGCGCGTGTGCCGGTGCGGCGTCTCGTCCGGCGCTGAGCGTCAGAAGCGGATGCCGCTCGGGGGGTCCTGCGCCGGGGGCGCCACCGGCAGCTGCGGCGGCGCCGGGTTCGGCCCGGGTGGCGGACGGCGGTCCACCAGCGGCACCGCGGTCGGCGCCTGGTAGTTGGGTGGCAACTGCGACTGGCGCGGGTAGCCGGCCACGTCCAGCGTCTCGTCCCAGGCCGCCGGGCTGAAGCCGCGCAGCATCTGCCCACCCACGCGCAGTGCCGGCGCCTCGAGGCCGCCGACGACACGTTGCCAGGCCTCGCGGTCCTCGATCGACTCGGCGACACGCTCACCGAACGGAATGCCGCGGCGTGCGAGCATCTGTCGCGCCATCGCGCAGGGCTCGCAATCAACCGAGGTGTAGAGCGTGACGGGGAAGCGTGTGGCCACCTGACGCAGCGCGATCGGCAAGCTCGGGTCGCTGGCGCTGCCGGTGTCGCGATTCACCGGCACCACCTTGCCACCGCTGGGCGGTGGAGGACGGTCGGTGTAGGTGACCTTGCCATCCGGACCGACCACCTTGAACAGCGCGTGCGCGGTGCCGGCCGAGCACATCAGGGCCACGGCCAGGGTGGGGGCGAGAAGGGCAGCTTTCATGACCCTGAATCTACCCCGCGCGCGCCACGGGCTCAAGCCATGCCTTGGTGGCGCAGCAGCGCGTCGATGCGGGGTTCACGCCCTCGGAAGGCGACGAAGTTCTCCATCGCGCTGCGGCTGCCGCCGGCTTCGAGAACTTCTTCACGCAAGCGCCGTCCGGTGGCCACCGACAGGGCGCCGGCCTCCTCGAAGGCGCTCCAGGCGTCGGCCGACAGCACCTCGGCCCACTTGTAGCTGTAATAGCCCGCCGCGTAGCCGCCACCGAAGATGTGCGAGAAGCTCTGGGCGAACCGATTGAACGCCGGTGCCTGCACCACGGCGACCTGCGCGCGCACCTCGTCGAGCACGCGCTGCACCTGCGCCTTGGCGTCGAGCTCATCGTGGATGCGCATGTCGAACAGGCTGAGCTCGAGCTGGCGCACCATGGCCATGCCGCTCTGGAAGTTCCTGGCCGCGAGCATCTTGTCGAACAGCGCACGCGGTAGCGGCGCCCCGGTCTCAGCGTGCGCGGTCATGCCTCGCAGCACGTCCCACTCCCAGCAGAAGTTCTCCATGAACTGGCTCGGCAGCTCGACCGCGTCCCACTCGACACCCGACAGGCCCGAGACGCCGATGTCGTCGACACGCGTGAGCATCAGGTGCAGGCCGTGGCCGAACTCGTGGAACAGCGTGATCACGTCGTCGTGCGTCAGCAGCGCAGGCTCGCGGCCGACCGGTGGCGCGTAGTTGCACTGCAGCGTGGCCACCGGCGTCTGCACATTGCCGCCCGCGTCGGGGCGCGCCCAGCGCGCGCGCTGCACGTCCATCCACGCGCCGGGCTGCTTGCCGGGGCGCGCATAGGCATCGAGGTAGAACTGCGCGAGCAGCCGGCCGTCGCGCTCGACGCGGAAGAAGCGCACGCTGTCGTGCCAGACGGGCGCGCTGTCGGGCGAGATCTGCACCTCGAAGATCGTCTGCACGATCTCGAACAGGCCCTGCAGCACCTTGGGCTCGGTGAAGTAGCGCTTGACCTCGAGTTCGCTGAACGCGTAGCGCTGTTCCTTCAGGCGCTCGCTCGCGAACGGGATGTCCCAGGCCTCGAGCTGCGGCAGATTCAATTCGGCGGCCGCGAAGGCGCGCAGCTCGGCCATGTCGCGTTCGGCGAAGGGCTTGGCGCGCTGTGCCAGGTCGTGCAGGAAGGTCCGCACCTCGGCCGGGTCGCGCGCCATCTTGGGCACCAGCGACATGTCGGCGTAGGTGGTGTGGCCGAGCAGCGCGGCCGCCTCCTGGCGCAACTCGAGCAGCTCGCGCATCAGCGGCCCGTTGTCCTGCTCCGCCGGGCCGAGCTCGCTGGCGCGCGTGACGTAGGCGCGGTAGAGGGTTTCGCGCAGGCGGCGGTTCGTGGCGTACTGCAGCACGGGGATGTAGACCGGCTGGTGCAGCGTCAGGCGATGGCCTTCGCGGCCCTCGGCCCGCGCCGCCTCGCGCGTGGCCTGGCGCACGTCGTCGGGCACGCCAGCGAGCTCGTCGGTCGCCGCGTAGTGGACGAAGCCGTCGGTGGCGTCGAGCACATGCTCCGAGAACTTTTGCGACAGCTCGGCCAGCCGCTCCTGGATCTGCGCAAAGCGCAGCCGCGCCGCACCCTGCAACTCGGCGCCGGAGAGCACGAAGTCGCGCAGCGCGTTGTCCAGCGACTTGCGGCGCGCTGCGTTCAGGGCGGCCGCCGCCGGGCTCGCCGCGACGGCCTTGTACTTGGCGTACAGGCGCTCGTCGGCGCCCAGCTTGGTGTGGAACGCCGTGACCTTGGGCAGGTTGTCGTTGTAGG
Organism: Burkholderiaceae bacterium; assembly: GCA_035539635.1. Lineage (GTDB taxonomy): Bacteria > Pseudomonadota > Gammaproteobacteria > Burkholderiales > Burkholderiaceae_C > CADEEN01. Next base: position 9,889 of record DATLIE010000212.1, read on the forward strand.
CCGCGCGCAGCTCGGGCGTGTCGGCCACGCTGTTCAGGTGCGACACCACGCCCCAGGCGCGCGACAGGCGCTCGGTGGCCACGTCGAGCACGGCCGACATCGCGTCGTAGTCGGGCGCGACGGTGGGGCCGACGGTGCGTTCGAGCGCTGCATCGGCATCGGCCAGCAGCCGGTCGATCGCGGGTGTCACATGCCCGGGTTGGATGGCGCGAAAGTCCGGCAGGGTGTCGAATTGCAGCAGCGGGTTGTCCATGGCGTTCATTTGGTGGCGGCGCGGGCCGCCTGCAAGGTGTTCATCAGCAGCATCGCGATCGTCATCGGGCCGACACCGCCGGGCACCGGGGTGATCCAGCCCTGCGGCCCGAGCGCGTGGCGTACCGCTTCGAACTCGACATCGCCGCAGAGTTTCCCGTCGTCCTTGCGGTTGATGCCCACGTCGATGACGATCGCGCCGGGCTTGACCATCTCGGCCCTCAGCGTGCCGCGCCGGCCCACGGCCGCGACCACGATGTCGGCCTGCCGTGTGTGCACGGCCAGGTCGGGCGTGGCGCTGTGGCAGACCGTCACCGTGGCATGGGCCTGCAGCAACAGCAGGGCCATCGGCTTGCCGACGGTGTTGCTGCGGCCGATCACGACCGCGTGCTTGCCGCGCAGCGGCACACCGGTCGACTCGATCAGCTTCATGCAGCCGAAGGGGGTGGCCGGGCGCAGGCCGGGCAGGCCGGTCATCAGCTCGCCGGCGCTGGCGATCGAGAAGCCGTCGACGTCCTTGGCCGGCGCGATGGCCTCGATCACCGCGTGCGGGTCGAGGTGTCTGGGCAGCGGCATCTGCACCAGGATGCCGTGGATCGACGCATCGGCGTTGAGCGCCGCGATGCGCGCGAGCAGCGCGTCCTGCGCCAGCGTGGCGTCGTAGGTCTCGAGCACCGAGTGGAAGCCGGCTTCCTGGCAGGCCTTGACCTTGTTGCGCACATAGACCGCGCTGGCCGGGTCCTCGCCGACCAGGATCACGGCCAGGCCCGGGCGCGCGCCGCCGGCGGCGTGCATGGCCGCCGCGCTTTCGGCGGCTTCGGCGCGCACGCGCCTGGCGATCGCGGCACCGTCGATGAGTTGAGCTGTCATCTACAAACGGACAAGGCCGCGTCAGCGGCCTTGTTCTCCTGTCGTGGAACGTTATGCCTTGGCAGTCTGTGCGCCGAGCGCGATCTTCAGCAGGTCGGCCACGGTGTTGGCGTTGAGCTTCTCCATGATGTTGGCGCGGTGCGCCTCCACGGTCTTGATGCTGATGCCCAGGTCGTCGGCGATCTGCTTGTTCAGGCGTCCGGCGACGATGCGCTCGAGCACTTGGGCTTCGCGCGTCGTCAGGCGCGACAGCAGGGCATCGCGGCTGGCCTGTTCCTGGTGCTGGGCGAAGGCGCTGCGCGCCTGATCGAGCATCTTCTCCACCAGGCCGAGCAGTTCGTCTTCCTTGAACGGCTTCTCGATGAAATCCATCGCGCCCTTCTTCATCGTCGTCACCGCCATCGGCACGTCACCGTGGCCGGTGATGAAGACGATCGGCAGCGGGCTCTTGCGTTCGAGCAGCCGGTCCTGAAGTTCGAGGCCGCTCATGCCGTCCATGCGGATGTCCACCAGCAGGCAGGCCACCTCGCGTGGATCGAAGCGCGACAGGAAGGACTCGGCCGAGTCGAAGCACTTGACGCGGTAGTCCTTGCCTTCGAGCAGCCATTGCAGCGAATCGCGCACGGCCTCGTCGTCGTCGACGACGTAGACGGTGCCCTTCTTGGGAATCAAGCTCATGGTGTGGTGGGGTCGGCAGGTGCGGCCTCGCGCACGAGGCGCGACAGCGTTGGGTTGACGGGATGCGGCTCGGTGCGGGTCGTCACGTCGACCGGCAAGGTGAAGGCAAAGCGGCAGCCCACGACGGTGGGTCCATTGTAGAGGTTCTGCGCTCTCATCCGGCCCCGGTGCGACTCGATGATCGAGCGGCAAAGTGCCAGGCCGATGCCCAGGCCTTCGGCCTTGGTGGAGAAGAACGCCTCGTACAGGCGCGCCAGCACGTCCTCGCGCACGCCCGGGCCCTGGTCGGTGACGGAGAACTCGATCACGCCCCCTTCTTCGGGGGTGTGGCGCGGCACGATGCGCAGCTCAATGTGGCGCCGCGTCGGCGGCATCTGGGCGGCGTCGATCGCCTCGGCGGCGTTCTTGAGCAGGTTCAGGATCACCTGCTGGATCAGGATCGGGTCGCACGACAGCATGGGCAGGCGCTGCGCCACGTACGTTGTGAGCGCGACGTTGCGGCGCCGCAGTTCGATGCCGGCCAGCTCCAGCGCGTCGTCGACGATGGCCTTGGCCTGCGCCTGCTGGCGCTGCGGCTCGCTGCGCTTCACGAAGCTGCGGATGCGCTGGATGATCTGCGCCGCGCGCTCGGCCTGGCGCGAGGTCTTGTTCAGCGCCTCGATCAGGTCGTCCTTGCCGATCGACTCGGCTCGCACGCGCGACACCATGCCGTTGCAGTAGTTGGTGATCGCGGCCAGCGGCTGATTCAGCTCGTGCGCCACCGAGCTGGCCATCTCGCCCATCGTCATCAGCCGGCTCGTCACCTGCGCGCGCTCGGCCTGGCGCGCGGCCTGTTCCTCGATGCGCCGGCGCGACGTGATGTCGGTGGCGATCAGCATCTGCGCCAGGCGGCCGTCGGTCCACTGCAGGTAGCGCGAGCGCACGTCGAACCATTTCTTCAACGGCTCGACATAGACCTCGCGCGGGTCGGCGCCCGAGGCGGTCAGCGACTCCGCGGGCAGGCCCGACAGGCTGTCGACGTCGTCGCCGTCGTCGGCGGCGGGCAGGAAGGGCAGCGCGAGCGCCTGGCCCGCCAGCTGCCCATGGCCCTTGGGGTCGGCGCCGAACCAGAGCCGGTAGCTGCGGTTGGCGAACAGCAGCTCGCCCTGCTGCACCGACAGCACCGACACCGCGGCGTCGAGGCCCTCGAGCACGGTCGTGAAGCGCTCGTGCGAGGCCGAGAGCTGGTCGCGGATGCGCTTGGCCTCGGTGATGTTGGTCATCGAAGTCATCCAGCCGGTTTGGTGACCGCGCGAGTCGACCAGTGGCGAGACGTACATGCGAGCATCGAAGATGCCGCCGTCCTTGCGCATCACCTTGACCTCGATGCCGCCGGCCGGGCTGCGGCCGTGCAGTTCCTGCTGCAGCAGGCGCGCGTTCTCCTCGATGCGGTCGCCTGGCCAGTGCGGGAAGGGCGGCAGGCGGCCCACCAGCTCGGCCTCGGCAAAGCCGGTCATGGCGCAGAAGGCCGGGTTCACGTAGGTGATGCGCCCCTCGTTGTCCATCGCGCGCCGGAAGTTGGTCTCCTGGACCAGCGCGTTCTGGATCTGGCTGCGCCGGCGCATGTGGCGCCAGGTGCCGAGCAGCATCCACACCGTCAGCACCGCGAGCGCGACGACCATCCAGAACAGCGTGTTGCTGACCAGGCCGACCGACGTGCGCCAGCCCATGCCGCGCAGCGCCAGGCCGTTGGCTGCCGGCGCCAGGGGCAGGTCGACAACGATCGTCGGGCGGCTGCTCGTCTGACCCGGCATCTGCAGCACGCTGCCGGCGAGCTCGCTGCCGTCGGCGTCGACGACGGCGATCGTGTGGCGCTGCGTCACCTCGGGCGGCACCATCTGGCGCAGCATGGCCTCGATCGAATACTCGGCGATCAGCGCGCCGGTGAATTGGCCCTGGTCGTACAGCGGCACGTGGAGCTGGAAGACGGCCGTGCCCGCCGCGGTGCGGAAGGCGCTCGAGTAGGTCGGACCGCGCAGGCCGCGCGCGTTGCTGAAGGCCCGTTCGGGGGCGCTGTCTTCGCCCGCCACGGGCAGCGACGGCGCCATCTCGCCGCCGCTCGGGTTGACTTCGGGGTGGAACATGGCCGCCGCGTGCCCGGCTCGCAACGCACGGTTGGCACTGACCCAGGACAGGTGCGTGATCGCAGTGCGTTCGCGCGCGAAGTCGCCGGCCGCGGACGGAAACGACGCGGCGGTCACCACGCCGTCGCCGATGTCGCGCGCCAGGCGCAGCAACTGGTCGAGGTCGTCGGACAGGTAGAGACGCACCTGCTGCTGCGAGATCTCGGTGTCGCGTTGCACCGCATCGGCCTCGCGCTCGATTTCCTCGTTGCGCAGGTACCAGAAGGCCGCGATGATCGCCGCCAGAAAGAGCAGCACGGAGATGAGAGGCCCGATCGTCGCGAAGCGGTCCTGGCTGGTGGGCGACTGCCGGCGCCACCAGCGGCCGAACAGACGCTGTGCGCGGGGCGTGGCGATGTCGTTGACGCCGGACGGGTCGGAACGCGGCTGCATGAGCGTCGATTATCGAGTCCCGTCTGCCGATCGAATCCTCATGAATTCCGCTATATGAAATCAACAGTCATGATTTGAAAAGTGCGCCGTTTGGTGCGACACTGCGCGCCGGCGCCACCCCGGCCGCGAAGAACACAGGAGACAACGATGTCCGCTTTGCCCCAATCCGACGATGCCGCGCGCGGCGACACCGACCATCAGGAAACACGCGAATGGCTCGACGCCCTGACGGCGGTGATCGCGGCGGAGGGCAAGGAACGCGCGCACTTCCTGCTCGACCACCTGCTCGAGGAAGCGCGCCAGCACGGCGTTGACCGCCCGTTCTCGGCCAACACCGCCTACGTCAACACGATCGAGCCCGCCGACGAGGCCAAGAGCCCCGGCAACCTCGAGCTCGAAGGGCGGCTGCGCGCCTACATGCGCTGGAACGCGATGGCGATGGTGGTCAAGGCCAACCGGCTGAACCCCGACGACGGCGGCGACCTGGGCGGCCACATCAGCTCCTTCGCCTCGTTGGCGCACATGTTCGCGGCCGGCTTCAACCACTTCTGGCATGCCGATAGCGGCGACCACGGCGGCGACCTGCTCTACATCCAGGGCCACAGCGCGCCCGGCATCTACGCCCGCGCGTATCTCGAAGGGCGCATCGGCGAAGAGCAGATGCTCAACTTCCGCCAGGAGGTCGGCGGCAAGGGCTTGTCCAGCTATCCGCATCCGAAGCTGATGCCCGGGTTCTGGCAGTTCCCCACCGTGTCGATGGGCCTGGGCCCGCTGATGGCGATCTACCAGGCGCGTTTCCTGAAGTACCTGCACGCGCGCGGCATTGCCGATACCGCCAAGCGCAAGGTCTGGGTGTTCTGCGGCGACGGCGAGATGGACGAGCCCGAGTCGCTCGGCGCGATCGGGCTGGCCGCGCGCGAGAAGCTCGACAACCTGGTCTTCGTCATCAACTGCAACCTGCAGCGCCTGGACGGACCGGTGCGCGGCAACGGCAAGATCATCCAGGAGCTCGAGGGCGACTTCCGCGGCGCAGGCTGGAACGTCATCAAGCTGATCTGGGGCAGCAACTGGGACTCGCTGCTCGCACGCGACAAGGACGGCGCGCTGCGCAAGATCATGATGGACACGCTCGACGGCGACTACCAGGCCTTCAAGGCCAACGACGGGGCCTTCGTGCGTAAGAACTTCTTCGGCCGCGATCCGCGCACGCTCGAGATGGTCGCCAAGATGAGCGACGACGACATCTGGGCCCTGCGCCGCGGCGGGCACGACGCCGGCAAGGTCTACGCAGCCTTCCACGAGGCCAACCACCACGCCGGCCAACCGACCGTGCTGCTGGTCAAGACCGTCAAGGGCTGGGGCATGGGTGGCGCCGGCGAGGGCAAGAACACGGCGCACCAGGCCAAGAAGCTGACCGACGACGACATCCGCTATATGCGCGATCGCTTCAACATTCCGATCGCCGACGCCGACCTGCCGAAGATCCCGTTCTACAAGCCAGCCGACGACACGCCGGAGATGAAGTACCTGCACGAGCGCCGTCAGGCGCTGGGCGGCTACCTGCCGCACCGCCGCGTGAAGGCCGACGAGAGCTTCACCGTTCCGTCGCTGGACACCTTCAAGGCGGTGCTGGAGCCCACGGCCGAGG
>DATLIE010000213.1:0-14731 GCA_035539635.1 Burkholderiaceae bacterium
CCGGCACGCGCACGTTGTCGAAGTCCACCTCCATGTGCCCGTGCGGCGCGTCGTCGTAGCCGAACACCGACAGCGGACGCAGCACCTTGACGCCGGGCGCGTCCATCGGCACCAAGATCATCGACTGCTGCGAGTGCCGGCGTCGAACATCCTGCTCGGCGAAGGGCGCGGCTTCGAGATCGCGCAGGGCCGCCTCGGCCCTGGCCGCATCCACCACTGCATGCGCCTGATCGGCCTGGCCGAACGCGCGCTCGAACTGATGTGCCGGCGCGCCAGCGATCGCGTCGCCTTCGGCCGTCCGGTCGCCGAGCAGGGTGTCACGCGCGAGCGCATCGCCGAGGCGCGCTGCCAGATCGAGCAGGCGCGCCTGCTCACGTTGAAGGCCGCCTGGATGATGGACAAGGCCGGCAACAAGGCCGCGCAGGCCGAGATCGCGATGATCAAGGTGGTGGCGCCGACGATGGCCTGCCGCGTGATCGACTGGGCGATGCAGGTGCATGGCGGCGGCGGCATGAGCCAGGACTTCCCGCTCGCCTACTTCTACACGCTGGCCCGCACGCTGCGTTTCGCCGACGGGCCCGACGAAGTGCACCGCAACGCACTGGCCAAGATGGAGCTCGGCCGCCAGGCGGCTTGAGCGCACCGTGTCAGGCGTGCGCTGGCGGGCGTGACAGCGCGCGCTGCACCTCGTCGGCGAAACGCGCGTTGTCGAGCCCCGTCTTGCCGACGATGTCGCTGATGTGACCGTTGAGGCGGTGGCGGTCGGCCGCACTCAGCTCCTGCGAGGTCACGATCATGATCGGGATGTGGGCGGTGTGGGCATCGCCCTTCAGCGCCTCGACCACTTCGAAGCCACTGACCTCGGGCATCTCCAGGTCCAGCGCGATCAGGTCCGGGCGGTAGCGGCGCGCCAGCTCGATGCCCTCGCGCCCGCCGAGCGCGCGCAGCACCAGGCAACCGCGCTGCCGCAGCGGCGTGGCCATCAGTTCGACCGCCCGGCTGTCGTCGTCGACCACCAGCACGGTCACGTCGCGCCCGCCATCGGGCAACAGCCCGAGCCGTGCGAGCCCCTGGACCAAAGCGTCGCGCCCGACCGGCTTCTGCATGACGAGCGCCGCACCGAGCGCGAAGCCCATGCCCTGGTCGGGCAGGACCGACACGACGACGACGGGCACGGCCTGCCAGCGCGCCTGGTGCCGCAATTGCGACAGGAACTCCCAACCGTCCATGCCGGGCAGCAGGATGTCCAGCGTGATGAGCTCGGGCGTGAAGGTGTCGGCCAGGTCCAGGGCCTCCTCCGCCGACCTGACGCAGCGCACGGCAAAGCCCTGGGTCTCCAGTTGGGCGGCCATCAGCGCGGCGGCTTCGGTGTTGTCCTCGATCACCAGCGCCACCGGCAGCGCTGCCGGTAACGCCGGTGGCGGCGCGGCGGCGGGGTCGGCCCGGCCGCCGGCGCGGTAAGGAAGCCACACCGTGAAGCAACTGCCGCGTCCGGGCTCGCTGGTCACGGCCAGCGTGCCGCCGTGCATCTCGACCAGGCGCTGCACCATGACCAAACCAAGGCCCGTGCCTTCGACGTTGCGCGTCACCGCATTGCTGATCTGGGCGAAGGGCTTGAACAGGCGACCGAGGTCGTCGCGGCCGATGCCGATGCCTTCGTCGAAGACAGAGACCTCTACGAACTGCTCGTGCGCGCCTGGCTCCAGCAGCAGGCGGTGACCCTCGGCGAAGCCCGGCAACGCGCTGACGGCGCGCTCGCGATCGACCACGTCGACCCTGACCGTCACCCGCCCACCTTCGAGGCTGAACTTGACCGCGTTCGACACCAGGTTCAGCACGATCTGCTTCACGCGCCGGCGGTCGACCTGCATCGCGGCCAGTTCGGCGCGCTGTTCCAGCCGGACCTCGATGCGGCGTGCCTTCGCCCGCTCGCCGACCATCGCCAGCGCCTCGTCGAGCACCGCCGGCAGCAACACCGGCTCGAGCTGCATCTCCGCGCGACCCGCCTCGATCTTCGACAGGTCGAGGATGTCGTTGATCAGGGCCAGCAGGTGGTGGCCGCTCTGCAGGATGTGGCCGGCAAAGGTGCGCTGGCGCTCGTTCACCGCACCGGCCAGGCCCTCCTTGATCATGTCGGAGAAGCCGATGATCGCGTTCAGCGGCGTGCGCAGCTCGTGCGACATGTTGGCCAGGAACTCCGACTTGAAGCGGCTCTGCTCCTCAAGGCGCCGGTTGGTCTCGCCGAGGCGGTCGTTGGTGGCCTGCAGCTCGCGCGAGAGCTGGCGCAACTCGTTGCCGCGGCTGCGCTCCTGCGCATGCGCGTTCATCAAGCGGGCGTGCAGCACGCCGTTTTCCAGCAGCAGACGGCCGAGCACGAAGCTCGCGGCCAGCAGACCGTAGACGCGCCCGGCATAGAAGCCGAGATCGAAGCGTCCGCCGTTGAGCACCGCCGACAGCGCCACGTCGAACAGCCAGGCGCACAACACGGCCAGCAGCCACAGGTCGAGCACGGCCAGGGGCCGACGCCGCCACCACAGCACGCCCAGCGCCAGCAGGCTGGCGCACCAGGTCATCGACACCACACCGATCATCGCCGGCGTGTAGCGATTGCCGGCCATGATGGCCGGCAGCACCGCTTCGCCCGCCGTTGCCAACGCCGCCAGCAAGCCCGCCGACACGATCGCCGCAACCGCCATCCCGGCCACCCAGACACCGCCGCGCGCTCCAGTGGCCAACGGCTCGAGGCGGCTGCCGCGCAGCAACCCGTAGCCGACCACGAAGAGCGGAAAGCCCGCGTGCCAGAACATGTAGATCCAGGCCGTGCTCTGCGAGCCTTCGCCCAGCAGACCGGCCGGCGCGAACAGGCCCGGGAAGCTCAGCGCGTGCGCGACCGTCAGCACCGCCGTGAACAGGTAGCCGCAGGCCAGCAGCAGCAGCGCGCGGGACTGGGCGATGCGCGACTGGCCGAACAGCAGCACCGCGGTAATCAGGTCGGTGAAGACCAGCGCCGACTCGTAGATCGGGATGAAGGCCCACACCGGCGGCAGCTGCACCCGGGCCCAGGGCGCCACAGCGGCGAAGATCAGGGCCGACAGCACGACCACGGCCAGCGCCAACCTGCGCTCGCTTGGACCCGCCGGCGCATTGGCCAGCCACGTTGCGGACGGATGGCCGGGATCAACCGATGCCAAACACACTCCCTGTGTCGCGTTGGTGCGATTAGACCAACCGAACGCGGCGCGGAACAGCGTCAGAACTTACGAGGTGGTAACCAGGGGTCCCGGCTCAATGGCGGCTGACTTCGGGACCGCCGGCCGCACTCGGTGCGCCCCAGCCGCTCGGTCGTTCGCTGCCCAGCGCCCCGCGCGCCACCTCGGCGCCGACGCGGCGCGCGGCCGCGACCGCGACGCTGGCGAGGTCGACCGCCGACTTCAGTTCGGCCGGCGTGGGGCGCGGCAGCGCCATGCGCAACACGAAGCGGCCACGCTGCACCACCATCACGAACGGCGTCGCGGCCTCGAGCCACGACGATGCTTCCTCCAGCGCCTTGGCCAGCGCGCCCTCGATCCACATCGGCGCGGCTGCGGGCCGGTTGGCGAGCACCGCGAAGCGCTCGCGCAGCGCGCCGAGCGCGGACCGTGGCATCGGCGGGTACAGCACCAGCCAGCGCAACTCCTCGGGTGTGCGGCTGTCCATCCGGGTCTGGTTGCCCTCGGTGAACTGTTCGTAGACCTCGTTCTCGAGCGGCGCCACGAGCGCACGCGCGATCACGAGCATCTGCAGGTCGCCCGCGTCGCCGATCTCGGCGCGCACGCGCAACTCCATGCCATCGATGTAGTCGCGCTGCGACGGGCCCCACTCGGCGCGCCAGGCCGCGCCGCCGGCCGACGATTCGATGACGAAGCCTTCGCTGCCGCGCGCTGGCGCGAAGCGGTGGCCCTCGGCCTCGGCCCACGCACGGGCCGGAGCGACCCCATCGCCGGCCGCATCGGGCGCACCACCGAACCAACGTCTGAACAGGTTTCGCATCGCTGCTAGAGTGGCCGAAGCCGTCGTGCAAGGAGTGCCGAACGATGATCGAAGTGTATTCGTGGGCCACACCCAACGGGCACAAGGTGCACATCATGCTCGAGGAGTGCGGCCTGCCCTATCGCGTGCATGCGGTCGACATCGGTGCCGGCGCGCAGTTCGATCCCGACTTCCTGGCGATCAGCCCGAACAACAAGATTCCCGCGATCACCGACCCCGAGGGTCCCGACGCTGCGCCGATCTCGCTCTTCGAGTCGGGCGCGATCCTGCTGTACCTGGCCGCCAAGACCGGGCGCTTCCTGCCCGAAGACACACGCGGCAAGTACGAGGTGCTGCAGTGGCTGATGTTCCAGATGGGCAGCGTGGGCCCGATGCTCGGCCAGACGCACCACTTCCGGATCTACGCGCCGGAGAAGCTGCCCTACGCGATCGATCGCTACTCGAACGAAGCGAGACGCCTGTACGGTGTGATGGACCAGCGTCTCGCGAAGTCGAAGTACCTCGGCGGCAAGGCCTACTCGATCGCCGACATCGCGGTCTTCCCGTGGCTGCGCTCATGGAAGAACCAGGGCATCGACTGGGCCGACTATCCCCACCTCAAGGGCTGGTTCGACGAGATCGGCGCGCGGCCCGCAGTGAAGCGGGGCGTCGAGGTGCTGGCGGCGGCGCGCAGGCCGATCACCGACGAGAAGTCGCGCGAGATGCTCTTCGGCGCCACCCAGTACCAGCGTCACTGATCGGCCACCCCTGTTGCGGCTTCGCCGCTCCCCCTCAAGGGGGCGCCGCCAGCGGGCCGGCGAAGCTGGACCCGCGGCGCCCGCAAGTGGTCCGCGGTGCGCGAGTCAGTCTTTGAAGTCGCCGGCCACGCCCACCACGAGCTTGGCCGGGTCGAGGTACTTGCGCAGCGCCGCGTTGACCTGGTCGAGCGTCAGCGCCGCGAGCTTCGCGTCCACCTGACCGGCGTAGGCGAAGCTGCGTCCCAGGTCGAGGTTGCGCGCGAGCGCGGCGGCCACGTTGCCGTCCTGGGCGCGCGACAGGCGGCGGTAGTTCAGCAGCCCGCGCTTGCCTTCCTCGAGCTCCTTGGCCGTGAAGCCGTCCTTGAGCGCTCGCGCGATCTCCTCCTTGAACGCGGCCTCGACCTTGGCGCGGTTGCCCGGCGCGAAGATCGCACCGCCATTCCAGGACGAGTGGCGTTCGTAGGCGTTCCACGCCACGTAGGCATAGACGTCGTACGACAGGCCCTCGCGCTCGCGGATGCGCTTCCACAGGCGCGAGTTGCCGCCGCTGCCGAGCAGGTAGTTCGCCAGCGCGAGGGCCGGATAGTCCTCGTCGCCGTCGTTCAGCGCCACCGGCAGCGTGGCCTGCAGCACCGCGTTCTGCTTGTCGGGCGTCGCGAACACGAGGCGTGTCGGCGGCAGGGTCACGAGCGGCTGCGGCACGCGTGCGTACGGCACCGCCGTGGCCCAGCCACCGAACGCACGCTCGGCGGCGGCCTTGACCCCCGCCACGTCGAAGTCGCCGACGGCTGACAGCTCCACCCGGCTGGCCCCGAGCACGCGCGCGTGCAGCGTGCGCAGCGACTCGGGTGTCACCGCACGCAGGTCCTGCAGCCGCTCGTCGAAGCTGCGCGCATGGCGGATGTCACCGCGCGGGTACGGGTTGCCGTGGCGCGCCAGCGCCTCGTCGAGGATCGCCTCGGGCTCCTTGCGTTGAGCCTCGATCGCCGCCATGCCCTGGCGCTTGATTTCGTCGAGCACCGTGGCGTCGAAGGCCGGCCGGCGCAGCAACTGCCCGACCAGTTCGATCGCGGCCGGCAGGTGCTCGCGCCGCGACTGCAGCGACACCGTCAGTGCGCCGGGCTCCTGGGCGGCGTAGGCGATGCGCAGCTCGGTGCGCAGTGCATCGAGCCGGTCCTGCACCTGCTGGCGCGAGAGCTCCGGCGTGCCCTTATCGAGCATCGCCGCCAGCAGCGCCGCGGCCTCGGCCTGGCCCTGCCACGCGGCCAGGTCGCCGCCGCGCAGCGTCAGTTGCGCCGCCACCGCCTGGCCGCGCGTGGCCTTGGGCAACAGCGCGAACTGCACGCCCGCCGCGTTGCCGGCCAGTCGCCCGCGCTGGGTCCGTGCGTCGATGTTCGCGGGTGTGGCCTCGAAACGCTCGGCTGCCGCCGCGCCCGCCTGGGGCACGAACTCCTTCAGCTGCTGCGCGAGATCCGCCGCCGCGGGTGCCGGCGCGCGCTGCGGCTTGTCGGTCGGCAAGTAGGTGCCCAGCGTGCGGTTGGCCGGCAGCAGGGTCTGCACCGCGAAGCGCTGCACGTCGGCGAGCTTCGCCGCGCGCACGCGGTCGCGCAGCAGGAAGAACAAGCGCCAGTCGCCCTGCGACACGGTCTCCGACAGACCGACGCCCACCTGCTCCGGGTCGGTGAACTGCTGCTCCCAGGCGTTGAGCCACTTGGTGCGGGCGCGTTCAACCTCCTCGGCCGTGATCGGCTCGGTGGCCACGCTCTCGAGCGTCGCCAGCAGCGCAGTCTGGGCCGCTGCCACGTCCTGCCCCGGCGCCAGGCCGGCGCCGAAGCTCAGGAAGCCGGGGTCGTGCAGCGCCGGCGTCCACGACCAGGTCGACGCGGCGAGCCTGGCCTCAGTCAGCCGCTTGTGCAAGCGCCCCGCCGGCGTGTCACCCATCACCAGCGTCACCAGCTCGGCAGCGGCATGGTCGGGGTGCGCGCCGGGCACGCTGTGGTACGCCGCCATCAGCTGCGGCGTGCCGCCGACGCGGCGCAGCGTGATCGCGCGCTCGCCATCCTGCGTCGCGTCGAGCGTGTACAGCGCCGGCAGCGCGCGCTTGGGCTTCGGGATGCGGCCGAAGTGGCGCTCGACCAGCGCCAGCACCTTGGCCGGATCGAACGTGCCCGAGACGATCAGCGTCGCGCTGTCCGGCTGGTAGTGCTGACGGTAGAAGGCCTGCAGGCGGCCGATGTCCACGCCCTCGACGTCGGCGCGCGCACCGATCGTCGACTTGCCGTAGTTGTGCCACTGGTACATCGTGGCCATCGTCTTCTCGAACAGGATGCGGCCGGGGCTGTTCTCGCCCATCTCCATTTCGTTGCGCACCACCGTCATCTCGCTGTCGAGGTCCTTCTTGGCGATGAAGCTCTTCGTCATCGACTCGGCCAGCCAGTCGAGGTACCAGGCCAGGTTGGCCTCGTTGGCGGCGAAGCTAGCGAAGTAGTTGGTGCGGTCGAGCCAGGTGCTGCCGTTGGCACGCAGGCCGCGCTTATTGAACTCGGCCCACACCGTCGGGTGGCGCGGCGTGCCCTTGAACAGGAGGTGCTCGAGCAGGTGCGCCATGCCGGTCTCACCGTAGTTCTCGTGGCGGCTGCCGACACGGTAGGTCAGGTTGACCGTCGTGGTCGGCTTCGAGTCGTCGGGCGCGATCAGCACCTGCAGGCCGTTGGGCAGGCGGTACTCGGTAATGCCCTCGACCTGGGTCACCGGCTTGAGCGCCGCGGCGGCCACCAGCGGCAACCACAGCAGGGCGAGGACGAAGGGGCGAAGCAGCTTCGGCATGGCAGACGGAGGTTGTGGAGCGTGGCCTGCCCGGAGGGACTCGAACCCCCGACCTGCTGCTTAGAAGGCAGCTGCTCTATCCAGTTGAGCTACGGGCAGTGCGCCGGGGAACCGATGGTCGGGGCGACACGATTCGAACGTGCGACCTACTGCTCCCAAAGCAGACGCGCTACCAGGCTGCGCTACGCCCCGACGAGGCTCGCATTCTACGGTGCCACCCTCTCGGCCATCGGCAGGTCGGGTGCCGGCAACGCCAGCAGCCTTGCAACCGACTCGCATTGCCGGATGTGCTGCTCGCAAACGAACTTCAGCGCCCCGAAGGTCAGCATGGCCGACACTGCCTGGCCCGCGATCGGCACGAACTTGGCGGCCTGCTGCGTGGTCAGGCGCACGCCGACGATCTTCAGCGCCTGGATCACCAGCTCGCGTGTCACCATCTTGCCCACCAGCAGCCCGCCGCCCGTGCTGATGGCCTTGTAGACCACGACGCGCCGATCGGGTGCCAGGCGTTCGATCTGATCGGGGCTGAGGCCGAAAGCGCGGTTGATCTCGGGCAGCAGCTGGACCAGCACGCCCACGTCGGTGAGCCAATCGAGCCCGGGCACCGGCACCATGGCCACGCCCGCGGCCACCAGGGCGCGCTTCGTGACGAGGCGCCGGCAACGGCCTGCGATCGCCTCGGTGGTGTCCGTGACTTCGCGTGCCTTGGCGTCAGTCCGCTTCATCGTCGCTCCTCGCGCCGTCCACCGGCAGCAGGTCCAGGCGTTGAACGCAGCAACCGATAATCCGCCGACCCCGTTGCACGACCCTGCCCATGACCATCCGACCGTTGCTTACCGCCATTGTGGCGCTCTGGACGTCCTTCGCGGCGGCGCAAGGGCAACCTCAACTGAACCTGCCCGTCGTGCAGCTGAGCGCCGGCATGCACGGCATCCGCGCCCAGGTCGCGACCGGCTTCAGCGTCTACACGGGCCTGATGTACCGGCGCGAGATGCCGCAGCACGAAGGCATGCTTTTCGTCTACGACACGGCCGCCGTGCACTGCTTCTACATGAAGAACACGTTCCTGCCACTGTCGATCGCCTTCATTGCCGACGATGGCTCCATCGTCAACATCCGCGACATGCAGCCGCAGACCTTGGACAGCCACTGCGCCGACAAGCCGGTGCGCTACGCGCTCGAGATGAACCAGGGCTGGTTTGCCAAGCGCGGCATCAAGCCCGGGTTCAAGCTCACTGGCCCCGGCGGCAAGCCGTTCGGAATCCAGTGAGGTGGACGTTCAGGCGAAGTTCTTCGCCGCGAATTCCCAGTTGACCAGTTTGTCGAGGAAGGTCTCGACGAACTTCTGACGCAGGTTGCGGTAGTCGATGTAGTAGGCGTGCTCCCACACGTCGACGGTCAGCAGCGCCTTGTCGGCGGTGGTCAGCGGCGTGCCGGCGGCGCCGGTGTTGACGATGTCCACGCTGCCGTCGGCCTTCTTCACGAGCCAGGTCCAGCCCGAGCCGAAGTTGCCGACCGCGCTCTTGACGAAGGCTTCGCGGAAGGCGACATGGCTGCCCCACTTGGCGTTGATCGCCGCGGCCAGGGCGCCGGTCGGCTCGCCACCGCCATTGGGCTTCATGCAGTTCCAGAAGAAGGTGTGGTTCCAGATCTGCGCGGCGTTGTTGTAGACGCCACCCGAGGCCTTCTTGACAATCTGCTCGAGCGTCATGGCCTCGAACTCGGTGCCCTTCTGTAGGTTGTTCAGGTTCACCACGTAGGCGTTGTGGTGCTTGCCATGATGGAACTCGAGCGTCTCCTTGCTGTAGTGCGGCGCGAGCGAGTCGATCGGGAACGGCAGCGGCGGCAGGGTGTGTTCCATGCGAGGTCCTGTGGAGTTTGGTGAGAACGAGGGCGATTCTAGGCAGCTGACGCGGGCACGCCGGCACCAGGGTTCCTGGGGTCAGCCCGGTCCCTCGACGCGTGTGCGCACCGCGCCGTCATGCCACTGCAGCGTGAGGGCCTGGCCGGTCTGCACGGCGTGCGCCGACAGCACCGGCCGCGCCCGCGCATCGAGCACGAAGGCGTAGCCGCGCGCCAGCACCTGGCTCGGGTCCAGCGCCGTGAGGCGGCCGCCGAGGGCGGCCAGATGCGCGCCGCGCGCATGCACGGCCGCCGCAGCGGCCCGCACCAGCCGTTCGCGCAGCGAACGCGGCGCCTGACGCTGCTGCTCGAGCGCGCGCCACAGCGCGCGCGTGCGCCGGTGGTCGAGTGTCTGCAACTGCGCACGCGCCTGGCCCAGCACCTGCGACGGCCGCGCCAGCTGCAACGCCAGCCGGTCCAGGCGCTGCGCCTGCGACTCCAGGCGGTGCGCCACCAGCTGGCCCAGACGCCGCGTCACCTGGTCCAGTCCGGCGCTCAGCTCGTCGCGCGCCGGAACGGCCAGCTCGGCCGCGGCCGTGGGCGTCGGCGCGCGCAGGTCGGCCACGAAGTCGGCCAGCGTCACGTCGGTCTCGTGACCGACGCCGGAGATCACCGGCATCGGCATCGCGGCCAACGCGCGCACGACGCGCTCGTCGTTGAAGGCCCACAGGTCCTCGATCGAGCCGCCGCCGCGCGCGACGATCAGCAGATCCACCTCGCGCCGCTGCGCGGCCGCGGCCAGCGCGGCGACCAGTGCCGCCGGGGCTTCGGTGCCCTGCACCGGCGACGGGTAGACCACCACGCCCACCTGCGGCGCGCGGCGCGCCAGTGTGGTGAGCATGTCGTGCAGTGCGGCGCCGGCCAGCGAGGTGACGATGCCGATGCGCCGTGCCAGCGCGGGCAGGGGCCGCTTGCGTGCCGGGTCGAACAGACCCTCGGCCTCGAGCTTGGCCTTCAGGCGCAGGAACTGCTCGTACAGCGAGCCAGCCCCCAGCGGGCGCATCGACTCGACCACCAGCTGCATCTCGCCGCGCGGCTCGTACACCGCGATGCGGCCGCGCAGTTCGACCTGCTGGCCGTCGCGTGGAGCGAAGTCGAGCAGCGACGCGGCGCGCCGGAACATGGCGCAGCGCACCGTGGCGGCCGCGCCCGCGCTGTCCTTCAGCGTGAAGTAGCAGTGCCCGCTGGCGGCCCGCGTGACGCCCGACAACTCGCCCTGCACCACGCACGACGAGAAGCGTGCCGCCAGTGCATCGCCCACCGCCAGCAACAGCGCGCCGACGCTCCAGACACGCGGCGCTGGGGCCTTGGCATTGGGCTCAGCCACCGGCCAACCCAGTGCTGGTGCGGGTCCAGAACTCCACAGCCGCGCCAATGCTGGCCCGATCCCGCGAGATGCCGGTCACAGGCCTGTCATGTTCGTGCAAGTGCTTGAAGTACAAAGGTTTTTTCCTGCTGAAACATTGTGCAAACTGTATCCGGCCCAGCATTCATGCGCCCCTGCGCTGACCGTCGCCCGGTTGCGCACACAGTTGTCCACAGTTGGCGTGGATCGTTCGAGTGTTGCGTTTCACAAGGCGATGCGCCTGCGCCACGCGGGGCGGGATCGGCGCGTTTCGTGGTGCTGCGCAGGGCCATAATCCGCGCGCCCAGCCGTGGTCGCGTGACGCGGCACTGTACCCAACGAACCGCCTGCGCGGAGACAAGACTTGCTGTCCATCATTCAAGCGGCCGGCTGGCCGATCTGGCCGCTGATCCTGTGCTCGATCGTGGGCCTGGCCCTGGTGATCGAACGCTCCGTGACGCTGCGGCGCGGCCGCGTCGCCCCCGAGAAGCTGCTCGACGAGGTGGTCGCCCTGACCCGCACCAGCCTGCCGTCCACCGACGTGATCGCCAAGCTGGGCAACAGCTCGGCTCTCGGTGCGGTGCTGGCCGCGGGCCTGCGCGCCGTGGTGGCCGAGCCGCGCCTGAACGAGGACACGCTGCGCCTGGTGTTCGAGAACGCCGGCCGCGTGATGGTGCACCGCCTCGAGCGCTACCTGAACACGCTCGGCTCGATCGCCACCGCCTCGCCGCTGCTCGGCCTGCTGGGCACAGTGGTCGGCATGATCGAGATCTTCGGCTCGCAGTCGCCCACCGGTGGCACCAACCCGGCACAACTGGCGCAGGGCATCTCGATCGCGCTATACAACACGGCGTTCGGCTTGATGATCGCGATTCCGGCGCTGCTCTTCTATCGCTTCTTCCGCGGCCGTGTCGACGAGTACACGGTCGACATGGAACAGGCCGCCGAGCGGCTGGTGCCGCATCTGATGCGCTTCGCGGTGCGCCGCAGCAGCAGCGGCGCGGGTGCCAACGCGTCATGAACTTCCGCAAGCCCCGCGCCGAGGACCCGGAGATCAACCTGATCCCGTTCATCGACGTGCTGCTGGTCGTGCTGATCTTCCTGATGCTCTCGACCACCTACTCCAAGTTCACCGAGCTGCAGGTCAGCCTGCCGACGGCGGAGGCCGAGAAGCTGCGTGACCGGCCGGCCGAGATCATCGTCGCGGTGTCGGGTGACGGCCGCTACGCGGTCAACCGCAGCGCGGTCAGCGGCCGCAGCGTCGAGGTGCTGGCCAGCGCGCTCAGCGCGGCGGCGCAGGGCCAGAAGGAGCCGGTGGTCATCGTGTCGGCCGACGCCACGGCGGCGCACCAGTCGGTGATCAACGTGCTCGACGCGGCGCGCCGCGCCGGCCTCGCGCGCCTGACCTTCGCAGCGCAGACCGGCGGCGAGAGCGGCCCGCGCTGACCGTGCCGCGCCCTGCCCGCAGCGGCTTCGCGCGGGCCCTGGAACGTGCCTGGTGGCGCCCGCGCCCGTGCCTGCTGTCCTGGCTGCTGTGGCCCCTGTCGCTCTGCTACCGAGCGCTGGCGGCCCTGCACCGGCTCGCCTCGACGCCCCAGCGGATCGGCCGGCCCGTGATCGTGGTGGGCAACCTGGTGGTGGGCGGTGCCGGCAAGACGCCGACGACGATCGCCGTCGTGCAACTGCTGCGCCAGCGCGGCTGGACGCCCGGCGTCGTGTCGCGCGGCTACGGGCGCGCCGGCGACGGGCTGGTCGAGGTCGGGGCTCACAGCGAGGCGGCCGAGGTCGGCGATGAGCCGTTGCTGATCCACCGCCGCGCCAGGGTGCCGGTGGTTGTCGGACGCGATCGGGTTGCCGCTGCGCAGTGGTTGTGCCGCACGCATCCGCAGATCGACGTCGTGGTCTCGGACGACGGTCTGCAGCACCACCGACTCGCGCGCGATCTGCAGATCGTCGTGTTCGATGAGCGGGGCGTGGGCAACGGCCTGTGCCTGCCCGCCGGCCCGCTGCGCGAGCCGTTGCCAGCCGAGCTGCCACCGCACTCGCTGCTGCTCTACAACACCGCCGTCGCGAGCACGCCGCTGCCCGGCAGCCACGCCACGCGGCGCCTGGCCGGCGTGCTGCCGCTGGCCGAGTGGCGACAGGGTCTGCCTGCCGCCGACGGTTGGCACCTGCTGCGCGGGCACCGTGTGCGGGCGGTGGCGGGCATCGCAGCGCCCGAGCGCTTCTTCGCGATGCTCAGGGCCCAGGGCCTCGAACTCGACGCGCAGGCACTGCCCGACCATGACCCACTGACCACCCTGCCCTGGCCCGACGACCCGGCGCTCGACGTGCTGCTGACCGAGAAGGACGCAGTCAAGCTGCGCGAGGGGTCGACAAGTAAGGCCCGCGTGTGGGTGGCGCCGCTAGACTTCGAGCCCGACGCGGCCTTTGCCGCCGCGATCGAACGATTGTTGCCACGCCGGCCTTCAACATGAGCGTCCTCGACCCCCGACTGATCGAACTGCTGGTCTGCCCGCTGTGCAAAGGGCGGCTCGTGATGCTGCGCGACGGCGAGCAGCGCCCGCGCGCACTGGCCTGTGCCGCCGACCGCCTCGCCTTTCCGATCCGCGACGGCATCCCGGTGATGCTCGAGGGCGAGGCCCAGAGCTGGGACCCCGAAGGCGAAGCCTCGGCATGAAGTTCACCGTCGTCATCCCGGCCCGCCTGGCGTCGACCCGCCTGCCCGACAAGCCGCTGGCCGACATCAGCGGCGTGCCAATGGTGGTGCGCGTGGCGCAGCGGGCCGCGCAGTCGTCGGCGGACGCGGTCGTCGTGGCCACCGATCACCCTTCGATCGTCGACGCCTGTGCCCAGCACGGCGTGCGCGCCGTGATGACGCGCGACGACCACGCGAGTGGCAGCGACCGCCTCGCCGAGGCCTGCGGCCTGCTCGGGCTGGACGGGGACGACGTGGTCGTCAACGTGCAGGGCGATGAACCGCTGATCGACCCGCCCCTGATCGATGCCTGTGCGGCGCTGCTGGTCGGCCAGCCGGAGTGCGTGATGTCCACCGCCGCGCACGCCCTCGAAAGCGTGGCCGACTACGCCAACCCGAACGTCGTCAAGGTGGTGCTCGACGCGCGCGGTCGGGCCCTGTACTTCAGCCGCGCGCCGCTGCCCTGGTGGCGCGACGGCAATGCAAAGGGCCTGGCGGCGCTGAACGCCCTGCCCGAGCCGACGCCGCTGCGCCACGTGGGGCTGTACGCCTACCGCGCCGCCTTCCTGCGCCGCTTCCCGCAGCTGCCGATGGCACCGCTGGAGCGCCTGGAAGCGCTCGAGCAACTGCGCGTGCTATGGCATGGCGAGCGCATCGCGGTGCACGTGGCGACCCATGCCCCAGGGCCCGGCGTCGACACACCGGAAGACCTAGCGCGCGTGCGCCAGCTCGTCGCGTCCGCGCCCCGATAATCCGACCACCAAACCATACCGAGGGACGCATGAGACTCATCCTGTTGGGGGCGCCCGGCGCGGGCAAGGGCACGCAAGCCACTTTCCTGTGCAAGAAGTTCGGCATCCCTCAGGTCTCCACCGGCGACATGCTGCGCGCCGCGGTCAAGGCGGGCACACCGCTGGGTCTGGCAGCCAAGAAGGTGATGGACTCGGGCGCGCTGGTGTCGGACGACATCATCATCGGCCTGGTCAAGGAACGCATCGCGCAACCCGACTGCGCCAACGGCTTCCTGTTCGACGGCTTCCCGCGCACGATCGCGCAGGCCGACGCGATGAAGGCCGCCGGCGTCAAGCTCGACGTGGTGCTCGAGATCGACGTGCCTGACGAGGCGATCATCGAACGCATGAGCGGGCGCCTGTTCCATGTCGCGTCGGGCCGCAGCTATCACGTCAAGTTCAA
>DATLIE010000214.1:0-4060 GCA_035539635.1 Burkholderiaceae bacterium
ACGAACGGCATCGTCGTCGCCATCACGGTGACATTGAGGATGTTCGCTTCCGGCGGCAGCTTGGCCATGGTCATGAAGGTGGCCACCACGTTGTCCATGCCCATGCGCGGCTCGGGCTTGATGCTGCCGTCGGCCTGCGGCACACCGCCGACCATCTTGGCGGTCATGTCCGAGGCCACGTTGCCGATGTCGATCTGGCCCACCGCGATGCCGTACTTGCGGCCGTCGAGCGAGGCCGTCTTGGTGATGCCGGTCACCGCGTGCTTGGTCGCGGTGTAGGCGATCGAGTTGGGGCGCGGCGCATGCGCCGAAATCGAGCCGTTGTTGATGATGCGCCCGCCCTGCGGCGTCTGCGCCTTCATGATCCGGAAGGCCTGCTGGACGCACAGGAAGGTGCCGGTGAGGTTGGCCGCCACGCTGGCCTGCCACTGCTCGAACGGCAGGTCCTCGAGCTGCGCGCTCATGCTCGACACGCCGGCGTTGTTGAACAGCAGGTCCAGCCGCCCGAAGCGCGCCTTCACGGTGTCGAACAGCGCGGCCACGCTGGCCGGGTCGCCGACGTCGGTGGGCACCGCCAGGCCGCGCGCCGGCGCGGCGCTGGCGGCCACCGCTTCCTCGAGCGCGTCGCGGCGGCGGCCGATGAAGGCCACCTGCCAGCCGTCGGCCACCAGCGCCTGCGCGCAGGCGCGGCCGATGCCGCTGCCCGCGCCGGTGACGATCGCGCTGCGAAGGGGGGTGTTCATGATGTGGGACTCCAGGCCGGGAGGGTGGGTTATCGTAGGGTCATCATACGAATACCCGCCAACGCACCGACACCATGAGCGCCAAACCCGACCTGCTCGCCGTGGCCAAGCTGCCCCCCTTCCTGATGGAGCCGCTGCAGGCCACGTTCAACGTCCACACCAGCCTGGACAGTGCGCCGCTGGAACGCATTCGCGGCATCGCTGGCAGCGGCGAGTCCAAGGTGCCGGCGGACCTGGTGGCCAAACTGCCGGCGCTCGAGATCGTCTCGATCATGGGCGTGGGCTACGACGGCGTCGACGTGTCCGCCGCCAAGGCGCGCGGCGTGATGGTCACGCACACGCCGGACGTGCTCAACGACGACGTGGCCGACCTCGCGCTCGCGCTGGCGCTGAACGTCGCGCGCCGCATCCCGCAGGCCGAGCGCCACCTGCGCGAGGGTCGCTGGGCCAGCCAGGGCCCGGTGCCGCTGGCCACCAAGCTTTCGGGCGCGCGCATGGGCATCGTGGGCATGGGCCGCATCGGCCAGGCCATCGCCGAGCGCGCGCGCGCCTTCGGCATGCACATCGCGTACACCGCGCGCAGTGCCAAGCCCGACCTGCCCTACACCTTCCACGACCAGGTCACCGCGCTGGCGGCGTCGAGCGACTTCCTCGTCGTCATCACGCCCGGCGGCGCGGGCACCAGGAAGCTCATCGACGCCAAGGTGCTGGCCGCCCTCGGGCCGAACGGCTACCTCGTCAACGTGGCGCGCGGCTCGGTGGTCGACGAGGCGGCGTTGATCGAGGCGCTGCAGAAGGGCACCATCGCCGGCGCGGCGCTCGACGTGTTCGAGAACGAGCCGAACGTGCCCGAGGCGCTGCGCTCGCTGGACAACGCGGTGCTGGTGCCGCACATCGGCAGCGCCACGCGCGCCACGCGCCAGGCGATGGCCGACCTGGCGCGCAACAACCTCGAGCTGCACTTCGCCGGCCAGCGCCCCAAGACGCCGGTACCCGAGTGCCGTTGAGCAGGAACAGGAGCCTCCGATGAGCGATGTGCCGACCTTCATCCAGGTGATCCTCGAGACCGGCCCCGACGGTCGCGCGCGCTGGCGCGAGGCATCGATCGCGCTGACCGAGGGCAAGCCGCAGGCGCGCCTGTCGCCACTGATGCGCTCTGGCGGCATGCAGTTGCGCGAGAGCCCGGTGGGTTTTCGCAGCGAGTTCCACTGCACCGGCGACCCGCAATGGGTCTTCATCCTGCAGGGCGCGATGGAGATCGGCCTGCAGGACGGCTCGAGCCGCGTCTTCCGCGCGGGCCAGCACTTCTTCTCGGCCGACACGCTGCCGGCCGGCGCCACGTTCGACCCGCAAGTGCATGGCCACTGGAGCCGCCAGCTCGGCAACGAGCCACTGAAGACGCTGTTCGTGCGCGGCTAGATTCCGGCCCCGCTCACTCAGGCTTGAAGCCCGCGTACTTCAGCAGTTCGGCACCTTCCTTCACCTCGTTGGCGATGTAGCTGCGGAACTGCGCGGCCGTCTCGGTCACCGGCTCGATGCCCAGGCCGGCGAGCGCGCCGGACCTGGCCAGCTCCGCGGTGGCGGCGTTGATGGCGGCGTTGAGCGCGGCGATGCGATCGGCAGGCGTGTCCTTCGGCACCCAGACGCCGTACCAGGACTCGTAGGCGAAGTCGGGCAGGCCGCTCTCCTTGAAGGTCGGGATGTCCGGCGCCTGGCTGCTGCGCTTTGCCGAGGTGATCGCGATCGGCTTGACCTTGCCGGTCTTGGCCATCGGCAGCAGCGAGATCATCGAGTCGAGCAGCAGGTCGGTGTGCCCGCCGGCCACGTCCATCAGTGCCGGCTGCGTGCCCTTGTAGGGCACGAGGTTCAGCTTGAGCTGCGCCTGCTTGGCCATCAGCAGCGTCGCGAGGTGGCTCGGCGCGCCCGCGGCGGGGATGCCCGCCATCCACTTGTCGGGCTCGCGCCTGATCGTGGCGACGATGTCGGCCAGCTTCGTCTGCGGCTTGCTCGGTGCCGCCACCAGCAGCAAGGGCGCGGTGCCGGTGCGCGCCACGGGTGCGAAGTCGCTCTGCGGGTCGTAGGGCGGCTGCGCGAGCACCTGCCTGGCCAGCACATGCGTGGCGGCCGAGAACAGCAGGGTGTGGCCGTCGGCCGGCGCCATCTGCACCGCCTTGCCGCCGATCGTGCCGCTGCCGCCGGGCTTGTTGTCGACCACCACGGTCACGCCGAGCTGCTTTTGCAGTTGCACGCCGAGCAGCCGCGCCGCCGCGTCGACGCCGCCGCCGGCAGCGAAGGGCACCACGATGCGCATCGGCTTGTCGCGCTCGGGAAAGTTGGGCGCCGCCTGGGCCAGGGCCGGCAGGACCAGGGCGGCCAGGATGGAAAGCAGTCTCATGTTGTCTCCTCGGTCTGGGATCGGGCGGGCGCTCGGGCGCGTTGCCGCACCCGAGCGCCGCAGTGCGACGGCGGCCCTACTTGTTCACGCGGCCCAGGCCGGCCGACGCCATCGCCTCGGCGATCTCCTTGTCGGCGCCTTCGGCCAGCGGCAGCAGCGGCGAGCGCACCGTGGCGTGCTCGAGGATGCCGCGCGCCACCAGCGCCCACTTCAGCGCCACCGAGCCTTCCATGTGCGAGCCGCGGTGGTAGACGTTGGCGGTCACCGGCAGCAGGCGGTCGTGCAGCTCGCGCGCCTTCTTGTAGTCCTTGGCCTTGCCGGCAGCGATCATCTCGACCAGCAATTCGGGCGCGATGCAGCCGTAGCCGACCAGGGCGCCGTCGACGTCGAACATCGTGTGCAGCAGGTACTCGTCGTGGCAGGTCAGGATCTGCAGGTCCGGGCGCTCCTTGCGGATGACGGGGATCTCGCGGTCCCAGCGCTTCATGTTGCGCACGCCGTTCTTCATCGCGAACACGCCGGGCTGCGCAGCGATGTCGAGCTGCGTCGCCAGGTTGTAGGTGCACTTGGTGGCGTCGGGGTACTGGAACAGGATCAGCGGCAGGCCCGAGCCTTCGAAGATCGCGCGATAGCGATCCTGCGGCGCACCGTCCTGGTAGCCGAAGCGCAGCCAGCCGTGCGACGGGTACACGAGGCCCGCCTTGGCCCCGGCCTTGACCGCGCGCTTGGCCTCCTCGACGGCGACTTGCGTGCCCTCGAGCGTGATGCCCGCGATGATCGGGATGCGGTCGCCCACCGACTCGCGGAAGGCCTCGATCACCTTGAACTGCTCGTCGCGCTCGAGGAAGGTGCCTTCGCCGGCGTGGCCGAGCACGGTCAGGCTCTTGACGCCAGGCACGCTGGCGAGCCACTGGCCCAGGCG
>DATLIE010000215.1:0-1687 GCA_035539635.1 Burkholderiaceae bacterium
ACCGACTGGCCGATCTTGCCGGTGAGCGCGGCGCAGCGCGCCGGCGTGTGGTCGGTGCCGCGCATGCGGCACAGGGCGTCGTTCACGTCGACCGCCAGGCCCGAGGGCACGCGGCCGCCGTGGTCGTCGAGCTCGTGCACGCTGAAGTCGACGCGGTAGCTGGCGCAGCAGGCGCCGCAGGTCTGGCAGGGATTCATGGGGCGAGCAGCGCGGCGTCACGCACGCGCTGCAGCATGCGGCGGCGGATCAGCCCGCTCGCGGGTCGGATCAGCAGCCAGTAGGCGGTGAAGCGGCGCTGCGCGGCGGCATCGCCGCACCAGACCCGGGTGCGCGTGGTGAGGCGCGTGCCCGTGCCTTCGGGCTCGGCCGTGAAGTGAAGCACCAGCTTGGCCAGGCCCGTGGCATCGAGCGCGGCGAAGGCCGGGCCGTCGGCCAGCGGGACCAGGCCGTAGTCGAAGCGCCAGAAGCGGCCGGCCAGGCCGAAGGCCAGCTCGCGTTCGCCGTCGCGCCCCAGCGGCGTGAAGTCGGCAAAACCGAAGGCCTCGCGCTGG
This sequence comes from Burkholderiaceae bacterium, assembly GCA_035539635.1. Lineage (GTDB taxonomy): Bacteria > Pseudomonadota > Gammaproteobacteria > Burkholderiales > Burkholderiaceae_C > CADEEN01. The sequence continues at coordinate 552 of DATLIE010000215.1, forward strand.
CGCAGTGTGGGGGCGGCGAGGCCGAGCCGGCTGGCCAGCCGGTTCGGCAGTTCGCGCAGCGCGATCAGGCTGCGCGCCACGGGGTCGTCGGTGATCTCGGGCCGGGCCGCCACGTCGAGCACGTGCGCGGGCGGCGCGGGCACGTGGAGGCTGTGCGTCTCCGCGAACTGGTAGCGCGGCAGGTAGCGGTTCATCAGCTCCATGCGGCGCCTGGGTCGGTCAGCGGTCGGGTGTCTGTCAGAGCCTGCCGAGCAGCAGGAACTCCATCAGCGCTTTTTGCGCGTGCAGGCGGTTCTCGGCCTCGTCCCACACGACCGACTGCGGGCCGTCGATGACCTCGGCCTGCACTTCCTCGCCGCGGTGCGCGGGCAGGCAGTGCATGAAGAGGGCGTCGGGCTGGGCCACGGCCATCATCTCGCGGTCGACGCACCAGTCGGCGAAGGCCTGCTTGCGCGCCTCGTTCTCGGCCTCGTAGCCCATGCTGGTCCACACGTCGGTGGTCACGAGGTGGGCACCGCGGCAGGCGTCGAGCGGGCTCTTGAAGGTCTTGAGGCAGGCAGTGTTGGTGACGCCGGCGATGCTGGGGTCGACCTCGTAGCCGGTGGGCGTGCTCAGGTGCAGCGTGAAGCCCAGCAGCTCCGCCGCCTGCAGCCAGGTGTTGGCCATGTTGTTGCCGTCACCGACCCAGGCGACGACCTTGCCCTTGATCGAGCCGCGGTGCTCGATGAAGGTGAAGACGTCGGCCAGGATCTGGCACGGGTGGTATTCGTTGGTCAGGCCGTTGATCACCGGCACCCGTGAGTTGGCCGCGAAGGCCTCGAGCTTGGTCTGCTCGTAGGTGCGGATCATCACCAGGTCGACCATGCGGCTGATGACCTTGGCGCTGTCCTCGATCGGCTCGGCGCGCCCCAGCTGGCTGTCGCCGGTGGTGAGGTGCACAACCGAGCCGCCCAGCTGGTACATGCCGGCCTCGAAGCTCACCCGCGTGCGGGTGGAGGCCTTCTCGAAGATCATCGCCAGCGTGCGGTCGACGAGCGGCGTGTGCTTCTCGTAGTTCTTGAAGCGCTTCTTGATCTCGCGCGAGCGCTCGAACAGGTAGGCGTACTCCTCGGCCCGGAAGTCCCTGAACTGCAGGT
>DATLIE010000216.1:0-6744 GCA_035539635.1 Burkholderiaceae bacterium
GATTTCCGCAGCGTGCTGAACCCGGCGAGCAAGCGTGTCGTTCGGGGGGTCGTCGAGCCGAGCGCCGCGCACTGCCCCGCGGACGCGCGGCTGCAGTTCGAGCGCCACGGCTACTTCGTCGCGGACCGCATCGACCATGCGCCCGGCCGGCCGGTGTTCAACCGCATCACCGGGCTGAAGGACAGCTGGACGAAGTGATCAGGCCGCGCCCGGCACCTCGCCGAGCGCGAAGTAGATCGCCTTGCCGTGCTCACGTCCGAGCGCCACCATCTCGTCCGCGCCGGCCGACGGCCCGCCGATGCGCAGCACCGCATCGCACTGGGCCACCAGGCGGCGCGAGATGGGATGGAAGATCTCGTCGAACGCCGCGTCGCCGATGCGCCGGGAGCCCGCGTGTTCGATCAGCGGCAGCGCGAACCACTCGCCCATCACCGGCAGATGCCCGGCGCGAAAGAGCTGCAGCGAGGTGTCGGTCATCGCGGCCACGTTGCGCGCGATCTTCGCGGGGTCGTCTTGGGTGCCGGAGCGGTAGGGACCGGCGACCAGGATCATCAGGACGGGCATGACGGGCGGGTTCGAGGTGGCGATGCGATCATTGTGGCTTCACGCTTTCCGATTCCGGAGACACACCCGATGCTGAAATCGATCGCTCCCCTGCTGCTGGCCGTCGCGCTGGCCCCGGCCTTCGCCGCCGACGCACCTGCCGCGTCCGGCCTGGTCTACAAGTCGCTCAAGGACGGCAAGGGCCCCCAGCCCGCGGCCACCGACGTGGTCAAGGTGCACTACCGCGGCACCCTTCCCGACGGCAAGGAGTTCGACAGCTCGTACAGCCGCGACCAGCCGGCCGAGTTCCCGCTCAACCGCGTCATCAAGTGCTGGACCGAGGGCGTGCAGAAGATGAAGGTCGGCGGCAAGGCCAAGCTGACCTGCCCGCCCGGCATCGCCTACGGAGAACGCGGCACGCCGGGCGGCCCGATCCCGCCCAACGCGACGCTGCACTTCGAGGTCGAGCTGCTCGACATCGTCAAGCGCTGACGTGCGCTCAGCGTGGGGGCTCGGCCTCGTTGGGCCGGCCCCCGACGCGCAGGCCAGCCTCCGACAGCTGGCGCGCCTTGGCGGCGCGGATGCCACGCACGCGCGCGATGAGGTCGGCCCAGTCCCTGAACGCGCGCTTGTCCCGCTCGACGAGGATGGTCTCGGCGAGCGGCGGACCGATGCCGCGCAACTGCTCGAGCTGGGCGCGGTTCGCGGTCGCGATCTCGACGTCGGCCCAGGCGGCCACGGTCCATGCGAGCAGCACGGCGCCGACCGCCGCACGCGTCATGCCGCGACCGCCGGCGCCCGCAGGCGGCGCCAGAACCACTGGCCGGCGCTGACCAGCGCCAGCACGAGCGCGCCGGCCACGATGCCGGCCAGGGCGTTGCCGAGCATCTCCACCACGGGCTGCAGGGCCGCGCCGAGGCGCTGCGACACCGCCTCGACCAGGTGATGCAGCGCCGGCACGCCATGCACCAGGATGCCGCCGCCGACCAGGAACATCGCCGCGGTGCCGGCGATCGACAGGCCCTTCATCAGCCAGGGCGCCGCCCGCAGGATGCCGCGGCCCAGCGCGGCCAGCGCACCGCCGAGCCGCGACAGATGCAGACCCAGGTCGTCGAGCTTGACGATGCCGGCCACCAGGCCATACACGCCCACCGTCATCAGCAGCGCGATGCCCACCAGCACGGCCACCTGCGTGCCCAGCGGCCGCCCGGCCACCGTGCCGAGCGCGATGACGATGATCTCGGCCGAGAGGATGAAGTCGGTTCGCACCGCACCCTTGATCTTGTCGCGCTCGATCGCCGCCATGTCGGCGTTCGGGTCGGCCAGGGCCTGCGTCAGCTCGGCGTGATGCGCGTCCTCCTCGGCCCGACTGACGAGCAGCTTGTGCGCCACCTTCTCGACGCCTTCAAAGCACAGGAACAGGCCGCCGACGATCAACAGCGGCGTGATCAGCCAGGGCGCCAGCGCGCTGATCGCCAGCGCCGCGGGCACCAGGATCGCCTTGTTGACCATCGATCCCTTGGCCACCGACCAGACGACCGGAAGCTCGCGCTCGGCGCGCACGCCGGCCACCTGCTGCGCGTTCAGTGCCAGGTCGTCGCCGAGAACGCCCGCGGTCTTCTTGGTCGCCACCTTGGTCAGCACCGCCACGTCGTCGAGCACGGTGGCGATGTCGTCGATCAGGGCGAGCAGGCTGCTGGCGGCCATGGGCAAGCGCGCATGCGGCGCGGGGTGGGCAGGGCGAGGCAGCTTAGCGCAGGCCGTTCTGGCTGTTCCCGGAGGTGCCCCGGGGTGTCCGACGCAACACTTGCTTACCGGGCCGGCCAGGCGCGGTGCGCAGGAATGAACACTTCGGGCGGCCACGCGACGTGCCTGCCTTGCCGAGGCTCCTGCCCGGCCCTAGCCTTGCCGAAAGGCACCTAGAACCTCCGCGAACGACCATGGAACTGCTTGACTCGACCACCATCGCTGCCCTGTTCGCCGCCCTCGCGCTGCTGCTGGCCGCGATGCTGATGCGCCGCCGCCAGGCCCCCGTGCCGGCGCCGCGCGACGAGACGCTCGACACCGTGCAGGCCTGGCCGCCCCAGGCGGTACGGGTGATGACGCTGGGCGAGCGCAAGGCCTACGAGATCCTGCGCCGCGCGCTGCCGGGTCACGTGGTGTTGTCGCAGGTGCCGTTGTCGCGCTTCATCAGCGTGCCCACGCGCAACCCTTACCAGCAGTGGCTGCAGCGCGCCGGACGCCTTGCGGTGGACATCCTGGTGTGCGACTTCAGCTCGCGCGCGGTGGCTGCGATCGAAGTGCGCACGGCCGAGGAATCGCAGCGCGCCGCCAAACGGCACCAGCGCCTGATCGAGGTGCTGCGCGCGGCCGGCGTCGAGGTCCACGAGTGGAACGAGGACGATCTGCCGAGCATCGCCGAGGCGCGTGAACTGTTCCTGCCCAAATCGGCCACGAAGGAAGAGCAGGCCAGCTTCGACGCCGGCGGCAAGCGCATGCTGCCGGTGGCCGAGATCCAGGAGTTGCTCGCCCACGGCGACGCCACCGACTACGGCCAGCTCGAACCGGTGCCTTCAGGCTTCTACGACGATCAGGAAGACCTGCGCGGCGCCCGCCGCGCGGCTTGATCACCCACCCCCGTTGCGCCTTCGGCGCTCCCCCTCAAGGGGGCACCGCTGACGGACCGGCAGAGCCGGATCCGTGGCGGTCGCTGAACTGTCGACGCGGTGGGCGAGCGCCCTGCGCTCAGATCGGGAGAACTTCGGGCTGCGCGTACTCGCGCCCGACCAGGGCGCGCGCGTACAGGTAGCGCTCGCGGCTGCGGTCGCTCAGGCAATCGAGGTCGATGCGGCCGTCGGCGTCGCAGGTGAACGCCAGCGCGCGACCTTCCTGGAACAGCGAGCGGAAGCGCAGCTCGAAGGCGCCGCGCACCGCGCGCATGGGGCTCAGGGCATCGAAGGCGTTCATCACATCGCACTCCTCGGAACAGGACCGACCTGACTTCACTCTAGGCAAGGGGCCGGTCCGCGTCTGTCGGGCACCGGCGGCTCATCGTGTCGGAACCGCTCTGACACGATGGGGAACTGCGGGTCGCCTGCTGGCACCAACGCCGGGACAGGTGTGACGGATGACCGTGTAAGGTGCGCAGCGTCCGCACGACTGAAGCCACATCGATCACCCCCAATGACGAGGATCTCCATGACACGACGCGACTGGCTGGGTCTGCTGAGCGGCCTCGGGCTGACGGGCGCCACGGTGGCGCAGCGCAAGACCGACACGCCGCCGGACGCGCCCAAGTTCGAGAAGCTGCTGCTGACCGACGCGCAGTGGAAGCAGCGCCTCTCACCCGCCGCCTACCAGGTGCTGCGCGAGGAAGGCACCGAGCGCGCGGGCACCAGCCCGCTCAACGACGAGAAGCGCAAGGGCGCATTCCACTGCGCGGGCTGCGACCTGGCGCTGTTCACCAGCGACATGAAGTACGAGAGCGGCACCGGCTGGCCGAGCTTCTTCACGACCCTGCCGGGCGTGTTCGGCACCAAGCGCGACTTCAAGTTCGGCTGGACGCGCGTGGAGTACCACTGCGCGCGCTGCGGCGGGCACCACGGGCATGTCTTCAACGACGGCCCCCGGCCCACCGGCCTGCGCTACTGCAACAACGGAGTGGCACTGAAGTTCGTGCCGGCGGCCGCATGAAAGCGCTCGCGCTCGCCCTCGCCTGGGTCGCCGTCGGTGCCGTGGCCCAGACGCAGGCCACCGGCCCGGCCCCGGCGGGCTTGGCCAAGGCCACCTTTGCCGGCGGCTGCTTCTGGTGCGTCGAATCGGACTTCGACAAGGTGCCCGGGGTGCGTTCGACCACCTCGGGTTACATCGGCGGCAAGGTCGCCAACCCAAGCTACGAACAGGTGTCGGCCAAGGGCACCGGGCATGCCGAGGCGGTGGAGATCGTCTACGACCCCAAGACGGTCAGCTACGAGCAGCTCGTCGAGTACTTCTGGCGCACCATCGACCCGACCACCAAGGACCGCCAGTTCTGCGACGCCGGATCGCCCTACCGCACGGCGATCTTCGTGCACGACGCGCAGCAGCTCGGTACGGTCAAGGCCTCGATCGAGAAGCTCGAGAAGAGCAAGCCGTTCAAGGAGCCGATCGTCACCGAGGTCACGCTCGCCGGTCCGTTCTATGCGGCCGAGGAGTACCACCAAGACTATTACAAGAAGAATCCGATCCGATACAAGTACTACCGCACCAGCTGCGGCCGCGACGAGCGCGTCCGCCAGCTCTGGGGCGGCGCGCCGGTTCCGCCCGGTGCCACCAGCAAGTAGGTGGCACTCGGCACGCGCGCGCGGGCCTACACTGCGGCCATGCTGCTTCGCCTCGCCACCGTCGCCGCCCTGCACGCCGCGTTTGCAAGCGCGGCGCTTGCACAAGCCGCCTCGGCGCCGGCCGGCGCCAAGCCGTCGACCCCCAGTGCCGCGGCGAGCGCCTGCGAACGCGCGGCGCGCAGCACGCTGAGCACGACGCGAGGTGGTGCCCCGGACGTCAGTTTCAACGCACCGCCCGCCGCCGTGCCCGGCCCGGCCGACGCGACCGAGCTGGTGTTGCGGGGCACCGGGCGCGCGCGCAGCGCCGCGGGCTCGCGCAGCTTCAGCTACAGCTGCAGTTTCGACACGCGCAGCGGCGAAGTCTCCGGCGTGGTGCTGCGCGACACCGCCGGCGAAGGCGCGTCGGCCGCAGCCGCGGCACGCAGCGTCGAACCCGACCTCAGCAACGTGTCGCCGACCGCTTGCGAGTCATCGGCGGCCGCCGCGCTGAAGCAGCGCTGGCCCACCGTGTCGCGCATCGCGTTCGACGCCGGCACGCGTGCGATGGAGCAGGACACGCTGGGCAATGCGGCGCTGCGCGGCCAGGGCACGGCGCAGCCGGCGCCGAACGCGCCGTCCACGCACTTCTCCTACACCTGCGCGGTCGACCCGCGCAGCGGCCGGGTGCTCGCCACGCGCATCGCAAACTGATTGCGCGGCCGCGGCGCGGCGGCTCAGTCCGCCGCGAAGCAGTAGAACAATCCGGCGCCGCCGGACTTCGGCAGATCTTCCTTGCTGCAGCTGACCGTCAGGTGCGACGAGTTCCACGAGTCGGCCCAGGGGTCGGTGACCGGCGTGTTCTGGAGCCGATCATGGTGACCGACGACGGCAAACGCGTTGGCTTCGCGGGTCCACTCGCCGCAGGTCAGGTTCGGCTGGCCGGGGAAGCCCGGATAGGCCGTGCCGTCGGGCCGCGATCCGGTCAGGATGTCATGCTGGTTCGGCGTGTCGCCGCGGCCGTTCACCACCGCGCCCTTCTCGGTCAGCGCGGTCTGCTTGTTGACATTGTTGGCGCTGTGCAGCTGCGCCAGGTCACTGGCGATCAGCACACCCTTGGCGTTGTACCAAGGCCCCTTGCCGATGCGATCGCGGGCGTGGACGGCGGACGTGGCGTTGGGCGGGATGTAGCTCGTGCTGAGGTAGGCGCGCCATGTGCGGCTCCCTGCACCGGCCGCCGCCGCCAGCTTCTGACAATGCGCGTCGGCGCCCGCCAGACCGCCGAGGTTGCCACCGCTCCCGGGATTGACGCTGGTGACGAAAAATCCCATCGGACCCGTCGGCGGCTGGGTGGCACAGGCGGCGAGCAACACAACCGCGGTGGCGGTCAGGGCCAGGGCACGGGCTTTTCGCATGGGCAGACTCCTTGGGAGGGGTTGGGGTGCCCGGATTACGCGTCAGGCCCTCGTTTCCTGCCTCAGGGTGTTCCCGGCTTCCGGGCTTTCGAACCCTTCTTCGCCGCGCCGCCGGCGCGTGGCGGCAGCCCGGTGTGCTGGGTCAGCAGCGTGCCCTTGCGCGGCGCCGCCGGCGTCGAGTTCTTGCGCCGCGCGCTCTGGTAGCTGCCGTCGGTGGCCGGCTGGTAGCTCGGGATCAGGTGGCGCTGGCCATTGCCGATGAGGTCGGCGCGGCCCATCTGTTTCAACGCGTCGCGCAGCAGTGGCCAGTTGTTCGGATCGTGCCAGCGCAGGAAGGCCTTGTGCAGCCGGCGCCGGCGCTCGCCGCGCACGATGTCGACCTTCTCGCTGCGGCCCTCGATGCGGCTGATGCCCTTCAGCGGGTTCAGGTCGGTGTGGTACATCGCGGTGGCGGTGGCCATCGGCGACGGGTAGAAGGTCTGCACCTG
>DATLIE010000217.1:0-5701 GCA_035539635.1 Burkholderiaceae bacterium
CACCACGTTGGCGACGTTGCGGTGCACGAACACCTCGCCCGGGTCGAGGCCGGTGAGCTGGTTCGCGGGCACCCGGCTGTCGGCGCAGCCGATCCACATGTACTTCGGGCTCTGCTGCTGCGCCAGGCGCGTGAAGAAGCCGGGCTCGCGCTGCTTGGTGGCCTCGGCCCAGCGCCGGTTGTGTTCGAACAGGTCGTCGATGTCGCTCATGCACTGCCTTCCGTCACATCGTCTCGGCGAACAGCTCGCGCCCGATCAGCATGCGGCGGATCTCGCTGGTGCCGGCGCCGATCTCGTACAGCTTGGCGTCGCGCCACAGGCGCCCCAGCGGGTACTCGTTGATATAGCCGTTGCCGCCGAAGATCTGGATGCCTTCGCCGGCCATCCAGGTGGCCTTCTCGGCGCACCACAGGATCACGCTCGCGCAGTCCTTGCGCACCTGGCGCACATGCTGCGCGCCGAGTTTGTCGAGGTTCTTGCCCACCGTGTAGCAGAAGCTGCGCGCCGCCTGCAGCACGGTGTACATGTCGGCCACCTTGCCCTGGATCAGCTGGAACTCGCCGATCGACTGGCCGAACTGCTTGCGGTCGTGGGTGTACGGGATCACCTGGTCCATCACGCCTTGCATGATGCCGATCGGCCCGGCGGCGAGCACCGCGCGCTCGTAGTCCAGCCCCGACATCAGCACCTTGGCGCCGCCGTTGAGCGCGCCCAGGATGTTGGCCGCCGGCACCTCGACGTTGTTGAACACCATCTCGCCGGTGTGCGAACCGCGCATGCCCAGCTTGTCGAGCTTCTGCGCCGTGGAAAAGCCCTTCATGCCCTTCTCGACGATGAAGGCCGTGACGCCGCGCGCACCGAGCTCGGGCTCGGTCTTGCCGTAGACCACCATGGTGTCGGCGTCGGGGCCGTTGGTGATCCACATCTTGCTGCCGTTGAGGACGTAGTACCCGCCCTTGTCCTCGGCTTTCAGCTTCATGCTGATGACGTCCGAGCCGGCGCCGGGCTCGCTCATCGCCAGCGCGCCCACATGCTCGCCACTGATCAGCTTCGGCAGGTACTTCTTCTTCTGCGCGTCGCTGCCGTTGCGCTTGATCTGGTTGACGCACAGGTTGCTGTGCGCGCCGTAGCTCAGGCCGATCGATGCCGAGCCGCGGCTGATCTCCTCCATCGCCACCATGTGCGCCAGGTAGCCCATGTTCGCGCCGCCGTACTCCTCGGGCACGGTGATGCCGAGCACGCCCAGGTCGCCCATCTTGCGCCACAGGTCCATCGGGAACTGGTCGCTGCGGTCGATCTCGGCCGCGCGCGGCGCGATCTCGGCGTCGGCGAAGGCACGCACCGCGTCGCGCAGTGCGTCGATGTCCTCGCCCAGTTGAAAGTCCAGGCCGGGCAGCGTGCTCATGGGGTGGTCTCCTTCGTCTTGCTCTTCTTGCGCGCGCCGGCCAGCAGTTCGCGGCAGCGCGCCTCGTGCTGGCCGATCTCGGCCAGCGTGATCTGGATGTCTTCCTTCTGCTGCTCGAGCTGGCGCCGGTGGTCGCCCAGCACCTGCAGGAAGGCGTTGAGCTGGGGCGCGGTGTCGGCCTCCGAGTCGTACATGTCCACCAGCTGCTTGATCTCCGACAGCGACAGGCCCAGGCGCTTGCCGCGCAGCGTGAGCTTCAGGCGCGTGCGGTCGCGCTGGGTGTAGACGCGGTTGCGGCCGGCGCGGCCGGGTTCGAGCAGGCCCACGTCCTCGTAGAAGCGGATCGCGCGTGGCGTCACGTCGAACTCCTCGGCGAGCTCGGCGATCGTGAAGGTGCTGCTGAGACTGCGGTGGGGACTCACGGCACAATTGACGTTAACGTAAACGTCAATGTAGCAGCCCGGCGCTGCCCTCCGCATGGCCAATCCCCACGAGAGCGAACTGCACTACCCCTTCGGCGACCAGGTGCCCGAGCCGGGCCGCGTGGCCGACATCGCGCCTGGGGTGCGCTGGTTGCGCATGGGCCTGCCCTTCGCGCTCGACCACATCAACCTGTGGCTGCTGGAAGACCGCATCGACGGCGTCGACGGCTGGACCATCGTCGACTGCGGCATCACCAACGACGCCACGCGCGAGGCCTGGGAGCGGGTGTTCGCCGGCGAGCTGCAGGGCAAGCCGGTGCTGCGCGTGATCGCGACCCACATGCACCCGGACCACATCGGCCTGGCGCATTGGCTGACCGAGAAGTGGAGCTGCCGCCTCTGGGTCAGCGCCACCGACTTCAACGCCGCGCGCATGGCCAGCCAGAGCACCACCGGCTTCGGCGGCGAGCGCGCGGCGGCCTTCTTCGCCAGCCACGGCATGACCGACCCGGAGGCGATCGCCAAGGTGCGCGCGCGCGCCAACTACTACGCCGGCATGGTGCCCAAGGTGCCCGACAGCTACCGGCGCCTGATGGATGGCATGGTGGTGTCCGTCGGTGGCCGCGCCTGGCGCTGCATCGCCGGCTATGGCCATGCGCCCGAGCACATGGCGCTGGCCTGCGAAGAACTGAAGTTGCTGATCTCCGGCGACATGGTGCTGCCGCGCATCTCGACCAACGTCAGCGTCTACGACCTCGAACCCGAGTCCGACCCGCTGACGCTGTACCTGGACTCGCTGGCGCGCTACGAGCCGCTCGCTGCCGACACGCTGGTGCTGCCTTCGCACGGCAAGCCCTTCACCGGCCTGCAGGCGCGCATCCGCCAGCTGCGCGAGCACCACGACGAGCGCCTGGCCGACGTGATGACGGCCTGCACCGAAAGGCCTTGCCACGCGGCCGACCTGCTGGACGTGCTGTTCCGGCGCAAGCTCGACCTGCACCAGACCACCTTCGCGATGGGCGAGGCGGTGGCCCACCTGCATGCGCTCTGGTACCAGGGGCGCCTGGCGCGCGCGCGCGGCGGCGACGGTGTGTGGCGTTTCGTGGCGACGAAATAGCGGCGACGAAATAGAAAAGGCCCGCGGCGAACCGCGGGCCTCTCAACTCAACCTTGTTTTCTCCCCCTGTGCATCTCGCATGCGACAGCGTGGCCCGGAGTGTGGTGGCCCGCGGCGGAGAAAGCGATCCCCGATCGGCGGGGTTACTGTGGTGCAGTGCCGCTAATCGAAGTGCGGCAGGGCCTCGTCGCGCAATCCGTCACGCAATCGCTCGACGTCCGGGATCACCGAGCGCACCACGTCCCAGAAGCGCGGGCTGTGGTCCATCACGCGCAGGTGTGCCAATTCGTGTGCGACCACGTAGTCGATTGTCGGCAGCGCGAAGTGGATCAGGCGCCAGTGCAGGCGGATCGCGCCGTCAGCACTCGCACTGCCCCAGCGCGTGGCAGCCGAGCTGAGGGCGAGGCGCGTCCAGCGCACGCCAAGCTGCGCGGCGTAGTGGCGCAGGCGCTCCTCGAACACGCGCCGCGCTTGGCGCTGCAACCAGCTCTGCACCGCGTCGCGGATCTGCTCGCCGCCGGCGTGCTGGGTCAGCCCGACGTGCAAGGTCAGGCGCGGCACGCCGGGCAGGGTGTCGTCCGCCGTCACGAGCTGGCTGCCGGTGGTGCGCGGGTCGAGCACCACGATCACCGGCTCGCCGAGGAACGGAATCGTCGTGCCGTCGCGCCACTCGATGCGCTGGGCCGCGGCCTTGCGCGCGCGCTCGTCCTGCTCCTGCAGCTTGGCCAGGATCCAGCGCGACTTCTCGCGCAGCGCCGACTCGATCTCGCCGATCGTCACCCAGCGCGGCGCGCTGACCGTCAGGCCCTCGTTGCCGACCGCGAAACCGATCGTCTTGCGCCGCGCACGCCGGAAGGCGTAGCCGACGATGTGGCCGTCCAGCCGCGCCTCGCGGTTGGACTGCGGGTGGCGGAAGGTGGCCGGCGTGAGCATCGACGAGAGCGGTGCGGCGGGCACGGCGGGCGGCAAGGCGGACATCGCGGGCGGCGGCCCGCTTGCGGGCGCTGCAGCCGGGGCCGCGTCGGCCCACAGGCTCAGCTGGGCGGGGTCGACGTCGGGGGCACGCGGCATGGACCGCGATTGTATTTACGAGACCGCATAGGCCTCGGGATCGAGGCGCCGCATCTCGGCTTCGATCCAGGCCTCGACTTCGCGCATCAGCTCGTCGGCCTCGCGGCCGGCCACCGGGATCGGCTTGCCGATCGACACGTCGACGACGCCGGGGCGGATGCGAAAGCTCTTGCGTGGCCAGCAGCGCGCCGAACTCACCGCGATCGGCACCACCGGCGTACCGGTGGCCGTGGCCAGGCGCGTGCCGCCGTTCTTGTAGACGCCCTGGCTTCCGCGCGGCGTGCGCGTCCCCTCGGGAAACATGATGATCCAGCTGCCATGGGCCAGGATGCGCTGACCCTGTTCGACCACCTTGTTGAAGGCCTGGGCGCGCTTGCTGCGGTCGATGTGGATCATGTCCAGCCGGCCCATCGCCCAGCCGAAGAAGGGGATGTAGAGCAGCTCGCGCTTGAACACGTAGGCCAGCGGGTGGCTCATGATCGTCGGGTAGGTGAAGGTCTCCCAGGTGCTCTGGTGCTTGGACAGCAGGATCACCGGCGACTGGCGGTCGGCCGGCGGCAGGTTGTCCATGCCCTGCACGCGCATGCGCACGCCGCAGATCGTGCGGCAGCCCCACATGGCCACGGAAAGCCAGTTGGCGCACATCCAGTACAGCGGGTCGCCGCGCAGGAAGATCGACGCCAGCAGCACCGCGAGCGCCCACGGCACGACCGTGAGGCCGAGCCAGAGAATGAACAGCAGCGAGCGGACGGCCGACGGCATTTAACGTCAGTTCCCCAGCGGCGCTGGTCCCGAGTCCTCGCCGACCTCGCCCTTGGCCAGGTGCTCGCGGTGCAGCATGAAGTGCGCGAAGTCGGCCAGGCTCGTGTGCACCCGCACGCCGTCGATGCCCGCCGTCCACTGCGCGAGTTCGGCGTCGCTCAGGTTGGCCGCGCGCCCGGTGCGCACCAGGTGCGGCTCGCAGCCGGCAGCGTGCGCCGCCTGCAGGTCGCGTGCGGTGTCGCAGACCATCGGCACGTCCGACAGGTCGTCCACGCCGTAGCGCTCGGCGATCTGGTGCATCAGCCCGGGCAGCGGCTTGCGGCAGGGGCAGTTCTCTTCCGGCACATGCGGGCAGATGAACACCGCGTCGATGCGCCCGCCCTTGGCCAGCAGCAGCTGCATCATGTGCTGGTGCACCGCGTTGAGCGAGGCCATGTCCACCAGGCCGCGGCCGATGCCCGACTGGTTGGTGGCCAGCACCGCATGCCAACCGGCCTGGTTCAGGCGCGCCACCGCTTCGAGCGCGCCCTCGATCGGGATCCACTCGTGCGCTGCCTTCACGTGGTCGCTGCGGAACACGTTGAGGATGCCGTCGCGACCGAGGATCGCGAGCTTGGTGCCGTGGTGGTGGCTCTGCATCGCGGTGCTCCTGGTGTGTCGCGCGTCAGCTCGCGAGTTTCGAGAGGTCGGCCACGCGGTTCATCGCCGCGTGCAGGGCGGACAGCAGCGCCAGGCGGTTGGCGCGTAGCGCCGGGTCTTCGGCATTGACCATCACGCCGTCGAAGAAGGCGTCGACCGGGTTCTTCAGCACCGCCAGCTCGCGCAGCGAGGCGGTGTATTCGCCGTTGTCGAACAGCGAGTCGGCGAGCGGCCGCACGTTGTGCAGCGCCCCCGCGAGCGCCTTCTCGGCCGGCTCGACCAGGC
>DATLIE010000218.1:0-5321 GCA_035539635.1 Burkholderiaceae bacterium
GACAGTGCGTGCAGCAGCGGCAGCGGCACGTCGTCGTCGCCCTCGATCAGGTTGAGGGCGGCACGCGCCAGGCGCACCGCCTGCTCGGCGCGCTCGGTGTAGCGACCGAGCCAAAACAGGTTCTCCGCGGTGCGGCTGGCCACCGGCGCGCGTCGCGCCGCGAGGTCGTCGATCGTCAGGCGCTGCGGCAGCATCGAGAAGGTGTCGACCGGCCCGCCGGCCACGACCCAGGTGTCCAGGCTCGTGCCGCCCTGCTGCATCGACACCGACAGCGGTGCGCGCGTGGCCACGCGCGTCAGGCCGCCGGGCAGCACGTGCCAGCGTTCGGCGCTGTCGGCGATGGCGTAGACACGCAGCATCGCCGGGCGCGCCGCGAGCGCGCCGTCGTGCATCGGCAGCGGCGCGCGCGACGGCGGCAGGTGGCCCTGCACGGTGAAGGCGTCGGGGTCTTCGTCGATGCGCGCCTGGAACGGCGCCACTTCGTGCGCTGCGATGCGGCGCGCGCCTTCGCCGCCGCCGACGAAGGCCGGCCGCAGCACATGGCCGGCAAGGTCGGGCCGCACCGCGTCCCAGGCCGCCTGCTCGCCGCACCACCACGTGGGCAGCGAGGGCAGTGCGAGCGGCTCGCCAAGCAGCGCCTCGGCGAGGCCCGGCAGGAAGCCCTGCACCGCGCTCGACTCGAGAAATCCGCTGCCCAGCGCGTTGGCCAGCACCAGGTTGCCGGCGCGCTTGACCTGCACCAGGCCGGCGACGCCGATCGCCGAGTCGGGCCGCAGTTCGAGCGGATCGCAGTAGTCGTCGTCCAGGCGCCGGATCAGGCCGTGCACCGGCTCCAGGCCCTCGACCGTGCGCAGGTAGAGGCGGTCGCCGCGCACCGTGAGGTCCGCGCCTTCGACGAGCGGCACGCCGAGGTAGCGAGCCAGGTAGGCGTGCTCGAAGTAGGTTTCGCTGTACGGCCCCGGGGTCAGCAGCGCGATGCGCGGCAGGTGGCCGTCGCCCAGGCGCAGCGCCACGTCGGCAGCCTGCTGCTGCACCGTGTCGAGCAGGCGCCGGTAGCTCGACGCGATGTGCTGCACCTGCAGTTCGCGGAAGGCCTCGGGATACAGGCGCGAGACGATGAGGCGGTTGTGCAGCACGTAGCCCAGGCCGGACGGCGACTGGGTGCGTTGAGACACGACCCACCAGCGCCCGTCGACGCCGCGCGCCACGTCGAACGCCGCGATGTGCAGGTGCATGCCGCCCGGCGGCATCACGCCGTGCAGCGGCCGCAGGTAGCCGCTGTGGCGGAACACCAGCGCCGCCGGCAACAGCGCGTCGTGCAGCAGGCGCTGCGCGCCGTACAGGTCGGCCAGCATGCGCGACAGCAGCTGCGCGCGCTGGATCACGCCCTGCTCGATCGCCGTCCAGTCCGCTGCCTCGACCATCAGCGGCAGCGCCTCGAGCGACCACGGCCGCGCCGACAGGCCGCTGCCGCCCTCTTCCACGTGCAGGTTGTGAGTGACGCCGTCGGCGCGGATCTGCTGCGCGATCGCCGTGCGGTGGCGCACGAAGGTGGCGGCCGGATCGGCCTTCAGCGACGGCGACGCGGCGAAGAACTGGCGCCACAGCGGACGCAGGGTGCCGCTGGCGTCGCGCAACTCGTCCCAGCTGTCGGCCGGCCGTTCGTCGAGCGTGAAGGCGAGCGGCGGCGACACGCTGGACGAGGCTTCGGGCAGGCGGGACAAGGCGGCGCTCAAATGACCGGGAACACGGCGAGAACGATGCGGCCCACCTTATCCGAGCCGCAGGTCGAACGTGAACGGGAATTCCCGGCTCGGCGTCGCGGAACCCACCACCATGCGCCCTGGCGTGTGGCCCAGCGCCTCGAAGCGCGCGAGGCGGCGGCTCTCGGCCTCGTAGGCATTGACCGGGAAGGTGTCGTAGTTGCGCCCGCCAGGGTGCGCCACGTGATAGCGGCAGCCGCCCAGCGAGCGCTCGGACCAGCGATCGACCACGTCGAAGGTCAGCGGCACGTGCACGCCGATCGTCGGGTGCAGTGCCGAGGCCGGCGCCCATGCGCGGTAGCGCACGCCGCAGACGAACTCGCCGACGCGCCCGGTGGGCTGCATCGGCATCGCGCGGCCGTTGACGGTGATCGCGTGCCGGTTCCCGTTCAGGCCGGTGGCCTTGACCTCCAGGCGTTCGAGCGATGAGTCGACGTAGCGCACCGTGCCGCCCGGTGCGCCCTCCTCGCCCATCACGTGCCAGGGTTCGAGCGCGCTGCGCAGCGCCACCTCGATGCCCATCGCGCGCACTTCGCCGATGCGCGGGAAGCGGAACTCGAAGTGCGGCGCGAACCAGTCGCGGTCGAAGGCAAAGCCGGCGCGCTGAAGGTCGGCGATCACGTCGTCGAAGTCCATGCGCACGAAGCTCGGCAGCAGGAAGCGGTCGTGCACGCCGGTGGCCCAGCGCGTGAGCCTGTTGGCGCCGCCGCCCTTGTAGGGCTGGCGCCAGAACCAGGCCACCAGCGCGCGCATCAGCAGCTGCTGCGCCAGGCTCATGCGCGCGTGCGGCGGCATCTCGAAGGCACGCAGCTCGAGCAGGCCCAGGCGCCCGGTCGCGCCGTCCGGCGAGTACAGCTTGTCGATGCAGAACTCGGCGCGGTGCGTATTGCCGGTGGCGTCGATCAGCAGGTTGCGCAGCGTGCGGTCGACGGTCCACGGCGGGATGTGATCGTGCAGCGCGAGCTGGCGCTCGATCTCCTGCAGTGCGATCTCGACTTCGTAGACCTGGTCGTCGCGCGCCTCGTCGATGCGCGGGTGCTGGCTCGTCGGGCCGATGAACATGCCGCTGAACAGGTAGCTCAGGCTCGGGTGGTTGTGCCAGTAGGTCAGCAGGCTCGCGAGCAGGTCGGGCCGGCGCAGGAAGGGGCTGTCGGCCGGCGTGGCGCCGCCGAGCACGAAGTGGTTGCCGCCGCCGGTGCCGGTGTGGCGGCCGTCGACCATGAACTTCTCGGTCGCCAGGCGCGTCTCGTGCGCGGCGTCGTAGAGGAACTCGGTGTGGTCGACCAGTTCGTTCCAGTCGTGCGCCGGGTGGATGTTGACCTCGATCACGCCCGGATCGGGCGTCACCGCGAGCGAGGCCAGGCGCGGGTCGCGCGGCGGCGGGTAGCCTTCGAGCACGACAGGGATCTTCAGCTCGGCGGCCGTGGCTTCCACCGCGGCCACCAGTTCGAGGTAGTCGTCGAGCGTGGCCAACGGCGGCATGAAGACGTACATCACGCCGCGCTCGTCCTTGGCCGCCAGCTCGGCCTTCGCGCCGTTGGAGCGCACGGGGTTGCGCACCTCGACGCAAAGCGCGGTGCGCACGACGCTCGGATCGCTGACGAAGCGCTGCGGCAGGCGCGATGCGTCGGTGCCCGCCGCGTCGGCCGCAGCGCGACCGCCGCCCGTGGCCGCACGCGCGCCGACGCCGGCACCGGCCGTGCCGGCCGTGCCGGCTGCGCCCGGCGAGAACACCGTCGCATCAGCGCCAACGCCGACGCCACCGGCGAACTGCTGCCGCAAGGTGGCGTGCGCGGCCAGCGGCGCGCGCGGCGCGAACGGGTCCTGCTCGATCAGGTACGGGTAGTCGCCCTTGGTCACCCAGGGCAGCGCATCGAGCGGCAGGCGGTAGCCCATCGGCGAGTCGCCGGGCAGCAGGTGCAGGCGGTCGTCGCGCACGCGCCAGAGCCCGCTGACCCAGCGCGGGCCGGCGAGCGCCTCGCTGCGCGCGAGCGGCAGGATGAAGCCGACGACATGCTTGAGCCCCTGGTCGAACACGCGCTTCAGCCGGGCGCGCTCCATCTCGTCATCCAGGCGCGAGTCGAAGGGGTCGACGTTGATCGGCAGCCGACGCTCGCGCCAGAGGTAGTAGTACACGTCCTCGAACGCGGGCTGCACATGCGTCTTCGCCAGGCCGAGGCGGGCGGTCAGCGTCTCGATGAAGCGCCGTGCGTCCTCGCTCGTGTGCTGCTGCGGCATCCGCTCGTCGGCGAACAGCGCCGGGTCGTTCCAGCAGGGCTGGCCGTCGCGCCGCCACGCCACCGTGAGGGCCCAGCGCGGCAACTGCTCGCCCGGGTACCACTTGCCCTGGCCGAAATGCAGGAAGCCGCCCTGGCCGTAGCGTTCGCGCAGCTTCAGCGTCAAGCCCTGCGCGAGGCCGCGCTTGGTGGGGCCGAGCGCGTCGGTGTTCCACTCGGCGCCCTCGCGGTCGTCCACCGACACGAAGGTCGGCTCGCCGCCCATCGTCAGGCGCACGTCGCCGGCCTCGAGCTCGCGGTCCACCACGTGGCCGAGCTTGACGATAGAGCCCCACTGGTCGTCGGTGTAGGGCTTGGTCACGCGCGGCGACTCGTGGATGCGCGTGACGGCCATCGCGTGCGTGAACTCGACTTCGGCCTCGTCGACCGCACCGGTCACCGGTGCCGCGCTGCCCGGCTCGGGCGTGCAGGCCACTGGAATGTGGCCCTCGCCGGCCATCAGGCCCGAGGTCGGGTCGAGGCCGACCCAGCCCGCGCCCGGCAGGTAGACCTCGCACCAGGCGTGCAGGTCGGTGAAGTCGACCTCCGTGCCCGAGGGACCGTCAAGCGCCTTGACGTCGGGCTTCAACTGGATCAGGTAGCCCGAGACGAAGCGCGCGGCGAGGCCGCAATGGCGCAGCAGCTGCACCAGCAGCCAGCCGGTGTCGCGGCACGAGCCGCTGGCATTGGTCAGCGTGAGCTCGGGCGTCTGCACGCCCGGCTCCATGCGGATCAGGTAGCGGATGTCCTTCTGCAGGCGCTGGTTGATCGCCACCAGGAAGTCGATCGTGCGCTGCTCGTTCTTGCAGTCGATGCTTTCCAGCAGCGCCTTGAAGCGCGGCGTCAGCTCGCCCTTGGCGAGGTAGGGCGCGAGGTCGCGCTCGACGTCGCTCGCGTAGCGGAACGGAAAGGTCTCGGCCTCGGGCTCGAGGAAGAAGTCGAACGGGTTGTAGACCGCCATCTCGGCGACCAGGTCCACCGTGATCTTGAACTCCGTCGTCTTCTCCGGGAACACCAGGCGCGCCAGGTAGTTGCCGAACGGGTCCTGTTGCCAGTTGACGAAGTGGGTCTTCGGCTCGATGCGCAGCGTGTACGAGAGGATCGGCGTGCGGCAATGCGGCGCCGGGCGCAGGCGCACCACCTGCGGCGACAGGGCCACGCGCCGGTCGTAGCGGTAATGCGTGACGTGATTCAGCGCGACATGGATGGCCACGGTGCGGTCTCCTCCGTTATTCGCCCCCGTTGGGAGCAACTTCCAGGCCATGATGCCAGTAACGGCGGG
>DATLIE010000219.1:0-2329 GCA_035539635.1 Burkholderiaceae bacterium
GGCCTGGCGCCGGCCCGCATGTCGCGCCCAGAGCCGCGCGTCTCGCGCCTTCGCACACGCACCTGGTGGTCGAGCAGTCGCTGCTGCCGCACCTGCAGCGCCTCGGCGTGCTCGACGGGCGCCGCATCACCGTGCTGGCCAGCGCACTGCCCATGGCCGACATTGAAAAGAAGCTCGATGCCGCCTCGCAGCGCTGGCCCGGCGACGCCACCTTGCGCGACTTCCGCGCCGATGCATCGCTGGTGCGCGACGAGACGCTGGCGCTCGCGCGTGCGGCGGTCGTCGTCACGCCGCATGCAGGGGGGGCACAGGCCCTGGCGCAGTACGCGCCGCAGGCCACGCTGCAACGGCTCGACTGGGCGCTGCCGCAGGTGAAGGCCACGCACTGCAAGCGCGAAGAACCACCGCTCGTCGTGTTCGCCGCCAGCGCACTGGCGCGCAAGGGCGCGCGCGAACTCGCCGCCGCGCTGCAAGGCTGGCCGTGCCGCCTGCGCGTGCTCGGCGCACCGTCGGACGACGCGCAGCTCTGGCACGGCATCGAACCCCTTCAACACATGAACTGGCAAGGCGACGTGCTGGCCGGTGCGAGCGTCGTCGTGCTGCCCGCGCACGTCGAGCACGCACCGCGCGCACTGCTGCGCGCCGTGGCGGCCGGTGTGCCCGTGGTGGCATCGACGGCCTGTGGCCTGGCCGGCGTGCCGGGCGTGCACGAGGTCGCACCCGGCGACATCGACGCACTGCGCACCGTATTGCAGCAGGCCACCCGCCTGACCTGAACGGAGAACAACCCCCGTGGCATCGATCGAACAGGCCCGCGCGGCCCTGGCTTCCCATGGCGCGCTGGCGCCGCAATCCGCCGCCGAGCACTGGCATGGCGAGCTGGCCTTGCCCGCCGCCCTCGTCACCTTCTACGAACAGGTCGGCCCGCTCGGCGAGTGGGTCAACGAGCGCGTGGGCTACGCGGGCCTCACGGTGCCGACCACCGGCAACCCGTTCAGCATTCCCGCGCTCTCGCGCCTGTGGCAGCTGCAGGCGGGCTACCGCTGGCACGGCATCACCGGCGAGCGCATCGCCGACTGGCCCGACCATTGGCTGGTGGTGGCCGACCAGGGCGCCGATCCGTTCATCTTCGACCTGCGCACCGGCGCGATCCAGTTCGCGATGCACGGCACGGGCGCCTGGGAGGAAGACGAACCGCTCTTCGCCGACATCTTCGAGATGGCCGCCTGCCTGGGCACCATCGGCCAGGTGTGGGACGAAGCGGGCGACGCCATCTTCACCGACGAGGACGACTGCGAGGTCGACCCGGTGCACCGCGCGCGCCTGGTCGAGCGCCTCGCGCCGCTGCTGGGCAGTGCGGCGGCGGCCGAAAACGTCGTCGACGTGTTCGGCTGGTAAGACAAAAAAGAAAACACATGAGCATCGACCTGCAGACCCTCAAATGCGGCGAATGCGGCAGCAGCGCGCTGCGCCGCACCGGCCTGAACGAATACACCTGCGCGCACTGCGGCTCGATGTCGCTGGTGGAAGACGACGTGTCCGATCGCCTGGAGCGCGTGCTGCAGCAGGTCAAGCACCACGCCGGCCAGCAGATCGCCGCCGAACAGGCGCTGCGCCAGAAGCAGATGGTGCGCACGGTCGGCTTCGTCGTGATCGGCTTTCTCGGCGTGGCGGTGGCCGTCCAGGTCGCAATGCTGCTGTTCGGCTCCGGCAAGCGCAGCGATGCGCCTTCGGTGGCGCGCTCGATCGTCGAGCGCACCATCGCGACCGACGGCCTGAAGCTCTCCGAGCCGCGCCAGGTGCTGGTCGGCGAGCGGCCGAAGCTCCTGGTGCTGGCGCGCAACGAAACCGGCCGGCCGCTCGAGCGGCCCGGCCTGAAGGTGGTGTTCCACGACGGCGACACGCGGCTGAACGAGCGCAGCGAATCCCTGCCGATCGACGTGCTGATGCCCGGCGAGTCCGCGCCCGTGCTGGTCGACCTGCCCTCGGGCCAGAACGTCACGCGGCAGGACGTGACGGTCGAGAAGCTGTCCGAACCCCGCAGCGCCGCCGACGGGCCGCGCCTGGCGTTCTCGCGCGTGCGGCTGGTGCAGCAGGGCGAGCGCGTGCGCCTGGTCGGGCGCCTCGTGCATGCGGGCGCGCCGGCGTTCGGCAGCATCGAGGCGCTGGTCACGCTGTACGACGACGCGGGCCAGGTGATCGGCGTCGGGCGCGGCCATGCGCCGGGGTCCGAGCTGGCGCCCGGCGCACGCACGGCGATCGATGTCGATCTCAGCCGCTTCGGCCGCGGCGCCGCCATCGCGGCGTGGGACTACCGCATCGGCTACCG
>DATLIE010000220.1:0-23251 GCA_035539635.1 Burkholderiaceae bacterium
CCAACAGGCTTTGCAGGCCCTCGAGGCCAGAGAAGCAGCCGCGGCGCGGGACCGCGGCCTGCGCGGCGCGCTCGACGCCGCACGGCGCCAGGCCGCGACCGCGTGCCTCGGCGCGCGCGGTGCCGCCTTGGCCCCGCCGCGCGGCGCGCGGCCCGCGGCCGCCGCCCCGGCCACCGCACCTCGACCGGCCTTGCCGACGGCCCCGCCCGCGCCGGTGGCCGTGGTGCCGCCGCCGGTGCCGCGACCGAGCGCCCCACTGACCGTCACCGCCTGCGACGCCACCGGCTGCTGGGCCAGCGACGGCTCGCGCCTGCAGCGTGTCGGCCCGAACCTGCTCGGGCCGCAGGGGCAGACCTGCAGCACCAGCGGCACGCTGTTGCATTGCCCGCAGTAGCCCGGGGGCCGCGGCGCGCCTGCTGCGACTAGCATGCGCTGGACGGTGGCGACGAGGCCGGCCTGAGGCAGCAAAGCAGTATGAGCGACACGGAAGCGGCGGCACAGAGGGGTGGCAGGGTCGGCGCGCACGCCCGCTCTCTGCTGCGCGACTTGCTGGCCGGCCTGGTCGGGTCGGTGGCCCTGGTCGCCAACATCGTTTCGTTCGCCGCGTTGATGTTCCCGGGCGCGTTCGCCGCGGGCGCCTCGACGGCTGTGTGGGCGATGCTGGTGGGCAGCGGCATCACGGGCCTCTGGGTCGCCTGGCGCACCTCGCTGCCGCCGATCGCCACCGGCATCGACTCGCCCACCGGCGCCGTGCTGGTGCTGCTGTCGGCCAGTTGCGGGGCGGCTGTGACGGCGGCCGGGGGCAGTGCGCAGACCGCGGTCCAGGCCACGCTGCTGCTGTTTGCCGCGGCCACCGCGCTGACCGGTGCGCTGCTGCTGGCGCTGGGGGCGGCACGCTGGGGCCACTACATGCGCTTCGTTCCGTTCTTCGTCATCGCGGGCTTCCTCGCGGCGACGGGGTGGCTGCTGATCGCCGGCGGCGTGCGCATGACCAGCGGACACACGCTCGACAAGCTGCTGGCGCCCTGGAGCGACGCGCAGGTGGCCAAGCTGGTGTGCGCGGTGGCGGTGCTGGCCGTGCTGCTCGGCGTCCGGCGCTGGGTGAGTTCGGCCCTGGCAATGCCCGCGGCCCTGCTCGCGATGACCGTGCTCGGCAGCCTGGCGCTGAAGCTGGCCGGCCTGTCGGGTGCCGAGCAGGGCTGGTACCTGCCTTCGCTCGGATCGCTGGCGCCCTGGTCGTCGCTGGACGCCGCGCGCACGAACACGGTGCCGCTGTCGGTGCTGGTCGGCTTCGTTCCCGAGCTGGTGGCGGTGGCGATCGTCGCGCTGGTGTCGGTGGTGACCAAGACCGCCACGCTCGAGGCGGCGCGCAAGACGGCGGGCGACCTGGACTGTGAGCTGCGCGCGCATGGCGTGGCCTCGCTGGCCATCGCGCCCCTGGGCGGCATCGTGGGCTGCATGCAGCTCGGCTCCAGCCGCGTGTTCGAGCATGTGGGCGGCGCGACGCGCCTGAGTGGCGTGTTCTGCTCGGCCATCCTGCTGCTGGTCGGGCTGACGCAGCTGGACCTGCCGGGGCTGATCCCGCTGCCGATCGCGGCGGGCCTGGTGCTCTACCTGGGCTGGGGCTTCCTGATCGAGGCGCTGTCGTGGCCGCTGGCCCAGCGCGCGTGGCTCAACCTGCTGCTGTCGCTGGTGATCGCCGCGGCCTGCGTGCGCTACGGCTACCTGATCGGCGTGCTCGGCGGCGTGGTCGGGGCCTGCCTGCTGTTCGCGGTCAGCTATTCGCGCGCGGGCGTCGTGCGCCAGCACCTGTCGCGCTCGCAGTTCGCCGGCAACGTCAGCCGCGCCGCCGCCGCCACGCGCTACCTCGCCGAGCATGGCGAGAGCATCCAGCTCTACTGGCTGACCGGCCACGTGTTCTTCGGCTCGTCGGAAGGCCTGTTCGAGCGCGTGCAACGCGACCTGGCGGCGCGGCCGCCGCGGTCGGTGAGCCACGTGGTGCTGGACTTCAGCCTGGTGACGGGCGTCGACGCCTCGGCCACGCTCAGCCTGATCAAGCTGCGCAACCACTGCGACAAGCAGGGCACGACGCTGGTGTTCGCCGCCATGCCGCGCGACGTGGCGCACGCGCTGGCGCGCGACGGCCTGCTCGGCACCAAGCAGGGCGAGCCGCCGCCCTTCGACGACGTCAACGCCGCGCTGGCCTGGTGCGAGGACCGCGTGCTGGCGCGCGGCGGGCACGCGCTCGACGACAGCGAGGATCCGGCCGGCTTCGAGTCGTGGCTGCAGGCCCAGCTCGGGCCGGCCGTGCAGGCGGCCGACTTCACCGCCTACCTGGAGCGCCGCGACGTCGGCGGCGCGCAGGTGCTGTACCGCCAGGGCGAACCGTCGGACGAGATCGACCTGGTGGCCGCCGGCCGGCTGGTGGTGGACGTGACCGACACCAGCACCGGCCACACCCTGCGCGCGCGCAGCATCACGACGCGCTCGGTGGTCGGCGAGATGGGCTTCTTCCGCCGCGTGCCGCGCTCGGCCACGGTGTCGTCCGAAGGGCCGGCCACGCGCTTCACGCTGACGCGGGCGGCCTACGAGCGCATGCGCCGCGAGCGGCCGGACCTGGCCATCGCGTTCGACGACTTCCTGCTGCGCATGCTGGCCGACCGCATCAACATGTCCGAGCGCATGGTGGCGGCGCTGACGCGCTAGCCGGCGTCCGTCATCCTTCGAGTGCGGCGACTTCGCCGGTGAGCTGCACCGCGGTCTGGATCGTGCCGAGCAGCATGTTGCGCAGCAGGCGCAGCGCCAGCGACGGCCGATCGCGCTCGATGCGCGCGTAGGCGGCGCCGTCCAGCGCCCAGCACTCCACCGGCGTGTCGGCGCGCGCGCTGGCCGAGCGCCGGCCGCCGGACAACAGCGCCATCTCGCCGAAGCTCATGCCCGCCGACAAGGTGGACAGGCGCTTGTGCGCACCACCGTGCAGGTCGACCACGATGCTGACCTCGCCGCGCATCAGGAAGTAGATCGCGTCGGCTTCGTCGCCGACGCGCACGATCAGCGTGCCGGGCTCGTAGCTGCGGTGCTCGACCAGCGACTCGAGCAGGGCCACGTCCTCGTCCGAGGCGCCTTCGCACAGCCGGTGCTCGGCCAGCCGCTCGATGCGCGAGGCCGTCTTCGCGACGCCCAGGCGCGCCAGCAGGTGGCGCTCGCACCATTCGAGGCCGAGGTCGAGCTGCGGCTGGAAGCTGAAGGCGCCGGCGGTGCGCGGGTCGAGTTCGGTGTCGAGCGAGGCCAGCAGGCCGCCGCGGCGCACCCGCGTCAGCACCAGGTGCTGGCCGCGTGCCGCGCAGCAGCCGATCAGCGCCGCCAGCATGCGCGTGGCGGCGCGGTCGACGTCGGTGACGCGCCGGAAATCGAGCACCGCATAGCGCAGCGGGCGCGTGTCGTCGACCAGCGCACGCAGCACCGGCTCGATGGTCGCGAAGTGCAGGTCGCCCTGCAGCTCGAAGACGCGCACCTCGATGCCATGCTCGGCCAGCAACCGGTTCTCCTCGGCCGAGCGGCGGCGCTTCGAGCGCAAGTCGGCCAGCGTGTAGCTGGCACGCACCGTCGAGCCGGTGGCGCGCGGCGGCTGCAGGAAGTGAAGCCCCAGGTCGCGCGAGATCGCCTCGCAGGCCTTGACGCCGCGCACGCTGTTGCCGCGTTCGTCCAGCGCCGGCGAGAACACGCCGATGCCCAGCTGCCCAGGCAGCACGGCGATGATGCCGCCGCCGACGCCGCTCTTGGCCGGCAGGCCGACGCGGTAGACCCACTCGCCGGTGAAGTCGTAGACGCCGCAGGTGGCCATCACGCTCAGGATCGGCCCCACGAACTCGGCGCGCACCGCGGTCGCCCCGGTCACCGGGTGGGTGCCGCTGTTGGCCAGCGTGGCCGCCATCAGCGCCAGGTCGCGGCAGTCGACCAGCACCGAGCACTGGCGGAAGTACAGGTCGAGCGTCGGTTCCGGGTCCTCGGTGACGATGTCGTAGTTGCGCAGCATGTGGCCGATCGCGCGGTTGCGATGGCCGGTGGCGCGCTCGGACTCGAACACCGACTCGTCGATCTCGAGCGGCCGCCCCGCATAGGCCGAGATCGCGCCCTGCACCCGCGCGAGGCGCGCCTCGCGCGTCGCACCGGCCACCAGCGAGGTGGTGGCGATGGCGCCGGCGTTGATCATCGGGTTCATCGGCCGCCCGGTCACCGGCTCGAGGCTGATCGAGTTGAACGCGTCGCCCGAGGGCTCGACGCCGACCGTGCGCCGCACCTGCTCCATGCCGCGGTCTTCCAGCGCCACGCCGTAGACCAGCGGCTTGGAGATCGACTGGATGGTGAAGGGTTGGCGCGTGTCGCCAGCCTCGTAGACGCGGCCATCGACCGTGGCGATCGCGATGCCGAACAGCCGCGGATCGACTGTCGCCAACTCGGGGATGTAGGTGGCGACCTGTCCGTCATGGACGGCGGCGAGGTCGCGGTGCAGTCGGTCGAGGTAGTCCTGGATGGGCGAGGTCACGGTGGCGGGTCACGGTACAGCGGCAGCAGAGGGACCCCGCAAATTCCGTGCACGGCGATGCACCACAAAGGGTGGCGCCGCACCGCACGGCGCATGCTGTCGCTACCGCTGTTGGTGCAACGCCAGGCCGCCGTGCACCATCTCGGGTGACGGCACGGGCGCCGGCACGCGCTCGCCGAGCACCTGCAGCGCATGCTCGTAGCCCTGCTGCACGACCTGGTCGAAGCGCTTCCAGTCGAGCATGCCCACGCGGTCGAGTGGCGGGTTGAAGTACAGGTCGGTCAGCGCGCGCGCCTGGCGCTGGCGCGACAGGCTGTACAGGATGGTGGAGTTGATGAGCAGCACCGACAGGCTCGGCAGCCGGTAGCGGCGGCGTGGCCGCGGGCGCAGGCGGTCGAGCAGCAGAGCCCAGCCGCTGGGCACCTCGTCGATCTCGATGCGGCGCGACTTGGTCAGACTGAGGTCGACGCCGATCACCGTGCCCACGCCACGCATGCGTCGCATCACGTCGACCGGGAAGTTGTTGAAGGTGCCGCCGTCGCACAGCAGGTCACCGTCCATCACCACCGGCGGCAGCGCGCCCGGGATCGCGGCGCTGGCGAGCAGCGAGCGCACCAGGTCGCCCTGGCGCAGGACCATCTCGCTGGCCTTCGAGAAGTTGGTCGCGATGCAGTAGAAGCCCTTCCACAGGTCCTCGAGGCCCGCACCCTCGCCGATGATCTCGGCGATCGCCAGGCGCACGATGCGGCGCAGGCGCCGGCCCTTGATCAGCGAGATCAGCGGAAGCAGCGTGTAGTCGCTGGTCGGGCCGCGGCCGAACTCCGTGCGCGCGACCGTCTGCAACTCCTGCCAGGGCCGGTCGGTCGCCACCAGGGCGGCCATCACCGCACCGATGCTGGTGCCGCCGACATAGTCGACATCGATCCCGCGCTCCTGCAGCGCGCGGAAGATGCCCAGGTGCGCGAAACCGCGCGCACCGCCGCCGGCCAGCACGAGGCCGACCGCGGTGCGCGACTGGATGCGCGCCAGGCGCGCCATGTCCGGCGCGTGCCCGCGCCGCAGGTGGATGTGGTCGCGCAGCGGCCGGCGCGCGAGCCAGCGCCGCGTTCCCTGCGGCATCGCCGTGCCGGCCGGGTGCAGCAGCACCAGGATCTCGGCCGCCTCGGCGTGCGGCGGGCGGTCCACCAGGAACGCGCTCTCGTTCGCATGGATCGCCGGCTCGGCCTGGGCGTCGGCCAGCAGCAGGATCTCGTCGGCATGGCGCGCGCAGCGGTGCGTCCACTCGGTGGGCGTGGCGTCGCCCACCAGCAGCAGGTAGTCGTGCGTGCCCTCGAGCTCGTCGAAGGTGATCGCCAGGCTGCGTTGCGCATGGCCGTCGTCGCCCGGCGCCCCCACGGCATGTTCGGCCCGCACGCGCCGCTCGACCTCGGCCGCGTCCAGCACGACGACGCGGCCGCGCGTGGCCAGCTCGCCCGCCAGCTCGCGCGCGAAGTCGGCCGCGTCGACACCCGCGCTGACCGGCAGCACGGCCATCGTCACCGGCCGGTCGGCCACGGTCGGGCCGCGCTCGGTGCGCAGGCGTTCGATGATCTGGCGCGTCAACGCCAGCGTGACCTGCGGGCTGGTGGCCTGCAGCTGCTCGAAGTCCTCCTTGCCCAGGCTGACCAGCACCGAGTCGCGGATCGCCACCACGGTGGCCGAGCGCGGGGCATCGGCGATCAGGCTCATCTCGCCCACCACCTCGCCGCGCGACACCTCGCGCACGATGCGGCGCTGGTCGTCCTCCTCGATGTAGACGCGCAAGCGCCCGCTGACCAGCAGGTACAGCTCCTCGCCCGTCTCGCCCTGGCGCATCAGCGTCTCGCCGCCGACCAGCTGCAGCCAGCGCAGCCGGCCGCGCAGCATGTCGATCGCGCTCTGGTCGATGATGCCCAGGAAGTTGCGCAGGTGCTGCAGCAGCAGGTCGTCCTGGTGCGCAGGGCGGGAACCGTCGGCGGACATGGGGCGTGGGCTGGAGGTAGGCAAGCGGCGAATTGTGCGGGGCGACAGGCCTGCGCCGACCGCCGATGCGCACGGGAAAACCCCCAAAGTGGCCGCGAGGGCGCAGCGCACGCGGGGGCGAGAATCCGCCCTCGACAAGAAGAACGGCCCCCGACATGCCCGGCAACGACACCGACCCGGCCCCTGGGCTGGTCGCGCGCGTGGTGCGCTCGCTGCGCGACAGCTTCGGCGGCGAACCGCCCTCAGTCCCGCCGCCCGCGCTGCCCGCGGCGCTGGCGCCGCATGCGGACAAGGTGTGCAAGGCGGCGCAGGCGGTGGCGCAGGTGCGGCACGGCGAGCATGTGTTCGTCGGCACGGCGTGCGCGACGCCGCGCGCGCTGGTGGCCGCGCTCGAAGCACGCAGCCCGCGGCCGGGCGACGTCGAGCTGGTCCACTTCTTCACCGACCACGCCGTGCCGCACGACGCCGCGGGGCGCGCGACGACGAACTACCGCCACCGCTCGTTCTTCGTCGGCGCCGACATCCGCGCCGCAGTGCGCCAGGGCCTGGCGGAGTACGTGCCGATGTCGATCGCCCGCGTGCCGGCGCTGATTGCCAACGGCCGCATCCCGGTCGACGTGGCGCTGATCCAGGTCTGCCCGCCCGACGCCTTCGGCTACGTCAGCCTCGGCGTGTCGGTCGACATCGCACGGGCCGCGGTGTCGCGCGCGCGCCTGGTCATTGCCGAGGTCAACCCGGCGATGCCCTGCACGATGGGCGACTCGATGCTGCATGTCGACGAGATCGACTGGCTGGTGCCGGTGGACACGCCGGTCATCGAGTACGTGCACGGGGCGATGCCGGGCGAGGTGGTCGAGCAGATCGCGCGCTACGTCGGCAGCATCATCGACGACGGGGCCACGCTGCAGATCGGCCTCGGGCGCGTCACCAACGAGGCGCTGAAGTACCTGACCGACCGGCGCGACCTCGGCATCCACTCCGACGTCATCACCGACTCGATCATCCCGCTGATCGAGCGCGGCATCCTGACCGGCCAGCGCAAGACCGACCAGCGCGGCAAGATCGTCGCCAGCTTCGCGATGGGCTCGCGGCGCCTGTACGACCTGCTCGACCGCAATCCGATGTTCTCGCTGCAGCCGATCGAGACGGTGTGCCAGCCCTCGGCGATCGCCGCGCAGCACCGCATGGTGTCGGTGACGCAGGCCTTCGCGATCGACCTCACGGGCCAGGTCTGCGCCGACCAGCTCGACGGCGAGTACTACAGCGGCCTGGCCGCGCAGGGCGAGTTCCTGCGCGGGGCCTCGCGCTCGCCGGGCGGCAAGCCGATCATCTGCCTGCCGTCGACCAGCGCCGACGGCGGCCAATCGCGCATCCGCGTGCGCCTGCTGCCCGACGAGGGCGTGACGATCGCGCGCAGCGACGTGCACTACGTCGTCACCGAGTACGGCATCGCCTACCTGTTCGGCAAGTCGATGCGCGAACGCGCGATCGCGCTGATCGAAGTAGCGCACCCGAAGTTCCGCAGCGAGCTGTTCGAGCAGGCCAAGGCGCTCGGCCTGCTGCCGGCCGGGCAGGCGCTGAAGAACATGCGCGCCTACCCGGTGCAGGACGAGGAGACGTTGACGCTCAAGGGCGGCCGCACGGTGCTGCTGCGCCCCTCGACCTCGACCGACGCCGAGGGCATCCGCGCCCTCTTCCACCGCCTGTCGGAGCGCGACGTCTACACGCGCTTCTTCCGCAACGTGCGCAGCCTGTCGAACCAGGACGCGCAGCGCCTGTGCAACCTGAACTTCGAGACCGAGGTCGGCTTCGTCGCCGCGACAGGCCCGCGCGAAAGCCCGCAGATCGTCGGCCAAGCCTGCTACTTCGTCGACCCGTCGACCAACCTGGCCGAGACCGCCTTCATCGTCAGCCCGGAGTGGCAGGGCTGCGGCCTCGGCACGGCACTGCAGGCGCGCATGGCCGCCGACGCCCAGCGGCGCGGGGTGCGCGGCTTCGTCGCCGAGATCCTCGCCACCAACGATTCGATGATCCGCCTGGCCAAGAGCGGCTCGACCCAGGTCAGCACCGAGAGCGCCGGCAGCACGGTGCGCGTGACCGCGCTGTTCCAGCCCGCGGCTTGAGCCGCGGGCCCGGCGCGCCAGGGCCGGTTACTGCGCCTCGATCTTCGCGTCGCGGATCGCCTTCTCCCACTTCACGGTCTCGGCGCGGTTGCGGCGCGCCAGGTCGTCGGGCGAGCCCGGCTCGACCGCGAAGCCCAGGTTGGCGAACTTGTCCTGGATGTCCTTGCTCGCCGCCGCCGCGTTGACCGCCTGGTTCAGCTTGGCGATCACGTCGGCCGGCGTGCCCGCGGGCGCGAAGACGGCGAAGTAGGCGATCAGCTCGTAGTCCTTGATCCCGAGCGCCTCGTTGACCGTCGGCAGGTCGGGCACCGCGGCCGCGCGCTTGGTGGACGTGACCGCCAGGCCGCGGATCTTGCCGGCCTTGTACTGCGGCACCGTGACCGCGAAGTCGGCGGTGAACACCATCACCTGGCCGCCGATCAGGTCGGTCATCGCGGCCGGGCCGGCCTTGTACGGCACCATGTTGAACTTCACGCCGGCCATGCTGGCCAGCATCTCCGACGACACCTGCTGCGAGGTGCTGGCATAGGCCACGCTGGTCTGGCCCGGCTTGGCCTTCGACAGGTCGACCAGTTCCTTCAGCGTCTTGGCCGGCACGTCGTTGTTGACCGCCACCATCAGCGGCACCGAGCCGAGGTAGGCCACGGGCGCGAAGGCCTTGTCCTGATCGTAGGGCAGCTGCTTCATCAGGAACTTCAGCGCCGCGTTGGTGCTGTTGGTGCCCACCAGGATCGTGTAGCCGTCGGCCGGCGCCTTGGCCACCACGTCGGCGCCGAGCATGCCGTTGGCACCCGGCTTGTTGTCGACCACGATCGGCTGGCCCAGCGTGGCCGACATCTTCTCGGCGAAGGCGCGGCCGATCTGGTCGGTGGCGCTGCCGGCGGCAAACGGCACCACGGCGCGGATCGGCTTGTTCGGCCAGGCCTGGGCCCACACGGTGCTGCCGGTGAGCAGCGCGGCGGCGATCAGGGTCGAGCGACGGTTGAGCAGGGACGGCACGGCAGGGTCTCCTTCGTTGTGATCGGGGGGAATGGTTCGATTGTCGGGTCAAGCGGGGGGCGGCGCGTCGAGCTCGATGTCGAGCACCGCGGCGGCGAGGGTCTTGCCATGCGCGTCGAGCGCCAACGAGCGTGTCACGCCGCCGGCCAGGGCCTCGTGCATCACGAAGTGCACGGCGCCCAGGTGCGGCAGCGCGAAGCGCTGCACGTCGCCGCGCACCACCCCGTCGAAGTGCGCGCGCACGCGCTCGGCGCTCAGCAAGCGTTCGAGCTGCGGGTAATGCGCCGGGTCGCGCGCGATCACGGAGAGCGTCGCGAGGTTGCCCTTGTCGCCCGAGCGCGCGATCGCGATGTCGTGCAGCTTCGTCATCGTTTAAGCCTCCAGCACCTGCACGCTGGCATGCACCGCGTCGCGCGGCACCAGCACCGACGCGGCCGCGATCACCTCGCGCACCGACTGCGTCACGCCGCCACCGCCGGCCGGTCCGTTGAGGTACATCGCCTCGACCTCCTGGCCGATGCGTTGCGCCTCGTCCTGCGAGGTGCAGCGCACAGCCAGGCGCACGCGCACCTCGTAGGGCTCGCGGTCCGTACCGAGCTGCGACCCATGCATCGCGTTGACCCCGATCAGCTCGGCGCGCCGCTCGCGCGCGGCCAGGCCCAGGCGCGCGAGGCGCTGCCCGAGCACGCGCAGCGCGAGCTCTCCGCGGGCACGCGCGCCGGGGCCGGCGTAGGAAATCTGGCCTTCGCCGATCCAACCGTCGCGGTAGCCGAGGGTGGCCTTCAGCGTGTCGGGCCGCGCGCTGCCACCCGCGCCCTCGGCCTGCACGCGGTCGGGTTCCAGTTCGCTGAAGCGCACGCGCGAGAAGTCGGCCACCACGTCGGGCTGCAGGTAGCGCGCGGGGTCGCCCACCTCGTACAGCAGCTGCGCGGTGCAGGTCAGGCGATCTACGCGCCCGCCGCTGCCCGGCAGCTTGGTGATCACCGCGCGGCCGTCGGCGCCCACCTCGGCGAGCGGAAAGCCCACGTCGTGCAGGTCCGGCACGTCGAAGCGGCCCGGGTCGGCGATGTAGCCGCCGCTGACCTGCGCCGCGCATTCGAGCAAGTGGCCGACGAGGATGCCCTGCCCCAGGCGCGGCCAGTCGTCGGCACGCCAGCCGAAGCGGTGCATCAGCGGTGCGAGGAAGAGCGCCGGGTCCGACACGCGGCCGGTGATCACGACGTTCGCGCCGCTGGCCAGCGCCGGGAGCAGCGCATCGGCACCGAGGTAGGCGTTGGCGGACACCAGCTCGCCGAGGCCCGAAGCGCGACCGACCCCGTCCATCAACGCCGGGTCGTTAGCGCGCACCCAGGCCAGCACGTCGTCGCCGCCGACCACGGCCACGCGCAGCTTCAAGCCCTGCTCACGCGCCACGCCGATCGCAGCCCGGCCGGCGGCCGGCGGGTTGGCCGCGCCCATGTTGGTGACCACCGTGACACCACCGCGCACGCAGGCCGGCAGCACCGCGCGCAGGCGCGCTTCGAGCAGCGGGTCGTAGCCATGCTCCGGTTCGCGGCTGCGCCGCAGCTGCGCCAGCGCGATCGTGCGCTCGGCCAGGCACTCGAAGACGAGCGCATCGAGGTGGCCGTGCTCGGCCAGCGCCTGCGCGGGGTCGATGCGGTCGCCCGAGTAGCCGGCGCCGGCGCCGATGCGAAAGGTGTCTGCCATCGGGAGCGAGCTTCCCACGCCTGCGGGGCCTATGCCAGCGGGGCCACCCTACGGCCCCGCCGCGCTCAGTGATGGCCAGCGATGTAGTGCTCGAGCTGCTCGATGGTGAACTGCTGTTCGGAGATGACATGCTTGACCAGGTCGCCGATCGAGACCAGGCCGACCAGCTGGCCGTCGTCGACCACCGGCAGGTGGCGCAGCCGGTTCTCCGTCATCAGGGCCATGCACTCGCCGCTGGTGTGCTGCGACCGCACGTACATGACCGGGCTGGACATGATGTCGCGCACCGACGTGTCCTTCGGCACGCGTCCCATCGGCACGAGTTTGTGGGCGTAGTCGCGCTCGGTCACGATGCCGATGATCTGGCCGCTGTCGACGACCAGCAGGCCACCGATCTTCTTCTGCGCCAGGAGCTGCGCGGCATCGAACGCCGATGCCGTCGGGCCGATGGTGTGGACCGATCGGTCGGCCTTGGTCTTCAGGATGTCCGCGACGGTGGTCATGCTGCTTCCCCTTCCACAAAGCCCTCAGGCCTCAAGGCGGAAACCCACCTTCAGCTTGACCTGGAAGTGGGCCACCTTGCCATCGGCCACATGGCCGCGCGTCTCGACCACCTCGAACCAGTCGATGTGGCGAACCGTCTTGGCCGCCGTGGCAATGGCGCGCTGGATCGCGTCGTCGCTGCCGCTGGTCGACGAGCCGACCAGTTCCACGATCTTGTAGACATGGTTCGTCATCGCGCGCTCCCGGGGTGGCCGTGTGGAGCGGTGCAGCCTACACCCGTGCGCCCGCGGCGGCGAGCCTGATGGCGTGTCGGGCGGCGGCGCAACGCGCCGGGCCGGCCCGCGCGACCTACATCGCGCGCGAGCCCGAGCGCTGCAGCAGGCCGAAGGTGGTCGAGGGCGCGAAGTGGCGTGACGGCAACGTGTCGGCGAAGCCGTCCTTGGGCAGCTCTGCCATCGGCGCGTCGTCGAGCATCTCGTTCAGGCGCTGGCGCGCCACCGCGTTGCCGGCCGCGGCGCGAGCGCGCGCCGTGGTCTGGCCGAGCTTGGCCGCTTCGCGCACGGCCGCCAGTTCCTGCTGCACCTGGGCCGTCTGCTGGCGCGCCTGCTGCAGCAGCTTGGCCGCCGACTGTTGGGCGCTCTGGTGCTTGGCGCGCACGGCGGCCAGACGCCGGAGCTGCAGGCTGTGCATGACGCGCCACTGAAGGACGCCCAGCGCGGCGACCAGGGCGATCGCGATGAGCCAGGGGGCGAGGGGGTGCAGCATGTGTCGTTCTCCCACGGGGCACGTCGATGCGGCTCCGTAACCGAATGTTGCGGCCGAGCCCCCTTCGGCGAGAAGGTCCTAGTTCACGACCTGGCCGCAGGCCCCGCGATCGGGGTGCCTCAGAACCGGCTCTCCAGCCCCGGCGAGCGCAGGCGCTGGTAGATGCCACGCGCGTGCGTGACCCAGCCATGCGTCTCCCAGCGCCAGAACATCAGCGCGCCGCGGATCCACTCGTCCGCGGCGTAGGCGATCCAGATGCCCACCAGCCCGAAGTGCGCGCCCAGCCACAGCGAACCGAAGCCGAGCACGAGCACGATCGACGCGATGGCGGCGGACACCGGGTAGATCACGTCGCCGGTGGAGCGCAGCGCGCCCAGCACCACCAGGTTGGCCACGCGCCCGGTCTCGAGCGCGAAGCTGATCCACAGCAGCGTCTGCGCGGCCTGGATCACCGCCGGATCGTGCGTGAACGCGCGCATGAACCACGGCGCGCTGGCCGCGGCCACCAGCGCCAGCGCGCCCGAGGCCACGATGCCGTTGCGCAGCCCCTTGCGCACCAGCAGGTGCGCGGTGCGGAACTTGCCCGCCCCCACCAGGTGGCCGACCATGATCTCGCAGGCCCAACCGATGGCCAGGCTGATCAGCAGCACGTAGCGCAGCGTCTGCAGCACATAGGCCTGCGTCGCCACGGCGGCCACACCGTGTTTGGCCGCGGCCGCGATCGCCATCATGAAGGCGATGCGGTAGGCGATGTCCAGCGACGCACCGGGGATGCCCACGCGCAGCACGGGTCCCAGCGCGCGCGCCGGGCAATACCACCAGTCGCGCTGCACCGGTACCAGGTTCATGCGCCGCCGCCACAGCCACAGGTGCAGCGCCAGGCCGGCGGCGCGGCTGAGCGTCAGCGCCACCGCGTTGCCCTGCAGGCCCAGGCCGTCCCAGTCGACGATGCCCACGCCCAGCATCAGCGGGAAGGCGAGCGCGAGGTGCGTCGCGTGCATCACCAGCATCACGACCAGCGTGTCGCGCGCGTGCAGGTGCGCGCGCAGGATCGCCGCCATCACCAGGTTGTAGGCCTCCAGCAGCGCGGCCACCGCCAGCAGCGGCAGGTACTGCGCGCCCAGCGCGGCCACCTCGGTCGGCGCGTTCAGCGACTCGAGCGTCCATTCGCCGAGGAACAGCAGCCACAGCGCGGCCGCGACACCGGCCCAGGTGCAAGCCCCCAGGCCGACCAGCGCGGTGCGGCGTGCCGCCTCGGCCCGGCGGCCGCCGACGGCCTGCGCGATGGTCACGCCCACGCCGAGCGCGAGCACACGGAACAGCACGAACAGCGACTCAAGCACCTGCTGGCTCATCCCGAAGGCGCCGGCGGCCGCGTCCGAGATCTGCGAGGCCATCCACAGCGCGGCCATCGTCACGCTGATGCCGACCAGAAACTCGCCCAGGATCGGGCCGGCGATCGGCGTGATGCGGGGGCGCTGCGGTCGGGCCATGGCGGGGCCGCACCACTATATCGGCGCGTTCTGCAACCCGCGCCGCGCCATGCACAATGCGCGCTTTTGGCGAGGCCCCACCGATGGAAGTACCGACGCTCGAACACAACCCCACGTCCGTCATCCACCTGATCGGCGGCGAGAAGGGCGGGGTCGGCAAGTCGATGGTCTCGCGCCTGCTGGCGCAGTACTTCATCGACCGCGAGTGGCCCTTCGTCGGCTTCGACACCGACCGTTCGCACGGCTCGCTGCTGCGCTTCTACACCGACTACGCGTCCGAGGCGCTGGTGGACCAGTTCGAAGCGCTCGACCGCATCGTCGAGGCCGCGCTGGCGCAGCCGGGCGTGCGCGTGCTGGTGGACCTGGCCGCGCAGACGCACGAGCCGCTGGTGAAGTGGATGGACGAGTCCGGCGTGCTCGACATG
This sequence comes from Burkholderiaceae bacterium, assembly GCA_035539635.1. GTDB lineage: Bacteria > Pseudomonadota > Gammaproteobacteria > Burkholderiales > Burkholderiaceae_C > CADEEN01. Next base: position 14,564 of record DATLIE010000220.1, read on the forward strand.
GGCAATCTGTCGGGCTTCACGCTCAAGTACTGGCACGTGATGGACAGCGGCCGTGATTCGGTGGACCTGCTGGCGCGCCTGCTCGACCGCTTCGGCCTGCGCCTGCACTACGTGCTGGTGCGCAACCAGCTGCGCGGCAGCGACTTCAGCCTGCTCGAGAAGTCGGGCCAGCTCGATCGTGCGCTCGCGCTCGGCGCCAAGGTGATCGACCTCAAGCACCTGCACGACCCGCTGGTGCAGAAGATCGACGCGCGCAACAGCAGCTTCTGGGCCGCGCGCAACGCCAGCGGCGCGGACGGCCCGGGCCTGGGCATCATGGAGCGCCAGCGCCTGAAGCTGTGGATGAACCACGCCTACGGCGAGCTGGAGAAGGCGCAGCCCTGACCCTGCGGGCGGGCCTGGGGTCGAGTGCCGCATGACGCCATCGCAACCGCTGGAGCTGTCCCGCACCACCTTCTTCGAAGGCATCGCGCACTTCCAGGCCGGCCGGCTGGAGGCCGCGCGCGCCTGCTTCGAACGCTGTCAGGCGCTCACGCCCGGCCGGCCGTCGGTGCTGGGCAACCTGGGCGTCACGCTGTTCAAGCTGGGGCACACGCGCGAGGCGCTGCCGCTGCTGCAGCAGGCCGTCGCCGGCGAGCCGCAGTTCGGCGACGCATGGGCCTGTCTCGGCCTTGCGCACGAGGCCCATGCCGATTGGGCCGCGGCGGTCGAGGCACTGACGAAGGCGCTGACGATCACCGACAACGCCCCCGCACTGTGGCTGAGCCTCGGCCGCTGCCAGGCGCGCCTCGGGCGCACCGCCGACGCGCTGCCGTCGCTGGGGCGCGCGCTGGCGCTCGACCCCACGCTCGCCGCGGCCTGGAGCCTGCGCGGCAGCCTGCAGCGCGAACTTCACCAGTTCGAGGCCGCAGCGCAGAGCTTCGAGCAGGCCATCGCGCACGGCGCGGACCGCGAGCTGCACGCGTACTACCTGGCCGCGGTGCGCGGCGGGCCCGTGCCGCCCGCCACCGCGCCGCGCCAGTACGTGCAGGCGCTGTTCGACGACTACGCGGCCGACTTCCAGGGCCACCTGGTCGGGCAGCTCGGCTACCGCGCGCACGAGTTGCTGGTGCAGCCGATCGTCGCGAGCGGCCGGCGCTTTCGCCGCGTGATCGACCTGGGTTGCGGCACCGGCCTGTGCGGTGCGCTGCTCAAGCCCGTCAGCGACGCGGTCGACGGCGTGGACCTGTCGGGCGCGATGCTCGAGCAGGCGAAGCAGCTCGGCGTGTACCGCGAGCTGGTGCAGGCCGACATCGGCGCCTTCCTGGCCGGCACGACGCAGCGCGCGGACCTGGTGGTGGCCGCCGACGTGATGATCTACGTGGGCGAGCTGTCGGCCGTGTTCGCCGACGTGGCGCGCCTGCTCGAACCGGGTGGCCTCTTCGCATTCACGCTGGAACTGCCGACGAACGACCAGCCGCTGCAGCTGCTGCCGAGCCTGCGCTATGCGCACTCGGAGTCCTACGTGCGCCAGCTCGCCGCACGGTGCGCGCTGGCCGTCGACGGGCTGCGCGCGGCGCCGATCCGGCACGAGCAGGGCACGCCCGTGCCGGGCCTCTACGTGACGCTTCGCCAGCGAGGCGCTGCCGCGTAGCATTCCGGGCGCGATGAGCTTCGCCCGCACCAAGATCCAGCCGCCGCGCCCGCGCGGCCGCGTGCTGCTGGCGCGTCCGCGCATCGACGCCCCGCTGACCGAGGCGCTGGCCTCGCAACGCCTGGTGCTGGTCAGCGCCCCCGCCGGCTACGGCAAGAGCGCGCTGATGGCGCGCGCGCTGCAGGCGCTGCCGCCCGGCACGGCGCTGGCCTGGGTGGCGGCCGACGCGGGCGACGACCTGCCGCGCCTGCTCGAGTGCCTGGTCGCCGCGCTCGAACCCCATGACCTGCCGTGGCGCACCGCGCCCGAAGCGCTGGTGGCCGGCGCGGCCGACGCCGCCGGCCGCAACCGCTTCACCATCGAGCTGATCAACGCGCTCGAAGCCGCCGACATGCCGCATGGCCTGATCGTGATCGACGACCTGCACCGCATCGACGACGACGCCGTGCACCGCTTCCTCGACGCGCTGATCGAGCGCCTGGGCCCGCGCTGGACGGTCGCGCTGCTCACGCGCCACGACCCGCCGCTGGCGCTGCCGCGCTGGCGCGCCGCGGGCGAACTGGCCGAGTTCCGCCAGGACCGGCTGCGCTGGACGCGCGACGAGCTGGCGGCCTGGCTCGCCGCGGCCGGCGCCGACGGCGGGCAGCTCGACACGCTGCTCGCGCGCACCGACGGCTGGGCCGCCGGCGTGCAGCTCGCGCTGCGCTCGGACCGCACCTCCGCCATCGGCAGCGAGCGCGCGTTCACCGACTTCCTCAACGCCGAGGTCATCGACACGCTCGACGCCGAGCTGCGCGAGTTCCTGCTCCAGGTGTGGGTGCTGCCCGAGCTGACCGCCGCCCGCGCGGCGGCCGTCACCGGCCGCGCCGACGCGCCGCGGCTGCTCGATCGCGTGGAGCAGCTGGGCCTGTTCGTCAGCGCGCTCGACGCACCCGAGCCGACGCTCAAGCTGCACGACCTGCTGCGCGCCGCGCTCGAGCAGCGCCTGCGGCGCGAGCGGCCCGACGCGCTGCCGCAGCTGTTCGGCCGCGCCGCGGCCGGCGAAGGCGATCCGCTGCGCCGCATCACGCTGCTGCTGCGCGCGGGCGACGACGCCGGCGCGGCGCAGACCCTGCTGGAAGCCACGCCGGCCTGGATCACCGCCGGCGCGCTGCCCACCGTGCGCGCGGTGCTCGCGCAGTTCGACGCCGCGACGCGCGAGCGCCTCGCGGCCTGGCACCTGTCGCAATGCCTGCTCGGCTGGGCCACCGGCGACTTCACGACGATGGACGCCTCGGCGCGCGCCGCACAGGCGCTGGGCGAGCAGGCCGGCGACACCGAAGTGGCTGCGATGGGCCTGGGCTACCGCGCGATCGCGCTCAACTTCCTGAGCCGCCGCGGCCTGCGCGAGCTGGGCGTCGAGCGGCTGCAGGCGCAGGCTCCCGCGCCGCATGTGGTGACCGGCGTGGCGCTGGCCTGGGCCGACATCGACGAAGGCCGCTTCGACGACGCGCGCCGCCGCTATGCCGGCACGCTGGAGCACCTGCAGCGCAGCCGCGAGCCGCACCTCTGGTACCAGGGCAACCTGGGCACCGTGGGCGTGCACATCCCAGGCATGGGGCCGCTGATCGAGCGCTGGGTCGAGGGCGCCCTGCACGTCTGCGGCGAACAGCCGCTCACGCTCAAGGCGATGGCGCTGGTCACGCGCGGCTGGCACCGGCTGCTGGTGCTGGGCGACATCGACGGTGCACGCGCGGCGCTGGAGGCCACGCAGCAGGAGCTGCGCTGGCTGGCCGAGCCCACCGGCGTGAACGCACTGGCCACCGTGCTGCAGTTGCAGATCGAGGCCGCGAGCGGCGACGCCGCCGCCACGCGCGCAGCGATCGCGCAGCTGCTGCAGGGCCCGTCCACCGGACAGGGCCACCGCGCGCGCTGGATCGTCGGCAACTTCATCGCGGGCTGCGCCGCCGCGGTGGGCGATGCCCAGGCGCTCGCCGAGCAGATCGCGGTGTTCGAATCCACGCCGGTGGACAGCGCCCTGCCCGGCCTGCACGCCATCGTGCTCGACCTCGCGCGCGGCCATGCCGCGTGGCAGCGCGGCGATGCCACTGCGGCCATCGCCTGCTGGCAGCGCTGCGTCGCCGACGAGGTGGGCCTGGTGCGCACGCGGCTGGACCTGCCCACGCGCCTGGTGCTTGCCGCGGCCTGCCTGCGCGCCGGTCGGGTGCGCGAAGCGGCCGCGCCCCTGGCGGGCCTGCGGGCGCGGGCGCGCCTGGGCGCGGCCGGCTCGATGCTGTTCGCGCGCGCGGCGGCGCCGCTGCTGGCCGCGCAGGACTGGCAGGGCCTGCTCGACGACGCCGACGCCGCCGAACTGCAAACCTGGCTACGGCGCATCGGCACCCCCTCCGACACGCCGGCCGCGCCGGGCGCGGGCAAGGCCGTCGCCAGCGCCGCCGCCGATGGCCTCACCAGCCGCGAGCTCGAGGTGCTCGAACGCATCGCCGCGGGCGAGAGCAACAAGCTCATCGCGCGCGCCTTCGACCTGAGCCCGCACACGGTCAAGCGCCACGTGGCCAACATCCTCGACAAACTGGCACTCAGCTCGCGCGGCCAGGCCGCGGCCTGGTACCACGAGCACGCGGCGTCCTGAGCTCAGGCCAGGTCCAGCACCGGCCGCAGCGCGCCACGGGCGCCGACCAGACCCCACAGCGCCGCCGCCACCAGCGCGCCGGCCATCGCGCGATTCAGCATCGCCTGGCGCGACGGCGCACCGAGCCAGCGCTGCAGCGCCATGCCGGCCACCGCCCACGCGGCCAGGCCGAGCACGCCCGCGCCGCCGGCACAGAGCAGGAAGGCGCTCTTCTTCAGCGCCGGCGCGGCGGCGGGCAGGAAAAGGCCCGCACTCGCCACCGCCGTCAGCCAGGGCTTGGGGTTGGCCAGCTGCAGCGTGGCGGCGGCCTGCCAGGTCAGCGGCCTCGGCAGCGGCGCCTTGGCGTCGGTACGCGCGCCGAGCAGGCGCCAGCCGAGCCACAGCAGGTAGGCGGTGGAGGCCAGCTGCATCACGGTCTGCAGCGTGGGGTGGCCCAGCAGCGCCGCACCGGTGCCGAGCGCCGCCGCGAGCAGCTGCAGCTCGAAGCCGAGCCACGCGCCCAGCAGGTGCGGCGTGCAGCGGGCGAACCCGAAGCGCGCGCCGCAGGCGGCGATCAGCAGCGACGACGGGCCGGGCGTCAGGGTCAGCGCGAGGATGTAGACCACGAGCGGCGCCTGGTCGAAGAGATGTGCGGGGAGCATGTCAGTGCATTCCTGTCGATGAACAGGCGCACTTTTGCCCGAGGGGCGTCCCTTGAGCGTTCCTCGGGTGCGTTGGTCGGGTTTGGCAGCGGCCGACGGGTCGCTCGCGTCAAGCCCTCTTCACGGCGCCCCGGGTGGGGCCATCTGCCGCCGGCGCCGCACACACCGCGCCAGGCCCAGCAAAGCATCAGCGTTTGATCAGGCGGCCGCAAGGACGGCGCCGGTCCCGCTGCCTACGCTTCGTGCACTCGCTTTCATGCCCCACACCGAGGCCCTCCGATGACCACCGACACCTTCCTCGTGCGACGCCGCGGCGTCGCCACCAGTGCCACCGAACTCAACGCTGCGCTGACGCGGCTGCGCACGCTCGACGAGCAGCCGTCCACGGCGCTCGACGTGCACTGGCTGCACTCCTATGCCCTGCGCGAAACCAACGGCAGCTTCGGACTGGCCTGTGTCTTCCGCGCCGACGGCATCGACGCGCTGCGCCGCCACGCGCTGCTCGCCGAGTTGCCGGCGCACGGCATCCAGGCGGTGCAGGCAACGCACGTGCTGCGCCCATTCGCTCCGACCAAGGTGTATCTGGTGCGTCGCCGCGGCGTTGGCCAAGACGCGGCGCAGCTCGCCCAACGCCTGGGCACCGCGCGGCGCATCGCCGACGAAGACATGCCGCACCAAGTGAGCTGGCTGCGCAGCTACACGCTGCGCGAAGACGAGGGCAACGCGCTCGGCACCGCCTGCCTGTACCAGGCCGTCGATCCCGGCGCGCTGCGCGAGCACGCGTCGCGCGCCGGTCTGCCGGCCGACGAGATCACGCCGGTGTTTGCCCGCATCGTCTTCCGCAATGACCTCGACCCTCTGCATCCCGCCCCCGACCAGGCCCTGCCGGCCTGACCTCCACGACCCCCACGCCAAAGGACCTTCTCCATGCACCGCTTCCTCCGCTCCACCCTGTCGCTGGCCGTCGCATTGGCCGCCTGCGCGACCATCACCGCACCGCGCGCACACGGCGACGTGCCCGCCGGCGACTTCAACCTGCACAAGCTGCTGGCCGACGCGCGCAAGGCCACGGCCCCGTTCACCGACGTCGACGCGGCCATCGCCGCCAACTACGTCAAGTTCCCCGACCTTGCCGGCGACTGCGTCGCGCAGCCCGGCCAGGGCGGAATGGGCATCCACTACCTCAACGGCGCGCTCGTCGACGGCGTGCTCGACCCGCTGCGGCCCGAGTTGCTGGTCTACCGCCAGGCCGCGGGTGGCAAGCTGGAACTCGCCGCGCTCGAGTACGTGGTGCCCGCGCCGGTATGGGACGCGCTGCATCCGCAGCCGCCGTCGCTGTTCGGCCACCCCTTCCACCTGCTGCGCGTGCCCAACCGCTACGGCCTGACCACGCCGCTGTACACGCTGCATGTCTGGCTGTGGGAGCACAACCCCGATGGGCTCTTCAATGACTGGAATGCCCGTGTTCACTGCCACTGAACTTCGCCTCGCCATGCGCTGGCATGTCTGGCGCCAGCAGCGCGCGCGCTGCTGACGGCCTCCTTCTCTGTTCCAGCCGGGTGGTCGCCCTTCCCGCAGCACGACCGCCAGGCCTTCCCTTGCCGCTGCGGCTGTCTCCTTCCCCTCTACTTTTCGAAAGTCAACACCATGAAACGCTACGTGATCGAACGCAACCTCCCCGGCGTAGGCGCCATGAACGGCGCACAACTCAAGGACGCCTCGGCCACCTCCAACGCCGCGCTGGCCAAACTGTCCGGCCATGTGCAGTGGGTGCAGTCCTACGTCGTCGACGACAAGACCTTCTGCATCTACCTGGCCGACGACGAGTCGCTCGTGCACGAGCACGCCAGGCTGAGCGGCTTCCCCGCCAGCAAGGTGTCGCAAGTGCGCAGCGTCATCGAACCGATGACCGCCGTCTGACGGCCCCGCCGGCCGCCCCGCACTCGCCGGGGCGGCCTCCATTCATCCTCGACCTGCCCTGGAGCCCGCACCATGCGACTCATCGTTGCCCAGACGCGCACGCCGCTGCGCGGCGATCGCCCTCCCGGCGCCTGAGATGGACACGCCCGCCGCAGCCGCCCCCGGCGCGTTCTGCTGGCTCGACCTGGCGGCGAGCGACGACGACGCGGCGATGGCCTTCTATTCGCAGGCCTTCGGCTGGCGCTTCGCGACACAGCGCGCCAACGGCGGGCGCTTCACGCGCTGCCGCGTCGGCGGGCGCGACGTGGCTTCGCTCTACCGCTTGAGGCACGCGCAGCGCGAGCAGGGCGTGCCCTCGCACTGGACGCCGTACCTGCGCGTCGACAACCTCGATGCACTGGTGCCGCGCATCGCGCCGCTGGGCGGGCGCGTGCTCGTGGCGCCCTTCGACGTGGAGCGCAGCGCGCGCATCGCGCTGATCGAGGACGCGGTCGGCGCGGTGGTCGGCCTGTGGCAGCCGCTGTCCTAGGGCTGCCTTGGCACAATGCGCCCGTGACGGCCGCCGCCCCACCTTTCCGTTTCGGCGCCTGCGAGCTCGACGAGGCGCGCCGCTCCCTGACCGTGCATGGGCGCGAGCTGAAGCTGCAGCCTCTGGTGTTCGACCTGCTGTGCTACCTGGTGCGCCACCGCCAGCGCGTCGTGTCGAAGGACGAGCTGCTCGAAGCGCTCTGGCCGCGCACGATCGTGGTCGACAACGCGCTGCAGCGCGTGGTGAGCCTGGCGCGCAGCGCGCTGGCCGACGCCGGCCTGGCCGACGCGGTGCGCACCTACCCGCGCCACGGCTACCGCTTCTGCATCGATGACCTCGAAGCGTCGGCGCAAACCGCGCCGGCGCCGGCCGCCGCCGCCGACGACCCCGTTGCCGCCGCGCGCGCCGCGTGCGAGCGCAGCGACTGGCCGGCGGCATGCGAAGCCTTCGCCGCCGCCGACGCGCAGTCCCCGCTGCGCGCCGACGACATCGAGGCCTGGGGCCGCGCCGCCATCTGCGGCGGCCAAGGCCCGAGCGCGGTGGCCGCGCTGGAGCGCCTCGTGGCAGAACGCGGCGGCGCCGGCGACCCGTTGACCGCCGCTCGCGCGACCTTGCTGCTGGTGCAGATCCGCACCGACCAGCGCCAGGGCGCGATCGCGCGCGGCCTGCTGCAACGCGCCTCCCGCTACCTCGACGGTCAGGCCGATCCCATCGAGCGTGGCCACTACGCCTGGATGTCGGCCCGCATGGCGCTGGCCGGCGGCGACCCCGAAGGCGCGCTGAGTCACGCCGACGACGCCGTGCGCATCGGCCGCGCGCGGCACGACGCCGACGTGGAATGCCTGGGCCTCACCTACCGCGGCCACGGCCTGATGTCGCGCGGCGACGTTGCCGAAGGCCTGGCGCAACACGACGAAGCCGCCGCGATGATCCGCCTGGGCGGCGTGTGCCCGTGGGCGGCAGGCTGGTCGCTGTGCTCGATCCTCTACGCCGCGCGCTATCGCAACGACTGGCTGCGCGCCGCGCAGTTCGCGCAGGCCTACGAGCAATGGAGCCATAGCGCCCGCATGCCTGCGTTTCCCGGCACCTGCCAGCTGCACCGCGCCGCGGTGCTCAATGTGCAGGGCGAGCTGAGCCAGGCCGCCGCCGAGGTACGTTCGGCCGCCACGCTGCTGGCCCAGGCGGCCCCTTGGGCCGAGGGCGACGCCTACTGCGTGCTGGGCGACATCCAGCTCAGCGTGGGCGACCTGGAGGACGCCGAGGCGTCGTACCGCCAGGCCCATGCACTGGGCTGGGACCCGCAGCCGGGCCTGGCACGCCTGCACCTGCTGACCGG
>DATLIE010000221.1:0-4459 GCA_035539635.1 Burkholderiaceae bacterium
CATGCGGCGCCGCCAATGGTGCGTGGCCATGGCCGGCACGGCCGCCTCGCTCACCCTGCCGCGTGCCTGGGCCCAGTTCCGGGTCGAGATCAGCGGCGTCGGTGCGACCCAGATCCCGGTCGCGGTGGCGCGCTTTCGCGATGACGACAAGGCCGCGCCCTCGCTCGGCGTCGTCAGTGCCATCGTGCGTGCCGACCTCGAGCGCAGCGGCCTGTTCCGCCTGCTTGACGCCCCGAACGTGGTCGAGGAGACGGCGCAGCCGTCGATGAGCGAATGGCGCGGCCGCGGCGCTGACGCGCTGGCCGGCGGTTCGGTGTCGCGCCTGGCCGACGGGCGGCTCGACGTGCGCTACAAGCTGTGGGACGTGGTCAAGGGCCAGGACCTTGGCGGCCAGAGCCTGGCGGTTCCCCTGGCCGACATCCGGCTGGCCGCGCACCGCGTGGCCGACGCGATCTACGAGCGCCTGACCGGCGACAAGGGCGTGTTCTCGACCCGCATCGCCTACGTCACGCGCGCGGCCGGGCGCTACACGCTTCGCATCGCCGACGCCGACGGCGAGGGCGGGCAGGTGGCGCTGTCGAGTCCCGACCCGATCATCTCGCCGGCGTGGTCGCCCGACGGGCGCGAACTGGCCTACGTGTCGTTCGAGTCGCAGAAGGCGGTGGTCTGGGTGCAGGACGTCTCGTCCGGCCAGCGCCGCTCGATCGCCAACTTCCGCGGCAGCAACAGCGCGCCCGCCTGGTCGCCCGACGGCAAGCAGCTGGCCGTGACCCTGTCGCGCGACGGCGGCTCGCAGCTGTATGTGATCGGACGCGAAGGCGGCACGCCGCGTCGCCTGACGCAAAGCGGTGCCATCGACACCGAGGCCGCCTGGGCGCCCGACGGCAAGAGCCTGGTCTTCGTCAGCGACCGCGGCGGCGGCCCGCAGATCTACCGCATCGGCGCCAATGGCGGTGACGCCCAGCGCCTGACGTTTGCCGGCGCCTACAACATCAGCCCGGCGCTCAGCCCCGACGGCAAGCGGATGGCCTTCATCTCGCGCCTGGGCGGCGGCTCGTTCAGACTGCACACGATGGAGCTGGGCGAGGGCGCCGGCGGAACCCCGATCGCCCTGACCGACACCAACGACGACGAAAGCCCGAGCTTTGCGCCCAACGGCAAGCTGGTCATCTATGCCTCGCGCGCCCAGGGCCGCGACGTGCTGATGACCACCACGCTGGACGGGCGCATCAAGGCCCGACTGCTCGCCACCGGCGCCGACGTGCGCGAACCGGTGTGGGGCCCGTTCAACCGCTAGGAGAGACGATGATGAAAACGACACGAACCGCTGTTCTGACCCTGGGGGCGCTGGCGCTGCTGGCGGCGGGTTGCAGCACGCCGGTGCCGGTGAACGATGCCAAGGACGTGCCCGTCGAGTCGCGCACGGGCACCGCGCCGGGCGCGGGCGGGGCCGGCGGCGCGGGTACCGCGCAGTCGCAGGTGGCCACGGTGGACCTGGGCCGGGCCGCGCCCGCCGCGGCGGCACGCATCGTGTACTTCGACTTCGACAGCTTCGCGATCAAGGACGAATTCCGTCCGCTGATCGAGTCCAACGCCAAGACGCTGTCGACGCTGAAGAGCAAGCGCGTCTCGATCGAGGGCCACACCGACGAGCGGGGCGGCCGCGAGTACAACCTCGCGCTCGGTCAGAAGCGCGCCGAGGCGGTGGCCCGCGCGATGGCGCTGCTGGGCGCCGCCGACAACCAGATGGAGGCGGTGAGCTTCGGCAAGGAGCGTCCGGCCGCCCCGGGCAGCGACGAGGCCGCCTGGGCCAAGAACCGCCGCGCCGAGATCAAGGACAAGTGATGAAGGCCTTGCGCCTGCCCGCGCTGCTGCTCGCGCTGGCCGCGGCCGGCGCCGCGCACGCACAGCTGTTCCCGGACAACGAGGCGCGCAAGGCCATCGTCGACCTGCGCGCCGCCACCGAGCAGCAGCACAAGGCCCAGGCCGAGCTCAACAAGGACCTGGCGGAGCAGGTCGCCACGCTCCGGCGCAGCCTGCTCGAGCTGAACAGCCAGCTCGAGGCGCTGCGGGGCGAACTGGCACGCCAGCGCGGGGCCAACGAGCAGCTGGCGCGCGACGTGTCCGAACTGCAGCGCCGCCAGAAGGACATCGCGCAGGGCGTCGAAGACCGCATGCGCAAGCTCGAGCCGCAGAAGGTGACGTTCGACGGCCGCGAGTTCATCGCCGATGCCGACGAGAAGCGCCAGTACGAGGAGGCGTTCGGCCTGCTGCGGGGCGGCGATTTCGGCGCCGCAACGGTCGCCCTGAGCGGCTTCCTGTCGCGCTGGCCGCACAGCGGTTATGGCGACTCGGCGCGCTTCTGGCTCGGCAATGCGCTGTACGGCAAGCGCGACCTGAAGGAGTCGATCGCGGCGTTTCGCAACTTCATCGCCAGCGCCCCGCCGGAGCACCCGCGCGTGCCCGAGGCGTTGCTGGCGCTGGCCAACGCGCAGTCCGAGTCCAAGGACACGCGCAGCGCGCGCGCGACGCTCAACGACCTGCTCAAGAGGTACCCGCAGTCCGAGGCCGCACAGGCCGGCAAGGAACGACTGGCCGCGCTGAAGTAGGGCCGGCAGGCCGGCTCCTAGAATTCCCCCATGCAACAGATCGACATGGGGGCACTGGCCTCGCAGGTGCTGTGGTCCGCGTTCGCGCTGGCCGTGGTGTTCGGCGCGATCGCGCAACGCACGCACTTCTGCACGATGGGTGCGGTGGCCGACATCGTCAACATCGGCGACTGGTCGCGCATGCGCATGTGGACGCTGGCGATCGGCGTTGCCATGCTCGGGTTCAACGCCATGGTCGCGGCGGGCTGGGTCGACGCCAGCAAGAGCATCTACGCCGCGCCGCGCCTGACCTGGCTGTCGGCCGTGCTCGGCGGGCTGATGTTTGGCTTCGGCATGGTGCTGGCGTCGGGCTGCGGCAGCAAGACGCTGGTGCGCATCGGCGGCGGCAATCTGAAGTCGGTGGTCGTGTTCGTGGTGCTCGGCATCGCGGCCTTCGCGACGCTCAAGGGCATCACGGGCGTGGCACGCGTGGCCACGGTGGACCGCGTGGCGATCGAGTTCGCCGGCGGGCAGGACCTGCCGACGCTGGCCGCGCAGTCGTTCGGCGTGGCGCGCGGCCAGGCGGCGCTGGTGCTGGGTGCGCTGCTCGGTGGCGGCCTCGTGCTGTGGTCGCTGATGCGGGTCGAAGGGCGCAGCGCCGACGTGCTGCTCGGTGGCCTGGGCATCGGCGCGGTCATCGTCGGCATGTGGTGGGTGTCGGGCCAGCTCGGTCACCTGGCCGAGCATCCGGAAACGCTCGAAGAGGCCTTCGTCGCGACGAACTCGCAGCGCATGGAGTCGTTGTCGTTCGTCGCACCCGTGGCCTACACGGTGGACTGGCTGCTCTTTTTCTCCGACACGAGCAAGGTGCTGACGATCGGCATCGTCAGCACGTTCGGCGTGGTGGTCGGCTCGGCGCTCGTCGCGCTGGCCAGCCGCAGCTTCCGTTGGGAAGGCTTTGCGGGTGCCGAAGACACCGCCAACCACCTGGTCGGCGCGTTGCTGATGGGTGTGGGCGGCGTCACGGCGCTGGGGTGCACCGTGGGCCAGGGCCTGTCGGGTGTGTCGACGCTGGCGCTGGGCAGCTTTGTCGCGCTGGCCGGCATCCTGGGTGGTGCGGTGCTCGCGCTGCGCTACCAGATGTGGCGCCTGGAGCGCATGGCTTGAGCGTTGCTGGCGACGCGGATCTCGAGCGCCGCTTCGGCGGCCTCGCGCGGCTGTACGGCGAGGCGGCCTACACCCGACTGCGTGCCGCGCGCGTGGCCGTGGTCGGCGTCGGCGGCGTCGGCTCCTGGGCCGTGGAGGCGCTGGCGCGCAGCGGCGTCGCCGAGCTGACGCTGATCGACCTCGACCATGTGGCCGAGTCCAACGTCAACCGCCAGGTGCAGGCGCTCGGTCGCACGCTCGGCCAGGCCAAGGTGCAGGCACTGGCCGAGCGCATCGCCGACATCCACCCGGGCTGCGTGGTGCATGGCGTCGAGGAGTTCGCGACGCCGGACAACTGGCCGGCTCTACTGCCGCATGCGGTGGACGCGGTGATCGACGCCTGCGACCAGGTGCGCACCAAGCAGGCACTGGCGGCATGGGCCCGACGCGAGCAGCTGCCCTTTGTCTGCGTGGGCGCAGCGGGCGGCAAGCAACTCGCGCACCGCATCGAAGTCGATGACCTGGCGCAGGCCACGCACGACCCGCTGCTCGCGTCGCTGCGCCAGCGTCTGCGCAAGCACGATGGCGCGCCGCGGCAGGGATCGATCGGCGTGCGCTGCGTGTTCTCGCGCGAGGCGGTGCGTGTGCCCGAAGCGGTGCAATGCGCGGCCGACGTCGAGGCCAACCTCAACTGCCACGGCTACGGTTCGAGCGTGATGGTCACT
>DATLIE010000222.1:0-11690 GCA_035539635.1 Burkholderiaceae bacterium
GTGATGCCGGTGTAGACGCGCGTGATCTTGCAGTCGGCCATCATTTCGGCCTCTTTGAGCGCCTGCTGGATCGACTGCACCGTGGCGTCGATGTTCACGACCACGCCGCGCTTCAGGCCGTGCGCCGGGGCGGTGCCCAGGCCCGCGACGCGCAGCGTTCCGTCCTCCATCACCTCGGCCACCACCGCCATCACCTTGGCAGTGCCGATGTCGAGCCCGACGACGAGATCCTTGTATTCCTTGGCGGCCATCTTGGTGTGTCCTTATTTGGCGGCGGTGGCGGAGGTCGCGGTGGTGATGCCGGCCAGGCGCAGCGCATAACCGTCGGCGTGGCGCAGGTCGGCGGCGATCAGTGCACGCGGCGTGGCGCCAGCGGCATTGAAGCGGCCAGCGGCCTGGGCAAAGGTGCGCACGAAGCGTTCCACGCGTTGCGCGATCTCGCCGTCGCTGCCCCGTCCCAGCTCGAGCGTCGCACCGCTGTCGAGTTCGGCGCGCCAGGAGCCGCGGCTGGTCAGGCGCAGCGTCTCGACCGCCTGCTGCATCGGTGCCAGCGCGGTCGACAGGCGCCCGAGCATCGCCAGCATCTGCGCCGAACGCTCGTCGGGTCCGGCCAGTGTCGGCAGGGCTTCGTCCTCGACATCGCCGAGGTTGGCCTCGAACACCTCGCCATGCGTGTTGACCAGGCGTTCGCTGCGCCGGGTCCCGCCCTGCCACAGCGCGGCGGCCTGGTGCTCCTCGAGCGTCACCGCCAGCTTGTTCGGCCACACGCGGCGCACCACCGCGCGCCGCACCCAGGGCACCGACTCGAAGGCCTGGCGGCTGGCGTCGAGGTCGATGCTGAAGAAGTTGCCCGCCAGGCGCGGGATCGCGTTGGCGCGCACGGTGGCCAGGTTGGTGCGCTGCAGGGCCGCGTCGAGCGCAATCGCGCGCACCGTGAACACCGGCGAACGCGTCGCCCACTTGACCGTGGCCCACAGCAGCGCCAGCAGCGCCACCACGAACAGCAACGCGGCCGCACTGTTCATCAGGCGCACGTCCAGCGGCAGCGGGGCCGATGCCGAGGTCTTGCGGGTGGGCTTGCGCGTGGCCATCGGTTCAAGCCTTCGCGCCGTCGAGGCGCGCGAGCGCGAGCAACTGCACGCACAGCGCCTCGTAGGGGACGCCGGCCGCCGCGGCCGACTTGGGCACCAGCGAGTGGCTCGTCATGCCCGGCGAGGTGTTCATCTCGAGCAGGAAGGGCTTGCGGTCGGCGGCGCGGATCATCAGGTCGGCGCGGCCCCAGCCGCGGCAGCCGAGCGCGCGAAAGGCCGCCAGCACCAGGCGCTGGATCTCGGCCTCCTCGGCGGCGGGCAGGCCGCTGGGCACCAGGTACTTCACCTCGTCGGTGAAGTACTTGTTCTGGTAGTCGTAGGCGCCTTCGGGTGCCACGATCTTCACCACCGGCAACGCACGCGCGTCAGCGCCGTCACCGATGACCGGGCAGGTGACCTCCTCGCCCTCGATGAACTCCTCGCACAGCACCTCGGCGTCGTACCGCGCAGCCAACTCCACCGCCCCCTGCATCTGCGAGTAGCCGGCGACCTTGGTGACGCCGATCGACGAGCCTTCGTGCGGCGGCTTGACGATCAGCGGCAGGCCGAGCGTGTCGGGCACCGTGCGGGTGTGCGCGCGGTCGTGCTCGCCGTGGCCCAGCACGACGTAGCGCGGCGTCGGCAGGCCCTCGTGCAGCCAGATCCGCTTGGTCATCACCTTGTCCATCGCGATCGCGCTGGACATCACACCGCTGCCGGTGTAGGGAATGCCCAGCAGTTCGAGCGCACCCTGCACCGTGCCGTCTTCGCCGTGACGGCCGTGCAGCGCGATGAAGCAGCGCTCGAAGCCGTCGACCTTCAGTTCCGACAACCCGCGCGCGGCGGGGTCGAAGGCATGCGCATCGACGCCCTGGCTGCGCAGCGCCGCCAGGACGCCTCCGCCGCTGAGCAGCGAGATCTCGCGCTCGGCGCTGGTGCCGCCCATCAGCACCGCGACCTTGCCGAAGCTCTTGACGTCGATGCTCACGGCGCACCTCCGCCGAGTTCGACGATGCGCGGCGCGACGTTGCCGATCGAGCCTGCACCCATCACGATCACCACGTCGCTGCCGCGCGCGTGCTCGAGCGCGGCAGCGGCCAGGCCGTCGACGCTGTCGACGAACACCGGATCGACCTTGCCGGCCACGCGCAGCGCGCGCGCCAGCGTGCGGCCGTCGGCGGCCACGATCGGCGGCTCGCCGGCGGCGTAGACCTCGGTCAGCAGCACCGCGTCGGCGCTGCCGAGCACCTTGACGAAGTCCTCAAAGCAGTCGCGCGTGCGCGTGTAGCGGTGCGGCTGGAAGGCGAGCACCAGGCGCCGGCCCGGGAAGGCACCGCGCGCCGCGGCGATCACCGCCGCCATCTCGGCCGGGTGGTGGCCGTAGTCGTCGATCACGGTGAAGCTGCCGGAGCCGTCGCGCGCCCGGACCTCTCCGTAGCGCTGGAAGCGGCGGCCGACGCCGGCGAACTTGGCCAGTGCGGCGGCGATCGGGGCGTCTGGGATCTCGAGTTCGGTGGCCACCGCGATCGCGGCCAACGCGTTCTTCACGTTGTGTTCACCGGGCAGGTTCAGCGTCACCGCGAGCGGCGGCATCGTCACGCCGTTGCGGCGCTCGACCGTGAAGCGCATCTGGCCACCGGCCAGCGCTTCGACCTGCGTCGCGCGCACCTCGCAGCCGGCCTGGAAGCCGTAGCGGATCACGCGGCGCGAGATCATCGGCACGATCGACTGCACGCCGGGGTCGTCGCCGCAGACGATCGCTGCGCCGTAGAACGGCATGCGGTGCAGGAAGTCGACGAAGGCCGCCTTGAGGCGCGCATAGTCGTGCCCGTAGGTCTCCATGTGGTCGCCGTCGATGTTGGTCACGACGGAGAGCACCGGCAGCAGATTCAGGAACGAGGCGTCGCTCTCGTCGGCCTCGACCACGATGTACTCGCCCGAACCGAGGCGCGAGTTGGCCCCGGCACTGTTCAGGCGCCCGCCGATCACGAACGTCGGGTCCAGCCCCGCCTCGGCCAGCACGCTGGCCACCAGCGAGGTGGTCGTCGTCTTGCCATGCGTGCCGGCGATCGCGATGCCGCGCTTCAGGCGCATCAGCTCGGCCAGCATCACCGCGCGCGGCACCACCGGCACGCGCGCGGCGCGCGCGGCGATGACCTCGGGGTTGCCGCCGCTGACCGCGGTGGACGTCACCACCGCATCGGCCTTGCCGATGTGCCTGGCGTCATGGCCGACGAAGGTGGCAATGCCGAGCGACGCGAGGCGCTGCAGCGTCGCGCTGTCGCTCTGGTCGCTGCCGCTGACCTGGTAGCCGAGGTTGTGCAGGATCTCGGCAATGCCCGACATGCCCGAGCCGCCGATGCCGACGAAGTGCAGATGCTTGACGGCGTGCTTCATGCCTTGACCAGCCTTTCGATCTCGTCGGCCACACGCGCTGCGGCGCGCGGACGGCCCAGGGCCTTGGCTTTCTCCGCCATCGCCAGCAGCGAGGGGCGATCGAGGCCCTGCAAGACCTCGGCCAGCTTCTCGGGCGTCAGCTCGGTCTGCGGCAGGTGCAGCGCCGCGCCGTGCTGGGCCATGAACAGCGCGTTGTCGCGCTGGTGCGAGGTGGTGCTGACGATCAGCGGCACCAGCACCGCCGGCACGCCCGCGGCGCAGAGTTCGCTCACCGTCACGGCGCCGGCGCGGCAGATCATCGTGTCGCAGGCGGCCAGGCGCGCGGCCATGTCGTCGATGAAGGCCAGCACTTCGACGCCGTCGGCAATGCCGGCCGCCGCATAGGCCTCGCGCACCGCGTCGCGGTTGGTGGCGCCGGTCTGGTGCACGACGCGCGGGCGGCGTGCCGGGTCGATCAGCGCCAGCGCCTTCGGCAGGGTTTCGTTGAGCACGCGCGCGCCGAGGCTGCCGCCGACGACGAGCAGTTCGAGCGGGCCGCTGCGGCCCGCGTAGCGCTCGGCCGGTTCCGGCAAGCCCTCGATCTCGGCGCGCACCGGGTTGCCGGTGACGATCGCGCGCTTGGTCTTCGCCGCCGCCGCGCCGTCGAAGCCGAAGGCCACACGGTCGGCCACCGGCAGCAGCGCGCGGTTGGACAGCAGCATCGACGCGTCGGCATTGACCAGCATCAGCGGCTTGCCGAGCAGCGACGCCATCAGGCCACCGGGGAAACAGACGTACCCGCCCATGCCGAGCACCGCGTCGGCGCTGCGCCGGCGCAGGATGCCCAGGCACTCGCCGAAGGCCTTCAACAGGCGCAGACCGCCGGTCAGCGTGTGCACGAGGCCCTTGCCGCGCAGGCCCGAGAAGCCGATCGCATCGAGCGCGATGCCCTCGCTCGGCACCAGGCGGTTCTCCATGCCCTCGCGTGTGCCGAGCCAGCTCACGGTCCAGCCGCGGTGCTGCATCTCGCGCGCGACCGCGAGTCCGGGAATCACGTGCCCGCCGGTGCCGGCCGCCATGACCACGAGGTGCGGCATCACGCGCGCCCTCCCCGCACGAATTGATGCTTCATGCGCGGCCTCCGCGCATGAGGGCCCGGTTCTCCATGTCCACGCGCAGCACGATGGCCAGCGCCACCAGGTTGAGCAGGATCGCCGAACCGCCGTAGCTCATCAGCGGCAGCGTCAGGCCCTTGGTCGGCAGCACGCCGAGGTTGACGCCCATGTTGATGAAGGCCTGGCCGCCCATCCAGATGCCGATGCCCTGCGTCATCAGCCCCGCGAACACACGGTCGAGCGCGACCGCCTGGCGCCCGATGACGAAGATGCGGCGCGTGAGCCAGAAGAAGGCCGCGATGACCGCGAACACGCCGACGAAGCCCAGTTCCTCGCCGATCACCGCGAGCAGGAAGTCGGTGTGCGCTTCCGGCAGGTAGTGCAGCTTCTCGACGCTGCCGCCGAGTCCCTGGCCGAAGATCTCGCCGCGGCCGAAGGCGATCAGCGAATGCGTCAGCTGGTAGGCACGGCCCTGCGCGTACTGCGGGTTCCAGGGGTCGAGGTAGGCGAAGATGCGTTCGGCCCGCCACGGGCTCATCACGATCATCAGCACGAAGGCAGCCCCCAGCACGAGCGCCGCGAGCGCAAACATGCGGCCGTTGACGCCGCCAAGGAACAGGATGCCGAGCGCGATCGCCGCGATCACCATGAAGGCGCCCATGTCCGGTTCGGCCAGCAGCAGGATGCCGACAAAGCCGAGCGCGATGGCCATCGGCGTGACGGCGTGGAAGAAGTTCTCGCGCGTGTCCATCTTGCGCACCATGTAGCTCGCGGCGTACAGCGCGATGCCGAGCTTGGCCAGTTCGCTCGGCTGGAAGTTCATGACGCCCAGCGGGATCCAGCGCCGCGCGCCATTGACGCCCTTTCCGATGAAGGGCACGAGCACGATCACGAGCAGCACCAGCGACGCCACGAAGACCCACGGTGCCCAGCGCTCCCAGACGCGGATCGGCACCTGCAGCACGGCCAGCGCCGCGACGAAGGCGATGGCCAGCGCCAGCGCATGGCGCGACAGGAAGTGCGTCGGCGCGTAGCGCGCGAACTTCGGGTTGTCGGGCAGCGCGACCGAGGCCGAATAGACCATCACCAGGCCGAGCGCGATCAGCGACAGCACGACCCAGACCATCGCCTGGTCGATGCCAGAGACGCGCTGCGACGCGGTGGCGCGCGTGCCGGTCCAGTCGCGGATCGGCAGCGCCGCCTCGCCGCCGCCGACCAGGCGCAGACGCCAGGCCGCGAGGCGTTCGCGCAGCGCAGCGACGAAACCGCTCATGCGACCACCTCGCCACGCGCTGCGGCCTGCGCCTGCACCGCGGCGACGAAGACCTCGGCGCGATGGCCGTAGTTGCGGAACATGTCCAGGCTCGCGCAGGCGGGACTGAGCAGTACCGCGTCGCCCTCTTCGGCCGCTTCGAAGGACCAGGCGGTGGCGTCTTCGAGCGTGTCGTGGCGCCGCACCGGCACGCCGGTGCTCGCGAGCGCCGCCTCGATCGCCGGCGCGTCACGGCCGATCAGCGCCACCGCACGCACGCGCTGCGAAACCGGGGCCGCGAGCGGCGTGAAGTCCTGCCCCTTGCCGTCGCCGCCGAGGATCACGACCAGCTTGCCGGGCGACTTGTCGGCGCCCAGGCCGTGCAGCGCCGCGACGGTGGCACCGACGTTGGTGCCCTTGCTGTCGTCGAAGGCCTCGACACCGCCGACGCTGGCGACGAAGGCCACGCGGTGCGGTTCGCCGCGGTACTCGCGCAGGCCGTGCAGCATCGGTGCCAGCGGGCAGCCGATGGCGGTGGCCAGCGCCAGCGCCGCCAGCGCGTTGGCCGCGTTGTGACGACCGCGAATGCGCAGTGCGTCGGCCGGCATCAGGCGCTGCAGGTGCAGTTCGTCGGGCGGCAGCACGCTGGCGGCACCGCGCTTGCGCGGGCCGGTGTCGTCGTCGCCCACCGCGCGCACCAGCCAGGCCATGCCCTGCTCGACCACGAGGCCGAAGTCGCCGGCGCGATGCGGCGCGTCGAGGCCGAAGCGCACGATCGCGCGCTCCACCGGCCGCGCCTTGCCCTTGACCGGCACCGGCGCCGGCGTCATCGCCTCGACGAGCGGGTCGTCGCGGTTGAGCACCATGACGCCGTGGCGGCCGAAGATGCGCGCCTTGGCCGCCGCGTAGGCGTCCATCGAGCCGTGCCAGTCGAGGTGGTCCTGCGTCACATTGAGCACGGTGGCGGCATCGGGCTCGAAGCCGCTAACGCCGTCGAGCTGGAAGCTCGACAGCTCGAGCACCCAGGCTTCGGGCAGCGGGGCCGGTGCGCCCTCGTCGTCCACCGCATCGAGTGCCGCGGCCAGCGTGTCGAGCATCGTCGGGCCGATGTTGCCGGCGGCAGCCACGCGGCGGCCACAACGCTCGATCAGCAGCGCGGTCAGCGCGGTGGTCGTGGTCTTGCCGTTGGTGCCGGTCACGGCCA
This sequence comes from Burkholderiaceae bacterium, assembly GCA_035539635.1. Classification (GTDB taxonomy): domain Bacteria; phylum Pseudomonadota; class Gammaproteobacteria; order Burkholderiales; family Burkholderiaceae_C; genus CADEEN01. The sequence goes on from DATLIE010000222.1 coordinate 7,018, forward strand.
CCAGCTGCGGTGCGTAGCCGCGCTCGGCCTTCAGGTCGGCCAGTGCGCGCGAGAACAGATCCAGCTCGCCCAGCACCGCCAGACCCTGCGCGCGCGCGGCGGCAAGCAGCGGCGCGATGCGCTCGTCCGTGGGCGCCAGCCCGGGGCTCTTGAGCACCAGCTGCACGCCCGTCAGCGCGTCGGCCGCCAGCGCGCCGGTGGCGAGCGACGCCGTCGGCGCTGCCAGCGCGAGCGCCTCGGCCTGCGGCGGCGTCTCGCGTGAGTCCCACACGCGCACGGCCGCGCCGTGGCGCGCGCACCAGGCGGCCATGGCCAGCCCGGAGTCGCCCAGACCGAGCACGAGGACGGTGAGACCTTGCAGGTGCTTCATCTCGGCCTCCGCCGGGCCGCCCCAAGGAGGCCGAGCGCCCCCTCGGGGGGTCGCGAACGCAGTGAGCTAGGGGGCTTCATCACCGCAGCTTCAGGCTCGCCAGGCCGATCAGGCACAGCAGCATCGTGATGATCCAGAAGCGGATCACGACCTGGGTCTCGGCCCAGCCCTTCTTCTCGAAGTGGTGGTGCAGCGGCGCCATCAGCAGGATGCGCCGGCCCTCGCCGTACTTCCACTTCGTGTACTTGAACCAGGCCACCTGGGCCATCACCGACAGCGCCTCGACGACGAAGATACCGCCCATGATCGCGAGCACGAACTCCTGGCGCGTGATGACCGCGATGGTGCCGAGCGCGCCGCCGAGCGCGAGCGCGCCCACGTCGCCCATGAACACATGCGCCGGGTGGGCGTTGAACCACAGGAAGGCCAGCCCCGCGCCGGCCATCGCGGCGCAGAAGATCAGCAACTCGCCGGCGCCGGGAATGTAGGGGAAGAGCAGGTACTTCGAATACACCGAGTTGCCCACCACGTAGGCGAACACGCCCAGCGCCGAGCCCACCATCACGACCGGCATGATCGCCAGGCCGTCGAGGCCGTCGGTCAGGTTGACGGCGTTGCTCGCGCCGACGATCACGATGTAGGTGAAGACGATGAAGCCCCAGACGCCGAGTGGGTAGCTCACGGTCTTGAAGAAGGGCACGAAGAGGTCGGCCTTGGGCGGCAGGTCGGTCGAGAAGCCGCTCGTGACCCAGCGCATGAAGAGCTCGAACACGCGCAGGTTGGTGTTCTCGCTGACCGCGAAGGTCAGGTAGAAGGCCGCGATCAGGCCGATCACCGACTGCCAGAAGTACTTCTCGCGCGAGCGCATGCCTTCCGGGTTCTTGTCGACCACCTTGCGCCAGTCGTCGACCCAGCCGATCGCGCCGAAGCCGAAGGTCACCAGCATCACGACCCAGACGAAGCGGTTGGTCCAGTCGAACCACAGGATGGTCGACACGCCGATGCCCATCAGCACCAGCGCGCCGCCCATCGTCGGCGTGCCGCGCTTGGCCAGGTGCGACTGCACGCCGTACTCGCGGATCGGCTGGCCGATCTTCAGTTCGGCCAGGCGTCGGATCATCCAAGGCCCGAGGGCGAGGCCGATGAGCAGCGCCGTCATCGCCGCCAGCACCGCGCGGAAGGTCAGGAACTGGAACACGCGCAGGAAGCCGAGTTGCTCGGGGTAGAGCGACTGCAGCCATTGGGACAGGGCGAGCAGCATGACTAGTTCTTCTCCTGCAGAGCCTGCACCACGCGTTCCATCCTCATGAAGCGCGAGCCCTTCACCAGCACCGACGCCACGGACGGTAGCGCGCCGAGCGCGGCCGCCATCGCCGGTGCATCGGCGAAGTGGCGCGCCGTGGCACCGAACGCCTGCGCCGCATGCACGCACAGTGCACCGGCGCACCACAAGTGCTCGATGCCGCGCTCGTGCGCATAGGCGCCGACCTCGGCGTGGAACTCGGGGCCGCGCGAGCCGACCTCGCCCATGTCGCCGAGCAGCAGCGCGCGCGGTGCGCGCATCGTCGCCAGGACATCGATCGCGGCACGCACCGAGTCGGGGTTGGCGTTGTAGCTGTCGTCGATCAGCGCCACCGCCTGCCCGCCGCGCGTCAGCGACTTGAGTTGCGAACGGCCCTTTACCGGCTCGAAAGCCTCGAGCCCGCGCCGGATCGCGTCGAGCGGCGCACCGGCCGCCAGCGCGCAGGTGGCGGCGGCGAGCGCGTTCTTCGCGTTGTGCGCGCCGGCCGTGCGCAGCGCGAGCGACAACGCGCCCACGGGCGTGTGCAGCGTCAGCGCCCAGTGGTCGTCGAGCCACATCGCGTCGGCCGTCACGTCGGCGTCACCCTCGAATGCGAAGGTCAGCTGCGGCCGTGCGCCCGCCATCTGGCGCCACAGCGGCGCGAAGGCATCGTCGGCCGGGAAGACTGCGGTGCCGGCGGGGCCTAGCGCCTCGATCGCGGCCCCGTTCTCGCGCGCGACCGCCTCGACGCTGGCCATGAACTCCTGGTGCTCGCGCTGCGCGTTGTTCACCAGTGCGATCGTCGGCTGCGCGATGCGCGCCAGGTGCGCGATCTCGCCGACATGGTTCATGCCGAGCTCGACCACGCCGGCGCGGTGCCAGCGTGCGTCGTCCTGCGACAGGCGCAGTAGCGTCAGCGGCACGCCGATGTGGTTGTTCAGGTTGCCCTCGGTGGCGAATCCGCCCGCGCCGTGCCAGGCGCGCAGGATGGCGGCGATCATCTGCGTCACTGTGGTCTTGCCGTTGCTGCCGGTGACCGCGATCAGCGGCAGGTGGTGATGCGAGCGCCAGGCGCGCGCCAGCGCTTCGAGCGCGGCCTGCGTGTCGGCCACCTGCAGGCCCGCCAGTCCCGCTTCGGCGAGGCCGTGTTGGGCGATGGCCGCCACCGCGCCCTTGGCCTTGGCCTCGGGCAGCAAGTCGTGGCCGTCGAAGCGCTCGCCCTTCAGGGCCACGAACAGGTCGCCGGTCTGCAGCGTGCGCGTGTCGCTGTGCACGCGCGCAATCTCGGTCGCACCGTCGCCGACCAGCATCGAGCCCGGCAACATGGTGTGCGCCTGGGCCAGCGTCATCATCATGCGCGGGCACCCCGCTGCATCAGCGCCTGCGTGGCCTCGGCGACGTCGGAGAACGGGTGGCGCTCGCCCGCGATCTCCTGGTAGTCCTCGTGTCCCTTGCCGGCGAGCACGATCACGTCGCGCGCCGAAGACTCTGCGATCGCCTGCGCGATCGCGGTGCGGCGGTCTTCGATCACCTCGGTGTGCGCGCGGTTCTCGATGCCCGCGACGATCTGCGCCACGATCGCCGTGGGGCTTTCGCCGCGCGGGTTGTCGCTGGTGACGACCACGCGGTCGGCCAGGCGCGCCGCGATGGCGCCCATCAGCGGGCGCTTGGTCGCGTCGCGATTGCCACCGCAGCCGAACACGCAGGCAAGACGCCCACCCCGTGCCGCCGCGAGCGGACGCAACGCCGCCAGCACCTTGTCGAGCGCATCGGGCGTGTGCGCGTAGTCCACCACCACCTGCGGCGCACCCAGCCCATCGCCCACACGCTGCATGCGACCCGGCACGGCCGTGAGCCGCGGCACGATGCCGGCGGCGGCGGACAGCGGCACGCCGAGCGCACGCAGGCCCGCGATCACACCCAGCAGGTTGTGGGCGTTGTAGTCGCCGATCAGGCTGCTGCGCAGCGCGGCCTCGCCCTCGCCTTCGTGCAGCGTGAAGGCCAGCCCGCCGTCGGCGTAGCCGAGCGGGCCGGCGACGAGGCGCGCCGAGGGATCGCGCGTCGAGACGGTCCACAGGTCGAGCGACCCGTCCCGCAACTCGCGCGCGAGTTCGGCGCCGCGCTCGTCGTCGATGTTGATCACCGCGGCACGCAGCCCCGGCCAGTCGAACAGGCGGCGCTTGGCAGCCCAGTAGGCGTCCATCGTGCCGTGGTAGTCGAGGTGGTCGCGCGTGAAGTTGGTGAACAGCGCCACCGCGATGCGCAGGCCCGCCATGCGTTGCTGCTCGATGCCGATCGACGAGGCCTCGATCGCGCAGGCCGCGAAGCCGTCGGTGGCGAAGCGGCGCAGCTCACTGTGAAGCCGCACCGGGTCAGGCGTGGTCAGGCCGGTGAACCGGATGTTCGAATCGCGCCCGCCGGGCCCGGTGATCGGCGGCTCGCCGATGCCCAGCGTGCCGATCACGCCGGCGCGGCGCTCGAGCAGGGTCAGCGCCTGCGCGCACCACCAGGCGGTCGAACTCTTGCCGTTGGTGCCGGTGACGGCGAGCACGTCGAGCGCCGCGCTCGGGTGGTCGAAGAAGGCATCGGCGATCACGCCAGCCTCGGTGCGCAGGCCCGGCAGCGAAGCGATGCGCGCGTCGTCGAAACCGAAGTCCTCGAGCCCCTCGCGCTCGACGACGCAGGTGGTCGCGCCGGCGTCGAGCGCGGCAGGCACGAAGCGCCGGCCATCGACCGCCTGGCCCGGCCAGGCGATGAAGGCGTCGCCCGGCTGGACCTTGCGGCTGTCGGTCACCAGCGTGCCGGTGACCCACGAGCGCAGCCAGCGTGCAGCCGCTTCGGGGGACTTGAGCGAGGTGACGGTCATCGCGCCCGGGGCCTCACTGCGCCGGCGGCACGTCGGGCGTGCCGGCCATGATCTGCGGCTTGACCTGCAGATCGGGGACCACGTTGAGCGTGCGCAGGGTCTGCTGCACGATCTGGCTGAACACCGGCGCCGACACGTCGCCGCCGAAGTGCGCG
>DATLIE010000223.1:0-6154 GCA_035539635.1 Burkholderiaceae bacterium
GACTTCGACGAGTACACCGCGCACCTGATCCAGTTCCTGGAAGTCATCGGCCCCGGCGCGCACTTGGTGGCGATCTGCCAGCCCTGCGTGGCCGCGCTCGCGGCCGTGGCGCTGATGGCCGAGGACAGCCACATCTCGCAGCCCGCGACGCTGACGCTGATGGCCGGCCCGATCGACTGCCGCATCAGCCCGACCGCGGTGAACGAGCTGGCCGCCGGCAAGCCGATCGAGTGGTTCGAGAAGAACCTGATCAGCGTCGTGCCCTGGCGCCTGCGCGGCGCGGGGCGGCGCGTCTACCCCGGCTTCCTGCAGCTGAGCGCCTTCATGAGCATGAACCGCGAGCGCCACATGAACACGCTGCGCGACTACTACCTGCACCTGGTGGCCGACGAGCACGAAAAGGCGGCGAGCACGCGCGACTTCTACCGCGAGTACTTCGCGGTGGCGGACCTGCCGGCCGAGTTCTACCTGGAGACCGTGGAGCGCGTGTTCCAGCGCCACGACCTGCCGCGCGGCGAGCTCGCCTGGCGCGGCCGGCGCGTGAACCCCGGCGCGATCCGCCGCACCGCGCTGCTGACGGTGGAAGGCGAGCGCGACGACATCTGCGCCGTCGGCCAGACCCTGGCGGCGCAGGACCTGTGCACGGGCTTGAGGCCCTACATGAAGCGCCACCATGTGCAGGCCGGCGTGGGCCACTACGGCGTCTTCAGCGGGCGGCGCTGGCAGCAGCAGATCTATCCGCAGTTGCGCGAGACGATCCACCTGTTCGACGACTGAGCAGCCGGGGCGCGCTGCGGCCCCTTCCCGAGATCGAACGTTCGGCGGCACACTCAGCACATGTACGCGATCAAGACCGCCATCGCAGACACCGGGGCGGTCGACTTCGCCTTCTCGCGGCAGAAGACGATGTACGGCGGCAAGTTCATCGCCCTGGGTGACACGGTCTTCCTGTTCGCCAGCGAGAACGAAGGCGGCCACGGCCTCTTTGCACGCGCGTTGGTCACCGCGGTGCAGCCTGTTCCACTGAAACCCGGCGTCGCCCGGCAGACGCCGTGCGTCAGCATCAGCGTCAAGCGCACCCAGCTCGCGAAGCGCAGGCTCGGTCGCACCGAGCTCAAGCCCTTCTCGACGTGGAACGACGGTCGTCCGCAAACCGAACTGAACTTCAAGTTCTATCGCCAGGCGACCAACAAGATCGTCGGCATCTCGGACGACACCGCCGCCTTTCTGCTCGGGTTCTTCTGACTCTCTCGCCCGACTTCCATGCGCCCTCGCATCACGCTCATCACGCTCGGCGTCGACGATCTGGAGCGCGCGGTCGCGTTCTACCGCGACGGTCTCGGCCTGCCGACCCAGGGCATCATGGGAACCGAGTTCGAGATCGGCGCGGTGGCGTTCTTCGAACTCGAGTCCGGCTTGAAGCTCGCAGTCTGGCCGCGCACGAGCCTGGCCGCAGACTCCGGACTGGCGCTCCAGCCGCCGAGCCCCACGAGCTTCTCGCTCGCGCACAACGTGGAGTCGCCGGCCGAGGTCGATGAGGTCATGGCCCAGGCTGCCGGGGCGGGAGCCAGGGTCGTCAAGCCCGCGCAGAAGGCCTTCTGGGGCGGCTATGCGGGGTATTTCCAGGACCCCGACGGGCATCTCTGGGAAGTCGCCTACAACCCGGATCTCGCCAGCCAAAGCTGATCGCTCACGCGCCCCATGAAGACCCAGTACTACACCGCGACCAGCCTCGACGGATTCATCGCCACGGAGGACGACTCCCTGGAGTGGCTCTTCCCTCTGGGCGATGTGAACGACACGGGCTACCCGGCCTTTATCGCCGACGTGGGGGCGCTTGCCATGGGCTCGGCCACCTACGAGTGGATGCTGCGTCACGCCCTGACCGTGAAGGACCAGATGGGCACGGCGTGGCCCTATGCACAACCGACTTGGGTCTTCTCCAGCAGAAGCCTGCCGCCGGTGCCCGGTGCCGACGTGAGATTCGTCAGCGGCGATGTTCGTCGCGTCCACGAAGCGATGCGACGCGCCGCCGGCACGAAGAACGTCTGGATCGTGGGTGGCGGCGACCTCGCCGGCCAGTTCTTCGACGCGGGGCTGCTGGATGAAGTGATCGTTCAAATCGGCTCCGTGACGCTGGGCAGGGGCAAACCGCTGTTCCCTCGCCGCCTCACGGCGCCCGCGCTTAGGCTAATCTCGGCGAAGCAGATCGGCACGGGCTTCGCCGAACTCAGGTACGAAGTGCCGCGCGGCAAGGGCGGATGAGCGGAGCTGCGCGCCCCGTCGCGGATCGTGCTCGGCGCGCAGTTGCCGCCGCCGCGCTGGCGGGATGCCTGCTCGGCGCGCACGAGGCGGCGGCGGGCGACGCGGCAGCCGGCGCTCGGCTCGCCGCGGCGCGATGCGTCTCCTGTCACGCCTCCACGCAAACGATCCACTCCATGCTGCCGCTGCTCGAAGGGCAGCCCAAAGCCGCCTTCCTCGCGCAGTGGCGCGCCTTCCGTGAGCGGACGCGCACCGCCCCGGTGATGGTGGGCCTCGCCGCTGAGTTGAGTGAGCAGGATGTCGACGACCTCGCCGAACACTACGCCGCACTGCAGCCTCCGCGCAGCGCGGAATCCCCCGGCAGCGATGCGGGCCGCGCGCTGTCCGACCGCCTGCGATGTGCCGCCTGCCATGGTGCGGCCTTCCAGGGGACGAATGCCGGCGTGCCGCGGCTGGCCGGACAACGGACGCGTTACACCGTGTGGTCCCTGCAACTGATGCGCAGCGGCACCCGGCCGCACGGAACCGCCGCGCCGCCGGATCCGCTGCTTGCCGAGCTCGGCAACGGCGAGATCGAGGCGCTGGCTGCGTACTTTGCGGCGCTTCGCTGACGCTCGACCCATGCAAGCCTTCGCCAAGCTGCCCCTTCGCACAGCGAGGCTCGAGCTTCGACCCCTGTGGGACGCGGACGTCGCCGCGCTCTTCGAGATCCACTCCGATCCCGAGGTGATGCGGTACTGGGACGCGCCGGTCTGGAAGAACGATGAACGCGGACGGGCCATGGTCGCCCGGGACCGTGCCCTGACGGACCGGGATCACCTGCGCCTGGGCATCGAATTGGCCGCCAGCGCGACGTTGCTCGGAACCTGCGCGCTGTGGAGGATCGACGCGCAGTCTCGGCGTGCGGAGATCGGATATGTCCTGGGTGCCCAGGGCTGGGGCCAGGGCTACATGCACGAGGCCCTGTCCGCGCTGCTCGACTATGCGTTCACCGAGCTGGAACTGAATCGCATTGAAGCCGACACTGACCCCAGGAACGAACGTTCCACGCGCCTCCTTGAGCGCCTCGGCTTCTCGAAGGAGGGGCTCTTCCGCGAGCGCTGCATCGTCGACGGCGAGGTCTCCGACTCGGCCATGTACGGCCTGCTGCGCCGCGAGTGGCGCCCAGAGTCACGGTGAAGCCCGAAGACGCGCGCCTGCGGTGACGACGCTGGCGTCAGCCGACGCGCAGGGCCTCGAAGCGCTGTTCCATCTCGCGGCGGACGGCGCGCCGCACTTCCGCCGCGGCGTGGCGCCGGCGCTCGTCGGGCGTGGCCGGCGCGATCGGCGGCACCGGCGCCGGCCGGCGTTCGTCGTCGACGGCCACCATCGTGAAGAAGCAGCTGTTGACGTGGCGCACGGACTTCGTGCGGATCTCTTCGGCGATGACCTTGATGCCGACTTCCATCGACGACGTGCCCGTGTGGTTGACCGACGCGAGGAAGGTGACCAGCTCGCCGACATGGATGGGCTGGCGGAACATCACCTGATCGACGCTCAGCGTGACGACGTAGCGCCCCGCATAGCGGCTTGCGCAGGCGTAGGCCACCTGATCGAGCAGCTTGAGGATCGTGCCGCCGTGCACGTTGCCGGCGAAGTTGGCCGTGTCGGGCGTCATCAGCACGGTCATCGTGAGTTGGTGCGAAGGCAGGTCCATGGCGGTTCCGATTCGTTGAACGAGGCGTGTGGGCGTCAGGCCGCGGGCGCCACCGAGGCGCCTTCGACGCGGTGGCGGGCCAGCGCGGCGGCGACGAAGCCCTGCGTCTTCATCTCTTCGACGAAGGCAGCGAGCGCGGAGCGTGCTGCGTCGCCGCGCCCCTTGGGCAGGCCCATCGCCTGCTGGATCACCATGAATCGCCCCGGCAGCAGGCGGTGGCCGGGAAAGCGCTTGGCATCGGCTTCGAGCTGCTGCTTCACGCCGGCGGCCACTTCGCAGCCCTGCGCGACGAAGGTGTCGACGACCGCCGGCGAGCTCGGCGCGCGCACGATCGTCGCGTGCTTGAGCTCGCGCGTGAGGTACAGGTCATAGGCGCTGCCGCCGCCGACGACCACGCGCGTGCCGGCGCGGTCCACCTCCTCGTTGGCCTGCAGCGGCGAACCATCGCGCACGAGGTAGCAGCCTTCGATCAGCACATAGGGTGCCGTGAAGCCGATGCCGGCGCCGCGCACCGGGTCGACGGCGAAGAAGCCGATGTCGGCCTGCTCGTTCGTCACCGCGTCCACCGACACGGCCGCGGTCTTGAAGACGACGAGTTCGAGCGGCACGCCGAGCCGATCGGCCAACGCGGTGGCGAGGTCGACCGACACGCCGCCGGCGGCGCCGGTGCTGGCGTCGGCATGGGCCAGGATCGGGTTGCCGAGGTTGATCGACGCGCGCAGCACGCCGGTGGGTGCAATGGCGGCCACGAGGTCGGCGGACAGGGTCGGGCTTGGCATGGGGCGCAGCGTACTCTCTGAAGCGTCGTCGTTCATCGGGAGAGTGTCATGGCTTGGGTGCTGCTCGTGATCGCAGGCCTGTTCGAGGTCGGCTGGGCCATCGGCCTGAAGTACACCGAAGGCTTCACGAGGCTCTGGCCGACCGTGGGCACGCTCGCCGCGATGGCGATCAGCCTCGGCCTGCTCGGCTTGGCGATGAAGTCGCTGCCGGTCGGCACCTCCTACGCGATCTGGGTCGGCGTGGGGGCCGTGGGCACCGCCATCCTCGGCATCGTGCTGCTCGGCGAGCCGGCCAACGCCGGCCGCCTGGTGAGCCTCGGGCTGATCGTCGCCGGCATCGTCGGCCTCAAGCTGGCCTCGGCCTGAGCCCGCGCCGCGACGGCGCTCCGTCGACGCGGCCGCGGTCTGCGCTTGCCAAGGGAAGGGCGCGCACCTAACCTTCCCCTCGCGCGGCCGCCCGCGGCGTCTAGCCCCGGGCGGTCGTGCGCACCCAGCGCCTCGCCGGCTCAGATCGGGGCCGCCGGCGCCGACGCCCCGTCCCGGCCTCGAGCGGCAAGGAGGCACCGTCATGGCGACCTACATTGTTCTGTCGAACTTCACCGAGCAGGGCATCCGCAACGTCAAGGACACCACCAAGCGGGCCGACGCCGCCAAGGAGATGGCCGCGAAGTTCGGCGTCACCCTGAAGGAGTTCTACTGGACGCTGGGCACCTACGACATCGTGATCGTGTGCGAGGCCTCTGACGACGCCGCGATGACCGCACTCGGGCTCGCCGTCGGCTCGGCCGGCAACGTCCGCACGCAGACGCTGCGCGGCTTCACGCGCGACGAGATGAACGGCGTGCTCGCCAAGCTCGGCTGATGGCGACCGCACCGACGATGCTCGATTCGCGGCGGCGCCGGCCGGCCTCGCGCACGGCCGGCGCCGACTGAGCGCGGCCCGATTCCCGCCCGGCCGCATGCTCGCCACCACCTGCCACTGCGGTGCCGTGCGGATCGAGATCCCGCGCCGCCCGCGCAGCCTGACGAACTGCAACTGCTCGATCTGCCGCCGCTACGGCACGCTGTGGGCCTACTTCCGGGCCCGCGACGTGCGCATCGCCGGCGAGCCGGGCGCCACCCACGGCTACAGCTGGGGCCGCCAGGCGTTGCGCTTCGTGCGCTGCGGCCGCTGCGGCTGCGTCACCCACTGGGAACACGTGCGCGCGACGCCGAAGAGCTACGTGGGCGTCAACGCGCGCAACTTCGATCCCGCCGCGCTTGGGCTGGTCCGCATCCGCCTGCTCGACGGGGCCGCGACATGGAAGTACCTCGACTGAGTCGGGCGAACTCCATGGCCCCGCGCCGGCTCGGGACGGGCGTCGGCGCGACGCGCCGGCCGCACGGGGGTGCGGCATGACGCATGTCGAGGCCGCCA
>DATLIE010000224.1:0-7811 GCA_035539635.1 Burkholderiaceae bacterium
AAGAAAGACCGAACCATGAGCACCGATCGCCTGATCATCTTCGACACGACCTTGCGCGACGGCGAGCAGTCGCCCGGCGCCTCGATGACCAAGGACGAAAAGCTGCGCATCGCGCGCCAACTGGAGCGTCTGCGGGTGGATGTGATCGAGGCCGGCTTCGCGGCCTCGTCCAACGGCGACTTCGAGGCGGTGAGGGCGATCGCCGACCACATCAAGGAGTCCACCGTGTGTTCGCTGGCCCGCGCGAACGACCGCGACATTGCGCGTGCGGCCGAGGCGCTCAAGGGCGCGGAGCGTTCGCGCATCCATACCTTCATCGCCACCAGCCCGTTGCACATGGAGAAGAAGCTGCGCATGACGCCGGAGCAGGTGTTCGAGCAGGCGAAGCTGGCGGTGCGTTTCGCACGCAACCTGAACGGCGACGTCGAGTTCTCGCCCGAGGACGGCTACCGCAGCGAGATGGACTTCCTGTGCCGCGTGCTGGAAGCCGTGATCAAGGAAGGCGCGACCACGATCAACATTCCGGACACCGTCGGCTATGCGGTTCCGGAGCTGTACGGGAACTTCATCCGCCAGTTGCGCGAGCGCGTGCCCAACTCGGACAAAGCGGTGTGGAGCGTGCACTGTCACAACGACCTCGGCATGGCGGTGGCCAACTCGCTGGCCGGCGTGAAGATCGGCGGCGCGCGCCAGGTCGAGTGCACGATCAACGGGCTGGGCGAGCGCGCCGGCAACTGCTCCCTCGAGGAGGTGGTTATGGCCGTCAAGACGCGGCGCGACCACTTCGGCCTCACGCTCGGCATCGACACCACGCAGATCGTGGCCGCCTCGCGCCTGGTCAGCCAGACCACCGGCTTCGTCGTGCAGCCGAACAAGGCCGTGGTCGGCGCCAACGCCTTCGCGCATGCCAGCGGCATCCACCAGGACGGCGTCCTCAAGGCGCGCGACACCTACGAGATCATGCGTGCCGAGGACGTGGGCTGGACCGCCAACAAGATCGTGCTTGGCAAGCTGTCGGGTCGCAATGCGTTCAAGCAGCGCCTGCAGGAACTGGGCATCGAGCTCGAGAGCGAGGCTGACGTCAACACCGCCTTCGCGCGCTTCAAGGACTTGGCCGATCGCAAGAGTGACATCTTCGACGAAGACATCATCGCCCTGGTCGGCGACGAGAGCGTGACCCACGAGCAGGAGCACTACCGCCTGCTCAATCTCGAACAGCGCTCGGGCACCGGCGAGCGGCCGCACGCCAAGGTGGCGTTCGCAATCGGCAGCGACGAGTTCCATGTCGAGAGCGACGGCAACGGCCCGGTCGACGCGAGCCTGAAGGCGATCGAGTCGAAGGTGAAATCTGGCGCGGAACTGGCGCTCTATTCGGTCAATGCCATCACCAGCGGCAGCACAGAATCGCAAGGCGAGGTGACGATTCGGCTGCAGCACAGCGGACGCATCGTCAACGGCGTGGGGGCCGATCCCGACATCGTGGTCGCGTCCGCCAAGGCCTACCTCGCAGCGTTGAACAAGCTCCATAGCAAGACGGAGCGCGTGGCTGCCCAGGGTTAACCTGTGCAATAAGTCAAGACTTGGGGTAATCCAGGAACGACTTGAGGAAAACCACGCAAGTTACTGATCTTGCGTGGTTTTCCATCCCCGCCTACACTCGGGCGGAAACGTCGTTGGGGTTTCCCCGTTGGATAGCAACAAGTCGTATCGGGTGTGGGTGATCGGGCTGGCCGTCGGCCTGCTGGCGCTGACCGCACCGCCGGCGGATGCCGGCTCGAAGGCGCGCGGCAGCGTGGCCGCGCCCTCCGCCTCGAAGGCGTCGCCCGTGAAGCGCAGTCGCGCGATCCGCGTGCGCAAGATCGTTCCGGCGCGCCCGTCGATGGGCCAGCTGATCGGCCTGCATGCGTCCGACGATCCGCTGGACCTGAAGTCCGGCGTTGCCCTGGTGCTCGACGAGGACACGAACGAGGTCCTGCTGGCCAAGAACACGCAGACCGTGCTGCCGATCGCGTCGATCACCAAGCTGATGACCGCGCTCGTCGTCACCGAGGCCGGCCTGCCGCTGGACGAGGTGCTGACGGTCGACGCACAGGATGTGGACACCGAGAAGGGCAGCGGCTCGCGCCTGCGGGTGGGCACGGCGCTGACGCGCGCCGAGATGCTGCACCTGGCCCTGATGGCCAGCGAGAACCGCGCGGCCCACGCGCTGGGCCGCCACTATCCCGGCGGCCTGCCGGCCTTTGTCGAGGCGATGAACCACAAGGCGCAGGCGCTGGGCATGAAGGACACGCACTACGTCGAGCCGACGGGCCTGTCAAGCCGCAACCAGTCCAACGCGGCCGACCTGGCGCTGCTGGTGCGCGAGGCGCACAAGCACGACCTCATCCGTCGCCTCTCGACCATGCCCGAGGCCGCGGTGGCGGTCGGACGCCGCTCGCTGCAGTTCCGCAATACCAATGGCCTGGTCCGCAACAGCGACTGGGACATCAGCTTGCAGAAGACGGGCTACATCTCCGAGGCCGGTCGCTGCCTCGTGATGCAGGCACAGCTGGCTGGCCGCAAGCTGATCCTGGTGCTGCTGGACTCGGCCGGCAAGTACTCGCGCATCGGCGATGCCGAGCGCATCCGGAAGTGGCTTACCGAGACGGCTGCGACGCACGCCACGGCGGTGGTGGCCCCGCAGGGCTGACGGCCCCTCTGAACGCGGCGCCTCAGCGCCGCCGCACCGGCATGGTTGGTACGCGTTCCTCAGGGTGGTAGCCCAGGGCGCGCGAGATGTCCTCGGCGGTGGCCTTCACACGCTCCGTCCACCCCGGCTCCAGCCGGTCGGCCGGCGCCGAGATCGACAGTCCGGCAACCAGCTTGCCCGAGTCGTCGTAGACGCCGGCGGCGACACAGCGCACGCCGATCTCGAGCTCTTCGTTGTCCTGCGCCAGCCCGCGCGCGCGCACGCTGTCGAGTTCGCGCTCGAGCGCGGGCAGTTGCGTGAGGCTATTGCGCGTGTGCCCGGCCAGCCCGGTGCGCGACGCGTAGGCGCGCACGCGGTCGGTCGGTTCGGCGGCGAGAAAGAGCTTGCCTACTGAGGTCAGGTGCAGCGGCGCCCGGCCGCCGACGGCTCGCACCACCTGCATGCCCGAGCGTTCGCTGTAGGCGCGCTCGATATAGACGATCTCGTCGCCTTGCCGCACCGACAGGTTTACGGCCTGGTTGGTCAGGCGGTGCAGATCGCGCATCGGGACCAGCGCCGCTTCGCGCATCGACAGGCGCGCCTTCACCAGGTTGCCCAGTTCTAGCAGGCGCATGCCCAGGCGGTACACGCCGGCCTGCGGACGGTCGACGAACCGGCCCGCCGCGAGGTCGTTGAGGATGCGGTGCGCGGTCGACGGGTGCAGCCCCGTGCGCTCGCTGATGTCCTTCAGCGCCATCGGGTCCTCGTGCTGGGCGAGCACGTCCAACAGCGAAAAGCAGCGCTCGAGTACCTGAATGGTGGGAGTGGGGTGGTCCTTGTTCGCCATGTGCGCCTCGGTCGGCCCAGGCCTGCATTCTTGCATGGCGAAACCGCCACCCGGATGACGGAAGAACTGAGGGGTCAGTGAGATGGCCTCGCCAACCGGCCGATCGCGTCGATGCCAGAACGCACGGCGCCTTCGAGGGTGGCCGGGTAGGGCCCGTCGACATGGTCGCCCGCGGCCACGAGCCCTGGAGCTATCGCCGCAAGCGGTCGCCTCAGACCGGGCGTGCACGAGAAGGTGGCCCGCCGCTCGGCCAGCGAGCGCACGACCCGCAGCGGGGCGCGCCACGTCTGCAGGGCAAACGCTTCCGTGGCTTGCCGCAGCGTCGCCTGCGTCGTGGCTTCGAGGCCCCGGTCGAGCCACACCCGCGCGCCGCTGATCACGAAGGCGAACAGCCCGTCGCGGGTGCCGCTGCGGTCGAGGGCGCCGAGGTCGAACACGAACTGCGCCGGGTGGCGGTCGGACTCGCTGAGCGCGGTCATCGGTTGCGCCAGTCGCGACCCCGGGCTCGCCAGGTAGACCGTGACGATCGGCTCGTAGTCGAACGCGGCGGCCGTTGCCGACCAGTCGGGTGCGATGCCGGTGGTGAGTCGCGCGGCTTCGCCGGCGCTGCAGGCCAGCACCACCGCGTCGAAGGGCTGACCGTCGAGCTGCCAGCCCGGCGCGTCGACGCGCGGCTGCAGCGACCGCACGCGCTCGCCCCAGCGCAGCGCCGCGCCGCGCGCGTCGAGCCAGCGGGCGGCCGGCTCGGGTAACAAGGCGCTCAAGGACACGCGCGGCAGCAGCAGGTCGGCCGCCCCCGGGCCGCCGAACAGGGCGTCGTGCAGCACGCGCAGGAAGACCTGGGCGCTCGCCTGCGCGGCGGGGGTGTTGAGCGCCGCCACGCACAGCGGCTCGATCAGGCCGGCCTGCACGTCGCGCGGCAGCGAGCCGGTCAGGTCGGCCACGGTGGCCTGCGGCGCTGCGCGAAAGCCCTGCCGGCGCCAGCGCAGGGCGGCGCGTAGCAGGGCGAGGCGCGAACGCCAGGGCCAGTGCCGGGCGGCGAGCACGCCGCGCACGAAGGCGGGGATCGCGGGGCCTGGCGGCAGGCGCAATCCGCGCCCGGCAGGGTCGACCAGCGTGAGCGGCCGGCGCTCGAGCAGGGCATCGGGGTCGGCACCGACGGTGCGCATCAACGCCAGCGTCTCGCGGTAGGCGCCGATCAGGACGTGCTGGCCGTTGTCCAGCGGCACGCCGTCGTGCAGCACCTCGCGTGCGCGGCCACCGGGGCGTGCCGCCATCTCGTACAGCGTGACCGCATGGCCGGCTTCGGTGGCACGCACGGCGGCGGCCAGTCCGGCCCAGCCGCCGCCCACCACCGCCAGCGTGGGACGCGTCGGCCTGCTCAACGCTCGCGCCAGTGGGTGCGCATCGCGATCCACACCTTGCGCAAGGGCGTCAGCGACACGCGCTGGTGCAGCACCTGGAAGCCATCGGCCTCGATCTCGCGCAACAGCGTGCGGTAGATCTGCGCCATCGCCAGGCCCGGTCGCTGAGCGCGCCGATCGACGTCCGGCAGCAGTGCGAAGGCCTCTTCGTAGGTTCGGTGGGCGCGCTCGGCCTGGAACTTCATCAGCGCCGTGAAACGCTCGCTGTAGCCCCACGGTGCCTGACGCTGCAGCAGTTCGTGGGCCTTGACGTCGAAGCGCTGCAACTCGTCGATCGGCAGGTAGATGCGGCCGCGCCGTGCGTCGTCGCCGACGTCGCGGATGATGTTGGTGAGCTGCATCGCCAGCCCCAGCCGGTGTGCGTAGGCCTCGGTGTGCTCGTCGCTGCGGCCGAAGATGTTGGCCGCGACCTCGCCCACCACGCCGGCCACCAGGTGGCAGTAGCGCTGCAGCGCCGCGAAGTCCAGATAGCGGTTCTGCTGCAGGTCCATCTCGCAGCCTTCGATCACGGCCAGCAGGTGCCGAGCCTCGATGCGGTGGCGTGACGCGTGGGGCATCAGCGCCTTCGTCACCGGGTGGGTCGGCGACCCCGCAAAGGCCCGTGCGACTTCCGTGCGCCACCACGCAAGCTTGGTGGCCGCGACGCCAGGGTCGTGCACTTCGTCGACCACGTCGTCCACTTCGCGGCAGAAGGCGTAGAAGGCAGTGATGGCCGCGCGCGGCTCCGGCGCGAGGAAGCGAAACGCGTAATAGAACGACGAGCCGCTCTTGGCGGCCCTGTCCTCGACGTACTCGGCCGGGGTCATCGCGCGGTGCCGTCCACCAGCCGCGGCGGCGCGTCGGTGCGCCGCATCCACAGGGCACGCCACAGCAACAGCGGCGCGTCGACTGGATCGATGCGCACCCGGTGCGCGAGCACGTCGAAGCCACGCGCCTCGATCTTGTCGAGCACGCGCAGACCGCCCTGCACGACCAGTCGCAGCTCCCAGCCGAAACGGCCCGGCAGGCGGTGCACGAGAGGCGCGCCCGAGCGCATCGTCGTGCGGGCCCAGGCCACGAGCTCGCCGACCAGCGTACGCGTGGCGGCGCGGTCGGGGCCGGACAGCGGCAGGTCCAGGCCATGGCGCAGCGCGTCCGAGCGCGGCACGTAGCAGCGGCCCCGCGGCAGGTCGACCGACAGGTCCTGCCAGAAGTTGATCAGTTGCAGCGCGGTGCAGATCGCGTCGGACTGGCGCAGGGCGTCGGTGTCGTGCACGTCGGCCAGGTGCAGCAGCAAGCGGCCCACCGGGTTGGCCGAGCGTGCACAGTAGTCGAGCAGGGCCGCGCGGTCGGGATAGAGCGGGTTGCCGGTGTCCTGCCGGAAGGCGGACAGCAGGTCGGTCAGCAGGGGCAGCGGGAGTGCGTGCTGGGTGATCGCCCGCGCGAGCGGCACAAAGACGCCGGGCCAGGCAGCCTCCGGCTGGCCTCGCGCGGCGGCGTGCAAGGCGCGTTCGTAGTCGTCGAGGCGGGCCCGACGCGCGTCGGCGGGGGCGTCGCCTTCGTCGGCCATGTCGTCCGCGGTGCGGGCGAAACGGTAGATCGCCGCCACCGCCGGACGCAGCGTTGGCGGGCACAGCCATGACGCCACCGGAAAGTTCTCGTAGTGATCGACACCCACGGCGCGATTGTCCATGCCACCGCGACGAGTCATCGCGCCGCGATTGACAGGGTTGGAGCCGGGACCCTATATTACTGACCAGTCAGTCAGTAACTCACACTCCGGGCATTGGCCCGTGTGCCGAAAGGTTCCCTCCCATGCGCTCCCGACGCCTCCTCTGGCTTCTGCCCCTGGCCTTCCTGGTCGCCTGCTCGCGCCCTGCGCCGCCACCCGAGCCGGTGCGCGCGGTGCGCACGCTGACCGTGGGGGCCCAGGCCGGTGGCTGGAGCATCGACTACGCCGCAGACGTGCGTGCGCGCACCGAGTCACGCCTGTCGTTTCGTGTGCCCGGCCTGATGGTGCGCCGCACGGTCGACGTGGGGGATGCGGTCAAGCCAGGCCAGGTGCTGGCGAGCCTGGACCCGCAGGACCTGCGCCTTGGCCAGGATGCCGCACGGTCGGCCCTGCAGGCCGCCCGCGTCAATGCCGACCAGGCGGCGGCAGACTTCAAGCGCTTCAAGGACCTGCGTGCGCAGGGCTTCATCAGCGAGGCGGATCTCGAACGGCGCGAGAGCGCATTCAAGGCGGCGCAGGCGCAATGGGAGCAGGCCCAGGCCCAAGCCGGCGTGCAGAGCAACCAGGCAGGCTACGGCAACCTGGTGGCGGCCGTGCCTGGCATCGTGACCGCGGTCGAGGCCGAGCCCGGCGCCGTGCTGGCGGCCGGAGCGGCGGTGCTGCGGCTGGCACACGACGGGCCGCGTGACGTGGTGTTCGCCGTGCCCGAGCAGCACGCGACGTCAATGCGCGCCTTGCTCGGCAAGGCGGGCGCGCTGCAGGTGAAGCTGTGGGGCAGCGACGCCAGCGTACCGGCCACGGTGCGCGAGGTGGCCGCCGCGGCCGACGCGGTGACGCGCACCTTCACGGTCAAGGCCGACGTCGGCCGGGTGCCGGTGCGTCTGGGCCAGACGGCCACGGTCAGCATGGCCGTGCCGCCGGTGGCCGGCAGCTTCCGCCTGCCGCTGGCCGCGGTGTTCGAACAGCAGGGGCGCTCGAACGTGTGGCTGCTCGACAAGGCGACGATGACCGTGCGCGCGCAGCCGATCATGGTGGCGGGGGCCGAAGGCAACATGGTGCTCGTCGGCGGCGGGCTCGCCGCGGGGCAGACCGTGGTCAGCGCCGGCGCGCACACCTTGACGCCGGGGCAAAAGGTGGCCCTTTACGGCGCGCCGGTCGCGT
>DATLIE010000225.1:0-2315 GCA_035539635.1 Burkholderiaceae bacterium
GGCGCACTGGCCGTAGAAGTCGCCCGTCTTCTCGGCGCGGAACCAGGTGTCGCGCACGAAGCCGGGGATCGCATCCTGCTTGACGCCGAAGGCCGGCACCATCCAGGCGTGGATCACGTCGTTGGCGGTGGTGATGATGCGGATCTTCTTGTCGACCGGCACCACCAGCGGGTTGTCGACCTTGAGCAGGAAGTCGTCGGTGGCCGGCGGCTGGCCAGAGTCGCTCATCAGGCGGTGCGAGGTGTCGAGCGTGGCCAGGAAGCCGATGCCTTCGCCCTCGCCCTTGAGGTAGTCGTAGCCCCACTTCCACTGGTAGCCGGTGGCCTTGATCGTGATGTCGGCGTTGGTGGTGTCCTTCATCGCGACCACGGCCTTGGTGGCCGGCAACGCCATGCCGATCACGATGAAGAACGGCACCACGGTCCACGCGATCTCGACGGCCACGCTCTCGTGGAAGTTGGCCGGCCTGGCGCCCTTGCTCTTGCGGTGCTTCAGGATCGAATAGAACATGACCCCGAACACGCCGATGAAGATCACCACGCAGATGATCATGATGTAGTTGTGCAGCCACTGCACTTCGGCCGCGATCCGGGTCACCGGCGGATGCAGGTCGATCTGGTTGACCGCCGGGCCGCCCGGCAGGTTGTTCACGGCCAGCGCCGGAGCGGCGAGGCAGGCCGCGCCCAGGGCGGCGGCAGTGCGGGCGGCGCGATGCCAGGAGGTCCGGAGCGTCGTCAGGCGGGTCATCGTGGTCACTTTGCTTCGGGTTCTTCGATGGAAACGGTCGGCTGGGGGGCGGGCCGCGGCTGCGCGCCGCGCAGGGCGCGCCGCAGTTCCTGTGCCAGCGGCTGGCGCAATTCGGGTCGCAGGTAGCGGCCGACGCGCGAGGTCTGGCCGTCGCCCGTGAGTTCGATCAGCGAGCGGTCGCTCGACAACGGCTCCACGCGCACCCAGGCGGCGCGGAACTCGTTGCGTTCGGTCTGGTGGCCGCGCTGGTGCAGCACGGCCAGCGAGCCGCCGTCCAGCGTGATCTGTTCGTGGTCGGTGGCGTGGCGCGCATACACCAGCAGCGCGGCCCCCACCAGCAGAAGTTCGATGCCCGCGAAGGCCAGCACCGGCGAGGCCCCGTGCCAGGTAAAGCCCAGCGCAATGGTCAGCGACAGCGCGCACAGCGTCAGGTAGGCGCCGAACAACTGGGCCGGCCGCAGCGAGCAGTTGCGGGCCAGCCGCCACTCGAGCCGCGGCCCGCCGCCAGCCTCGACCACCTGCGCGAACCGCCATGTTCCCGGCACCCCGCCAAAGGCCGCGGGATCGCGAGGCCAGGAAACGGTGGCAAAGGCGGCGGACATGCGTTGCGGCGCGAAGGTCGTTAGGGCACGGTATGGCGTGCAGGGCAGCCGCGGATTCTAGCCGAGCCCTTCGTCGTCACGGCCGCGCCGACCCGCGCGCGCCATGCGTTGCAGCTCGTCGACGCCGACGCGGGTCTCACCCTGCACGCGCAGCCGCGGGCGCGGGTTGAAGGCATGGCCGAAGACGAGCTCGAACTCGAGCGCGATGCGGCCCTCGCGGTCGGCCCGCGCGGCCAGCGCCGCCTCGAGGCGGGCGCGCCAGCGCGGCGTGCGCAGGCCGGCCGCGCGTGCCGGATCGGCGTTGCTGCCGAGCAGGCGCAGTTCGTCGAGCAGGGCCGCCGGCGTGGCCCAGGTCAGCGTCAACTGCGCCTGGTCCATCACCGGTTCGGCAAAGCCCGCCCCCACCAGCATGTCGCCCAGGTCGTGCATGTCGACGAAGGGCGCGTGCGGCGGTCCCCAGCCGGCGTCGCGGTAGATCTCGCGCAGCGTCTTCAGGGTGTCGGGCCCGAGGGTGGAGAACATCAGGAAGCCGTCGACCACCAGCGCGCGGCGCCAGGCCGCCATCTGCGCCGCCGGGTCGGCCACCGCGTGCAGCATCATGTTGGCCCACACGAGTTGTGCTCCCCCCTCCGGCAGGGCGGCCGCATCGAGCGCGGGCGCGGCGGCACGCCAGCGGCGCGCCGACCACCAGGGCGCGGGGGCAGCCGGCGCGGTGCGCAGTGCGTCCGGCTCGACGGCCAGCACGCGCGCCTTCGGGTACGCGCGGCGCAGGATCGCCGCGCTGGCACCTGCGCGCGACCACCAGTCGATCACGACCTCGGGCCGCAACTTCACCAACGCCAGACGCTCGGCCATGCGACGCGCCACTTCGCCGTGCAACCACGGTGCGTCGGTGCGCGGCGCCAGGCGGCGCAGCCAGCGTTCGAGCGCGGCGCGATCGACCGGGCGAACCGTCGCAGCGCGGGA
>DATLIE010000226.1:0-10871 GCA_035539635.1 Burkholderiaceae bacterium
CTGCTTCGTCTCGAAGGCACGCCGGGTCACGCCCTGGGTCAGGAACGGCCCGAACAGCTCGGGGAACAGGGTGATGACGTCCCAGCGCATCAGTAGTCCGGGCCCCAGTCCACGGTGATGCGCCGGGCCGGCAGGTCGACCGTATCTATATAGGCCGCGACGAAGGGAATCAGTCGCTCGACGTCGGTCTGGACCACCCGCAGCACGCTGTGCGCGCCGGTGTCGATGAGGTCGGCAACGCTACCGAGCGGGACGCCGTCGCGGTTGACGACCTCGCAGCCGATCAGGTCGACCCAGTAGTACTCGTCGGCCGCTGCGGTGGGGAAGCTCGCGCGCCCGACGAACACGCGCGCGCCTCGCAGCGCTTCGGCCGCGCCTCGGTCGGGCACCTCCTGCGCGCTGGCGACGACCAGGCCGCCGTGCTCGCGCGACTGCGTCACGCGCAGCAGCGGCGGCGGCGGGACGCCAGGGCCATCGGGCGCGCGCAGGTACCAGCGCTTGGACGAGAACAGCGCCTGCGGGTCTTCGGCGAAGGCCTGGACCTTGAACCAGCCCTTGACGCCCCAGGCGCCCACGACCCGGCCGACCTCGACCGCGTCGGCGGGGAAGTCGGCTGCAGGGTCGACAGAAATGCTGGTCGGCGGCATGACTGCCGCGAGCGGCTTAGGCGGCGGCCTTCGAGGCCTGCTCGACCAGGCGCGCCACGGTGGGCGACAGCTGGGCGCCGACACCCTTCCAGTGGGCGATGCGGTCGGTGGCGACGCGCAGCGGCTGCTCGCCGCCGGCGGCCATCGGGTTGTAGAAGCCCACGCGCTCGATGAAGCGGCCGTCGCGGCGCTCACGCGAGTCGGCAACGACGATGTTGTAGAACGGGCGCTTCTTGGCGCCGCCACGGGCCAGACGGATCACGACCATGTTGAGGTATTCCTCGAATCTCGTTATCGCGACAGCCCGGCGGAGACACACGCGGACAGCACGACAGGGGTCGGCACCGTAGATACGCCGGTCACCTGACCGGCCAGCACCGAAAGCGGCGGATTATAAACTTCCGCGCGACATGACCCATTCCCTCCTGATCCGGCCCAGTGCCGAGGCTGATTTGCCGGCCATCACCCGCATCTACGGCCATGCCGTCCAGCATGGCACGGGCACCTTCGAGCTCGAGGTGCCCGACGAGGCGGCCATGGCCCAGCGTCGCGCCGACGTGCTCGGCAAGGGCCTGCCCTGGCTGGTGGCCGAGCGAGACGGCGCCGTGCTCGGCTACGCCTATGCCAACCACTTCCGCCCGCGCCGCGCCTACCGCTTCTGCCTGGAGGACTCGATCTACCTCGACGAGGCCGCGCGCGGCCAGGGCGTCGGCCGGCTGCTGCTGGCCGAGCTGCTGGCGCAATGCGAGGCGCGCGGCGCGCGCCAGATGCTGGCGGTGATCGGCGATTCGGCCAACGCCGGTTCGGTCGGGGTGCACCGCGCCTGCGGCTTCGAGGACGTGGGCGTGTTCAAGGCGGCCGGCTGGAAGTTCGGGCGCTGGCTCGACGTGGTGCTGATGCAGAAGAGCCTGGGCGAAGGTTCGGCCACCGAACCCCGGGACGCCTAGTGCCGCACCCCCGCTCCAAGACGCTGGCGACCTGGCTAGCGCTGCTGGCAGGTGCCTTCGGCGCCCATCGCTTCTACCTGCATGGCCGCCGCGACCTCTGGGCCTGGCTGCACCCATGGCCCACGATGGCGGGCCTGCACGCGCTGGATGCCGTGCAGGCGCTGGGTCAGGACGACCCGTTGTCCTGGCTGCTGCTGCCGCTGTTGGGGCTGATGATCGCGCAGGCCTGCCTGTTCGCGATCCTCTACGGCCTGACGCCGGACGAGCGCTGGGATGCCCGGCACAACGCGGGCACCCCCGGCCATGCCACCGGCTGGGGGCCGGTGCTCGGGGTGATTGCGGCGTTGATGATCGGGGCCACCGCGTTGATGGCCACCATCGCGTTCGGCGGCCAGCGCTACTTCGAGTGGCAGGTCGAAGAGGCGCGCAGGATCAGCGCCTAGCTGCCCAACTGCCTAGAAGACCAGGTGTGCCAGCCCGTAGCCGAGCGCGGCGATCAGGGCGGACGCCGGGATCGTGAAGATCCAGGCCCAGACGATCGTGCCCGCCACGCCCCAGCGCACCGCCGACGCGCTGCGCGTGGAACCGACACCGACGATCGCACCCGTGATCGTATGCGTGGTCGACACCGGGATGCCCAAGCCGGTGGCGAGGAACAGCGTGATCGCCCCGCCCGTCTCGGCACAGAAGCCTCCCACCGGTTTGAGCTTGGTGATGCGCTGGCCCATGGTCTTGACGATGCGCCAGCCGCCGAACATGGTGCCCAGCCCGATCGCGATGTAGCAGCTCCAGATCACCCAGGCCGGCGGCATCTTCTCGGCAGCGTTCGCATAACCGGTGGCGATCAGCAGCAGCCAGATGATGCCGATCGTCTTCTGCGCGTCGTTGCCGCCGTGGCCCAGGCTGTACAGGCCGGCCGACACGAGCTGCAGCCGCCGGAACGCGCCGTCCACCTTCTGCGGGCGCACGCCGCGACAGATCCAGGCCACCAGCACCATCAGCAGCGAGCCGAACAGGAAGCCCAGCAGCGGCGAGACCAGGATGAATGCGACGGTCTTCCAGATGCCCGCGCCGATAAGGCCACCCGCGCCGACCTTGGTCATCGTGGCACCGACGATGCCGCCGATCAGCGCGTGCGAGCTCGACGAGGGGATGCCGTACCACCAGGTGATCACGTTCCACGCGATCGCGCCGACCAGCGCACCGAACACCACGTAGTGGTCCACGACGCCGGGCTCGACGATGCCCTTGCCGACGGTGGCTGCCACCTTGAGCTGGAAGACGAAGATCGCGACCACGTTGAAGAAGGCCGCGAACAGCACCGCCTGCTGCGGCTTGAGCACCCCGGTGCTGACGACGGTGGCGATCGAGTTCGCCGCGTCGTGGAAGCCGTTCATGAAGTCGAAGGCGATCGCCAGCAGCACCAGCAGGGCGATCACCCAGAACGCGACCTGGACCGTGGTCATGTCCAGGAAGGGGTCAGGAGTTCTCGAGGACCACGCCCTCGATCAGGTTCGCCACGTCCTCGCAGCGGTCCGTGATGGCCTCGAGCTGCTCGTAGATCGTCTTCAGCTTGATCAGCTCGCGCACATCGGCCTGCTCGCGGAACAGACGGCTCATCGCCGCGCGCATCACGCGGTCGGCATCGGACTCGAGCTGGTCGATCTCCTCGCAGGTCTTGAGCGCGGCTTCGATGACATCGGCCTTGCCGATCTTCGGCAGCAGCGTCACCACATGCGCTACACGGTCGCAGCACTTGGCGGCGAGTTCGGCCAGCCGCAGCACCTCTTCGGTGACCTGGCGCACGTCGTACAGCGACATGGTCTCGCTCGAGTCCTGCAGCAGGTCGAGCACGTCGTCCATGGTGTTGATCAGGCCGTGGATCTGTTCGCGGTCGATCGGCGTGATGAAGGTCTTGTGCAGCAGGCGGTTGACCTCGGCCGTCACCTTGTCGGCCTGGTGCTCCGCGTGGTCCACCGCCTCGGCGTACTTCTGTCGCAGCACCGGGTCGGCGTAGTTCTGGATCATCGCCACGAAGGCGCGCGAGCCCTCGGCGATCTGCGTGCCGTGCTGGTTGAACAGCTCGAAGAAGTTGCCCTCGCGCGGCAGCAGCTTGCCGAACAGCATCGATGTCCCCCGGGGAAGGCCGTCACGCGACCGTCATGCGTTTGTCTTGGGCGCAGTGTAAGCGGCGAGTCTTTCGACCCGCTGTCCCGACGGCGGTGCGGGCGCCAGCTCCGGCGCCAGTTCAGCCAGGGGCACGAGCACGAAGGCGCGCTCGTGCATGCGTGGATGCGGCACCGTGAGTTGCGGGGTCGCGATGCGGCGCTGCCCATACAGCAGCAGGTCGAGGTCGAGCGTGCGGGGGGCGTGGTGATAGGGCCGTTCGCGACCGAAGCGGGCCTCGATCGCTTGCAGCGCCTGCAGCAGCACCGGCGGCTGCATCTTCGTGCGCAGCTCGGCCACGGCGTTGACGAAGTCCGGTCCGCCCGCATCCACGGGCGCGCTGCGGTACAGCGACGAGCGCGCGACACAGCGCGTGCCAGGCAAGGCGTCGAGCGCATCGAACGCCGCGTGCAGCGTCGCCTGCGCATCACCCAGGTTGGCGCCCAGGCCGACGAACACTCGCTCGCCGGCCAGCATGCTCACGCCGCAGCCTCGGGTGCCGGCGCATCGCCGGAACCGCCGGTCGGCTTGCGGCGACGACGGCGGCGACGCTTCGCCGGGGCCACAGCGCCGTCGGCGGGCGGCGCCGCGTCGGATTCGGATGCCGCAGCGCGGTCGCCCGCCGTCGCGCGGCGCGGCTGGCCACGCTGCGACTCGCGCACGGCGGCCACCAGGGCTTCGCGCTCCTCGAGCGTGCCGAGCGCGAAGTCCTCCCACCAGTCGGCCAGTTCGGCGTCGATTTCGCCGCAGTCGGCGCGAAGGCGCAGGAAGTCGTACGCGGCGCGGTAGCGCGGCTGCTCGACCATCGAATACGGCGCGCTGCCGCCCCTGCGCTCGAAGCGCGGTTGCATGAGCCAGATCTCGCGCATGTCGGCGCCCAGCTTGCCACGGCCCGAGATGTCACCGATGCGCGCGTCGAACACCGCGTCGATCGACTGCTGCAGCGCCGGCACCGGGTGTTCGCCGGCGGCACGCGCTGCCTGCCAGCGCTCGCGTACCTCATGCCACATCAGGCAGGCGAGCATGAAGCTCGGCGCCACGCTGCGGCCATCGGCCACGCGCGCGTCGGTGTCGGCCAGCGCCGCCTCGACGAACTGCACCTGCTGGTTCTTGTGCTTGATGCCGTTGCCCATCAGCGGTGCGAGCAGCGGGAACAGCTGCGTCAGGCCCTGCTTGCGCAACTCGGCCACGCTGGCGAGCGCGTGGCCGGTCTGCAGCAGCTTGATCATCTCGTCGAACAAGCGCGAGACGGGCACGTTGGCCAGCAACGCCGCGGTCTCGGCCATCGGCGCGCGGGTGGCCGGCTCGATGTCGAAGCCGAGCTTGGCCGCGAAACGCAGCACGCGGATCAGCCGCACCGGGTCCTCGCGGAAGCGCGTCGCGGGGTCGCCGATCATGCGCAGCGTCTTCTTCTTCAGGTCGCGCAGGCCGTGGTGGTAGTCGACGACGACCTGCGTGACCGGGTCGTAGTACATCGCATTGACCGTGAAGTCGCGCCGTGCGGCGTCCTCGATCTGCGGCCCCCAGACGTTGTCGCGCAGCACGCGGCCGCTGGCGTCGACGACGTGGCTCTTCCCGGCGAGGTCGCTCTTGCTGGTCTTCTCGTTGCCGGCGACCTGGTCGGCCTGCTCGGCGTCCAGGTAGGCGCGGAAGGTCGACACCTCGACCACCTCGTGGTCGCGCCCGCGGCCGTAGACCACGTGCACGATGCGAAAGCGCCGGCCGATGATGAAGGCGCGCCGGAAGAGCGCCTTCACCTGCTCGGGCGTGGCGTCGGTGGCGACATCGAAGTCCTTCGGGCGACGCCCGACCAGCAGGTCGCGCACCGCGCCACCGACGATGTAGGCCGCATGCCCGGCTTCCTGCAGCGTGCGCACCACGCGCACCGCCCGCTCGTCGACGAGTTCGGGGTCGATGCCGTGTTCGGCGGCGGGGATCTCGACCCGCTTGCCCTGCGGGATGGCGCCCGTCTTGGTCTTGGCCGCCGGTTTGCCCAGCAGCTTGTCGATGAATTTTCGGATCATGGAATGGCCTCGAACAGGCGCAGTATCGGCCAGCCGCGCTCCTGGGCAACGGTTGCCAGGCTGGGGCCGGGGTTGGTGGCCACCGGGTGCGTGCACCACTCCAGCAGCGGCAGGTCGTTGACGGAGTCGCTGTACACCGTGGTGCGCTCGAAGGCCGACGCATTCAGCCCCTGGCTGGCCAGCCACTGCTCGACCCGAGCGATCTTCCCCTCGCGGAACGAGGGCACGCCGCGGATGCGGCCGGTGACCCGTCCGTCCGCGTCGCGCTCGAGTTCGAGCGCGATCAGGTCGGTCACCCCGAACAGGTCGGCGATCGGCCGGGTGATGAACTCGTTGGTGGCGGTCACGATCGCCACCCGGTCGCCGGCCGCCTGGTGACGACGCACCAGCGCGCGCGCGGGCTCGTGCAGCACGGGCAGGACACGCGCATGCACAAAGGCCTCGCGCAGGGCGAGCGCTTCCTCGGTGTCGCGCTGGCGCCAGGGCGCGGTGGCGAAGTCGATGTAGGCCGCCTGGTCCAGCTTTCCGGCGAGGTAATCGGCGTAGAAGGCATCGTTGCGCCGGCGAAACCCCTCGCGATCGGCCCATCCGCGCTCGACGAGGAACTCGCCGAAGGCATGGTCCGAGTCGGTGGCGATGAGCGTGCCATCGAGGTCGAACAGCGTCAGGTTCACAGCTCGGCGCCCTCTTCCTCGAACATGCGCTTGAGCAAGGGCACGGTGATGGCGCGGTGTTCGGCCAGGGCGAATTCGTCGAGCCGGTCCAGCAGCGCCATCAGGTGCTTCAGGTCTCGCGAGAAGCGCGTCAGAAGATAGGCCATGACCTCGTCGGAGAGGAAGATGCCGCGCCGGTCGGCCTCGCGGCGCAACACGGACCGCGCATCGCCCTCCGCCAACGGCTCGAGCGCGAACACATGGCCCCACGCCAGGCGCGTGCGCAGGTCGTCGCGCAGCGGCAGGTCCACTGGCGGCACGCTGGCGGCGGCGGCCACCTGCGCACCGTGGGACAGCGCATCGACGATGAGGGCGAAGGCGGCCTGCTGCCGCGCGGCGTCCAGACCCTCGCAAGCGTCGAGCACCACCAGAGACCACGCCGGGTCGAAAGTCCAGGGCACGGGCGACACCGCGTCGAACCAGCCTGCACGCGCACCGTGTGCCTGCATCGCGCCGGTCAGTGCGCGCAGCAGGTGGGTCTTGCCGCTGCCGCTCGGCCCCCACAGGTAGACCGGCGTGCCCGCCTGCGCCACCAGGCCACGCAGGTGGGCCTGCGCCGCAGCGTTGCCCGCGTGCGAACCCGGCACGAAGGAGTCGAAGGTCGCCAGCGGCGCGGGGCCGATGGCCAACGGAATCTGTCGCACGGCCGCCTTCAACCCTGGTACAGCCGGCTCGCCAGGTAGGCCGCCTGGGCCCGCCGCAGCCCCACCAGCAGCAGCGCGCTGACCGGCAGCGCGATCAGCACACCGACGAAACCGAACAGGTGGCCGAACGCCAGCAAGGCAAAGATGACCGCCAGCGGGTTCAGGCCAATGCGCTCGCCGACCAGGCGCGGCGTCAGCACCAGGGTTTCGGCGACCTGACCGACGCCATACACCACGGCCACGACCGCCACGCCGTACCAGCTGCCGAACAGCAACACGCCGGCCAGCAGCGCAAGCGCCAGGCCGAGGCCGAAGCCGAGGTAGGGAATGAAGATCGCCAGGCCCGTGAACACGCCCACCGGCAGCGCCAGGTCGAAGCCGGCGATCGCCAGTGCGACGCTGTAGTACACGGCAAGCACGGCCATCACCATCAACTGGCCGCGCAGATACTGACCCAGCAGGCCATCGCACTCATCGAGGAAACCGAGCACGTTGCCGCGGGCCCGCGGCGGAATCAGGGCCTGCACGCGCTCGACCAGACGCGGCCAGTCGATCAGCAGATAGAAGAGCACCACCGGCATCAGCACGGCATTGCCGACGAGGGCCAGCAGCATGCTGCCCCCGATGCGCACCGAGCTGAGCGCGGTGGCCATCCAGTCCTCGAAGTTGGCGTCGAGCGCCTTCAGCACGAAAGCCTTGATGCTCGCGCTGTCGAGCGAGACGTGGATGCCGTACTGCGCCAGCCACGGCGACAGCGACTGGTTGAGGCGGTCGGCCAGCAGGGGAATCTGCTCGCGCAGCAGCGGCAACTCCTTCACGATGACCGGCACCAGCAGCAGCACCAGCGCGAGCAGCGCCACGATGGCGACCACCTCGACCAGGACCACCGCCGCCAGGCGCGGCCAGCGTCGCGCGGCGAGCATCTCCACCAGGGGGTGCAACGCGTAGGCCAGCACGGCGGCGACGATGAAGGGCGTCAGCACCGGTGCGAGCAGCCACAGCAGCAACGCCGCGCCCACCGCGACGGCACACCACACGAGACTGCGGCGTTGGGCGGTTGCGAGCGGCATCAATGCAGTGGCGGCCGCCCGGCGGCGCTCAGTTCGTCGACGCGCGCAGCGATCGCGCGCGCGTCCTCGGCGCCCGGCTGTTCCGACAGATAGACGCGCAGATCCTCCAGCGCGCCGGGGGCGTCTCCGAGTTCGGCGCGCACCAGACCGCGGTCGCGCCGCTCCTCCCAGTCGTCGGGCAGCAGCACGACCAGGCGTTGCATCACGGCCAGCAGGTGCGACCAGTCCTCGGCGCCGCGGTGGATCTCCTTGAGGTTGCGCAGCATGCGCGCCAGCACGGCGCGTGCGGTCGCGGTCTGCAGGAAGAGCCCCAGCGGCAACTCCGCATCCTCCAGCAGGCCGTGCCGGCGACGGTACGGTGCGATGCGCTCGTCGAGGTCGTCACGCGACAGCGAGCGGCCGTTGAACGGGTCAATCACCACCTCGCCCTGCGACATCTTCAGCTTGATCAGGAAGTGCCCGGGAAAGGACACGCCGCGGGCTTCGAGGCCGATCTGCTGTGCGATCTCGATATAGATCAGCGCCAGCGTGATCGGGATGCCGCGCCGCGTCGCCAGCACGCGGTGCAGGTAGCTGTTGGCGGGGTCGTAGTAATCGTTGACGTTGCCGGCGAAGCCGAGCTCCTGAAAGAAGTAGCGGTTCAGGTAGCGCAGGCGCTGCAGCGGCGCGGCGTCGGCTGCAATGCGCTTCTTCAGGCGCGCGGCCAGGGCGTCGATCTCGGCCAGCACGCCCTGCACGTCCAGGCCCGGGTCGGCGTCCTGCCCGATCGCGACGGCAGCTTCGAGCTGCGAAATCTGCCCATCGTCGGCGACCAGCGCTGCGAAATACTGCAGCGGCGTGGGGGTGTCGAACAGGAGCTGATTCATGGGACAAGCCAGTGTAGGTCAGCCCCGGCGCATGAACTGCGCCGGCCGCAGGCCGCAGGCGGCCAGCACCGCGAAGTACACGACCCCCACGCCCGCCAGCACCGCGGCCACGAGGCCGGCACGCAGCAGGTTCTGGCCGCTGCCCAGACCGATCCAGTCGATGCCCTGCGCCGCCCAGGCCAGCAGGCCTCCGAGGATGACGCACGCCAGCCCCACGCGCGCGAGGAAGCCGCCCCAGCCCGGCGCCGGGCGATAGAGGCCGCGCTGTCGCAAGCGGGTCAGCAGCCAGGTGGCGTTGACGATCGCCCCCAGGCCGATCGACAGGGCCAGGCCGGCGTGACCGAACCAGGGCACGAAGACGAGGTTCATCGCCTGCGTGGCGATCAGGACCACGATCGCGATCCTGACCGGCGTGCGGATGTCCTGGCGCGCGTAGAAGCCGGGGGCCAGCACCTTGACGGCCACGAGGCCCATCAACCCGGCGCCGTAACCCATCAGCGCCGTGACCGTTTGCGACACGTCGCGCGCCGAGAACGCGCCATAGTGGTACAGCACCGCCACCAGGGCGTGCGGGAACACGATCAGCGCCACCGCGCATGGCAGCGCCAGCAGCACCACCAGGCGCAGACCCCAGTCCAGCAGGCCGCTGTAGTCCGCACCGTCATCGCGCGCCTGCGCCGCCGACAGCTGAGGCAGCAACACCACGCCCAAGGCCACGCCCAGCAGCGCGGTGGGGAACTCCATCAGCCGGTCGGCGTAGGTCAGCCAGGACACCGCCCCGGTACCCACGTGCGAGGCGATCTGGGTGTTGATCAGCAACGAGATCTGCGCCACCGACACCCCGAGCAGCGCCGGCGCCATCTGCTTCAGGATCCGGTGCACACCCGGGTGGTGCCAGGCCGCGGCCAGCGACGAGGGCAGCAGGCCGATGCGAGGCAGCAGCCCCACGCGCGCCAGCGCAGGCACCTGGATGGCCAGTTGCAGCACGCCGCCCACCATCACGCCCACGGCCAGGCCGTAGATCGGCGGCCAGCCCATCGTCTTGAACCACGGCACGCCCCACCAGGCGGCGGCGATCACCGACAGGTTCAGCAGCACCGGCGTCGCGGCCGGCACTGCAAACCGCTTCCAGGTGTTCAGCACACCCGCGCCGAGGGCCACCAGCGACATGCAGCCGATGTAGGGGAACATGAAGCGCGTCATCGTCACCGCGCTGTCGAACTGCGCCAGGCCCGAGGCGATCAGCCACACCAGGATCGGCGCGGCGACCACCCCGGCCACGCAGGTCACGAGCAGCGCCCAGGCCAGGACCGTGGCCACCGCGTCGACAAGGCGGTGCGTGGCCTCGTCGCCGTCCTGTTCGCGGCTTGCCGCAAGGATCGGCACGAAGGCCTGCGAGAACGCACCCTCGGCGAAGAGGCGCCGCAGCAGGTTCGGGATCCGGAAAGCGACGTTGAAGGCGTCGGTCGCCGCACTGGCGCCGAAGGTCGCCGCGATCAGCTGCTCGCGGATCAGACCGGTCACCCGGGAGGCCAGGGTCAGCAAAGAGACGGTGGAGGCGGCCTTGAGGAGGTTCATGCGGGTGTCGGAGCGGCGCGATTATAGAAAGCGCCTACTAACGTCCCCACGCGCGGATGGCGCCGGAAATCGACCCCATGCTAGAATCGCCGTCTTTGCAAAGACCGACCTGATCCAGCATGGCCACCTCGTCCAAAGCCAAGAAGAAGACTGTTCGCATCGCCTCGGGCCGCAAGCGCGCGCGCCAGGACGTGCACCTGAATGCCGCGAATTCGT
>DATLIE010000227.1:0-7211 GCA_035539635.1 Burkholderiaceae bacterium
GCGTTCTTGTTGCCCAGGCGGAATTCGATGCAGCGGTACTGCCAGCTCTGGAAGCCGCTGGAGGTGGCGAGGTAGGGGCGGATCGCGCTGTACTCCGGAGGCGTCATGGTGGCCAGCACGTCCCAGGCGTGCACCAGCTGCTCCATGATGCGCGACACCCGCGCCAGCATCTTGAACGCGGCGCCGAGCTCGTCGCGCGCCACGCGTGCGATCGCGGCCTCGAGCTCGTGCAGCATCAGCTTCATCCACAGCTCGCTGGTCTGGTGCTGCACGATGAACAGCATCTCGTTGTGGTCGGGCGACAGCGGCTTCTGCGCCTGCAGGATCGCGTCGAGCTGCAGGTAGTCGCCATAGCTCATGTCGCGGCTGAAATCCAGCTGCGGCTTCTCGGCGTGGACGATGTCCTCGGGCTTGGTGTCGGGCATTCAGGTCACCGCTTGCTGTCGCTGGAATTCGGGGCGCTCCCACTCGCGCGCTTCGAGCACCTGGCGCAGGTGTTCCACCGCGTGCCAGGCGTCCTCGAAGCGCAGGTACAGCGGCGTGAAGCCGAAGCGCAGGATGTCGGGCGCCCTGAAGTCGCCGACCACGCCGCGTGCGATCAGCGCCTGCACGATCGCATAGCCTCCTTCGGCGCGCGCATAGGAGACCTGGCTGCCGCGATGGGGCGCCTCGTGCGGCGTCACCAGCGCCAGCCCCTGACCACCACAGCGTTCGGCCACCAGGCGCATGAAGAGCTCGGTCAGTGCCAGCGATTTGCTGCGCAGCGCGTCCATGCCGCCCAGCGGCGCGGCGGCGAGCACGCTGTCGACCCCGCACTCGAGCACGGCCATCTGGATCACGGGCGGCGTGCCGCAGAGGTAGCGCGCGATGCCCGGCGCCGGGCGGTAGCCGGGGTCGAAGGCGAACGGCGCGGCGTGGCCCATCCATCCGGCGAGCGGCTGCCAGAAGCGGTCGGCGTGGCGCGGATGCACCCAGACGAAGGCCGGCGCGCCCGGGCCGCCGTTGAGGTACTTGTAGCCGCAGCCGATCGCGAAGTCGGCATCGTCGCGTTTCAGGTGCACCGGCAGCGCGCCGACCGTGTGTGCCAGGTCCCACACCGCGAGCGTGCCGGCGGCATGCGCGGCGGCCGTCAACGCGGCCATGTCGTGCAGGCGGCCGGTGCGGTAGTTCACCTGCGTCAGCATCAGCACTGCGACGTCGCCCCGCGCCAGGCGCGGCTCGATCTGCTCGGGC
Organism: Burkholderiaceae bacterium; assembly: GCA_035539635.1. GTDB lineage: Bacteria > Pseudomonadota > Gammaproteobacteria > Burkholderiales > Burkholderiaceae_C > CADEEN01. The sequence continues at coordinate 1,234 of DATLIE010000227.1, forward strand.
GCATCGACCAGCACGAGCTCGGCGCCGCGCTCGCGCGCCAGCGCCTCGGCGATGTAGAGATCGGTCGGGAAGTTGTCGCGCTCGCTGACGATGGCGCGGCGCTGCGGCGCATCGGCACGGGCCATCGTCAGCGCAGCGGACAGCACCTTGAACAGATTGACCGAGGTCGAGTCGGCGACCACCAGTTCATTGGGCCCGGCGCCGACCAACTGGGCGATCTTGTTGCCCACGCGCTGCGGCAACTCGATCCAGTGCGCGGTGTTCCAGCTTTCGATCAGGTGCTCGCCCCATTCGTGCTGGACCACCTGGGCCACGCGCGCGGGTGCGGCGCGCGGCAGCACACCGAGCGAATTGCCGTCGAGGTAGATCTTGCTCGCCGGCAGGTGGAACTGCTCTCGCAGCGCGGCCAGCGGGTCCTCGGCATCGAGCCGTTCGCAATCGGACCGGGTCGTCATGTCAACTCCCGCAGCACGGCGCGAACCGGGCTCGCGTCGGCACTCATCAGCTTCAAGGGCAGCGCGATCAGCTCGTAGTCACCCTCGGGCACGTCGTCGAGCACCAGGTTCTCGAGCACGCGCAGGCCGCGGCGCCGGATCACCTGGTGGCTGGGCAGCGGCTTGCTGTCGGCCGGGTCGATGCTGGCGCTGTCGATGCCGATCAGGCGCACGCCGCGGTCGGCCAGGCGTTCCACCGTGTCGGGGTCGTAGGCCGGCAGGGCTGCGTCCCAGCGCTCGACCGGCATGCGTTCGTAAGTGCGCACCAGCACGCGCGGCGGCAGGGGGTCGTCGAGCGCATGCGCAAGGTGCTGCCACTGCACCAGCGGCGCGACGCCGATGGCGTGGATCACGCGGCAGGGGCCGAGGTACGGCTCGAGGTCGAGCGCGCCGGCCGTGGCGCCTTCGGCGTCGTAGTGCAGCGGCGCATCCGCGTGCGCGCCGGTGTGCGGCGACAGCGTCAGCGTGGCCACATTGACCGGGCATCCCGGCCCGAGCGTGGCCGCCCAGCGCTGCTCGTACGGCGCGTCGCCCGGAAACACCGGCGACGCAGCGTGCACCGGCGGCGAGATGTCCCACAGGCGCCGCGTCAAGGCTTGCCTCCGGACGCAGCGCCGAGCGGGCAGGGCGCCCGCTTCATCGGAAACCGGATCACCCGCAGCTGCCCGTTGCGCTGGCCTTCGATGCGCGCGTCCAGTGTGTCCGCGTCGGGCGACTCGTAGATCACGCGCTGCGGGAAGTCGTGTCCAGGGTTGTGGAAGACGACGCCGCGGGCCTCGACCTTCTCGGCCGCGAACTGCGCCTCCTTCTGGCCGCTGGGCAACGCGACCAGCACCAGGCCCTGCGCCGTGTCGCGGATGTGCAGGAACTCGAACTCGCGCAGCGCGCCGCGGCGCAGCGTGCGAGAGGTGCCGAGCATCGAGCCGCCTGCCGGCGCCATCCATTGCTCGCCCGAGCCGGGCTCGCCGCCCACGGCGGCCCAGCAACCGGCGAGCCAGTGCAGCTGCTCGGTGGTCGATGTGGCCGCGGCCGGCGCGGTGAGCAGGACCAGCAGGGATGCGAGGGCGGCACGCATGGGGGCATGATAGGCGCGTGAACCATGCGCCTGCGGCCGCAGCGCTCGGGGCTTGTCCCATCGCGCGGCCGTGCTTCGCGCGCTAGATTGACGCGACATGCCGAGCAGCCCCACCGACACCTTCGCGCGCGACCGCCTGCCGCCACCGCAGCGCATGCCCACGCTGCTGTTCGGGCTGCCCGACCTGCAGCGCCTGCCGGAGCGGCTGAACTGCGCCGGCGCCCTGCTCGACCGCTGGGTGGCGCAGGGCCAGGGCGACCGGCCGTGCGTGTTCGGGACGGCGCCCGACGGCACGCCGATCCGCTGGACCTACGCCGACCTGCAGCGGGAGGCGAACCGCATCGCGCGCGTGCTGGTCGACGACCTGGGCGTCGTGCCGGGCCACCGCGTGCTGCTGCGCGGCGCCAACTCGCCGATGCTGGCGGCCTGCTGGTTCGCCGTGGTCAAGGCGGGCGCGATCGCGGTCGGCACGATGCCGCTGTTGCGCGCACGCGAGCTGACGACCATCGTGCACAAGGCCCAGATCACGCACGCGCTGTGCGACGCGCGGCTGGCCGAGGAACTGAAGCTCGCGCTGCCGCAGTGCCCGACGCTCCAGCACGTGCTGCACTTCAACCGCGGTGCACTCGAAGAAGCCGCGCTGCTCAAGCCGGCCGCGTTCCAGAACGCAGACACCGCAGCCGACGACACCTGCGTGATCGCGTTCACCTCGGGTACCACCGGCCAGCCCAAGGCGGCGATGCACTTCCATCGCGACGTGATGGCCGCCGCCGCGTGCTGGCCGCCACACGTGCTGCGCGCCGTGCCGGACGACGTGGTCATCGGCAGTCCGCCGCTCGCGTTCACCTTCGGTCTCGGCGGGCTGCTGGTGTTCCCGCTGTCGATCGGCGCGTCCACGGTGCTGGTGGAGAAGGCGACGCCCGACGCGTTGCCGGCCGCGATCGCGGCGTACCGCGCAACCATCTGCTACACGTCGCCCACGGCCTACCGCGCCATGGCCGGCAACCTGGCCGGGCAGGACTTGTCGAGCTTGCGCAAGTGCGTGTCGGCGGGCGAGGCGCTGCCGGCCGCGACGCGCCAGTTGTGGCAGGACACGACCGGCATCCGGATCATCGACGGCATCGGCTCGACCGAGATGTTCCACATCTTCATCTCGGCCACCGAGGAGCAGGCGCGCGGCGGCGCGACGGGCTACGTGGTGCCGGGCTACGAAGCCCAGATCCTCGACGACGCAGGCCAGCCGCTGCCGCCGGGGAAGGTGGGCCGGCTCGCCGTGCGCGGGCCGACCGGCTGCAAGTACCTCGATGACGAGCGCCAGACGACCTACGTGCAGAACGGCTGGAACCTGACCGGCGATGCCTATCTGATCGATCCGGCCGACGGCCAGTTCGTCTATCAGGCACGCACCGACGACATGATCATCTCGGGCGGCTACAACATCGCGGGGCCAGAAGTCGAGAGCGCGCTGCTGCTGCATCCGGCCGTGGCCGAGTGCGGCGTGATCGGCGTGGCCGACGCCGAGCGTGGCCAGATCGTCAAGGCCTTCGTCGTGCTGAAGGCGGGTCACGCCGGCGACGAAGCGATGGTCAAGACGCTGCAGGACTTCGTGAAGCAAACCGTCGCACCCTACAAGTACCCGCGTGCGGTCGAGTTCCGCACGACCCTGCCGCGCACCGAGACCGGCAAGCTGCAGCGCTTTAGGCTGCGCCAGGAAGGATGAGCACGATGGCCGGCGAGGTGTTCGAGATCGAGGAGACGGTGCGTTTCGCCCATTGCGATCCGGCGGGCATCGTCTTCTTCCCGCAGTACCTGGTGATGCTGAACACGCTGCACGAGCGCTGGTTCGGCGAGGCATTGGGCGTGCCGTACGCGCAATACATCGGCGAGCGTCGCCTGGGCCTGCCGACGGTGCGCCTGGAATGCGACTTCACGGCGGTCAGCAAGCTCGGCGACCGGCTGCGGCAGCGCCTCGAGGTGGCCAAGCTCGGCCGCACCTCGCTCGAACTGGCGGTGGAGTACGTGGGCGACGACGGGCTGCGCGCGCGTTTCCGCCAGGTGCTGGTGTGCACCTCGCTGGCGACGCACAAGTCCTATCCCTTGCCCGATGATCTGCGCGTCGCGATGCAACGCTTTCTGAGGCTCCCATGAACAAGCAGCGCCTGCAACCGGCGGGCTGGGCCGAGCCCAAGGGCTACGCCAACGGCGTGGCGGCGAGCGGACGGCAGGTCTTCGTCGCCGGGCAGATCGGCTGGAACGCGGCCTGCCAGTTCGACAGCGACGACCTGGTGGACCAGGTGCGCCAGGCGTTGGCCAACGTGGTGGCGGTGCTTGCCGCGGCCGGCGCGCAGCCGGCGCACATCGTGCGCATGACCTGGTACGTGGTCGACAAGCGCGACTACCTGGCGCGCGCCAAGGAGATCGGACGCGCCTATCGCGAGTTGATCGGGGACTACGACGTCGCGATGAGCGCGGTCCAGGTGGCTGCGCTGATCGAGGACCGCGCCAAGGTCGAGATCGAGGTGACGGCGGTGCTGCCGCCGTCACCTGAGGCCTCCTAGCGCGACATCAGCCGCGCGGTTCGCCGCGCGCGTTGACGGTGACCGTGTCGCCCGGCGCCTGCGCCATCTGGACCCGGTGGTCCACGCCGCGGAAGTGGTAGGACACATCCCAGTACGCCGGCGTCGTGTTCGTCACGCGCTCGCAGCGCTGGACGTCGCGGTAGCGCGCGTCGTCGCGGCGGCCGGTGTTGGCCCCGATTGCCGCGCCGGCCACGGCGCCGCCAGCGGTGGCGATGTCCTTGCCCGAGCCGCCGCCAACCTGGTGACCCAGGATGCCGCCGATGATGGCGCCGGCGATGGCGCCGCCGACGTTCGGGTCGCCGCGGCCACTGACCTGCTGGCGTTCGATCCAGCAGCGCTGGTCGGGCTGCTCGACCACGGCGCGCACCGAGGTCACCGGCGCCTCGTACAGGCGCTCGCTCGGGCGGCGGCGGAATTCGTACGACGGCGCGGGCAGGGGTTCCGGCGCGGCGCCCGCCCATTGGCGGCGGTTGTCGAACGGCCGGGCCGACGACACGCGGTCGTTCAGGCCCATGCGACGCAGCGAGTCGTAGCTGCCGGGACGCAGCACGACACACTGGCCCTCGAAGCGTGCGTCCGTGCAGACCAGCCAGCGGCCGCCTTCGACCACAGCCGACGAGGCACGGTCGTTGAAGCCGTAGCGATCGAAGTTGTGCACCGTGCGCGCCGTTCCCAGCGCGCGTCCGCGGTAGTCCTCATGCTCGTAGAAGGTCACCTGGGCCGCGGCCAGTGCCGAGACGGCCAGCATGGACGCGCCCAACGCGGATTTCATTTTGCGGTTCATGAGAGTCTCCTGCTGACGAGGGGCGAGCCTCGGCAGTGGATGACGGGGCTCGATCCAAGTATGGGCAGGCCAAACCACCGACCGTGCCGGTCGACGCCCCGCGCCGGCGCAGGCCGCGTCCTACATCCGGCGTGTCAGCCGATGCGACCGAGCAGCAGGTACTCCATCAGTGCCTTCTGCACATGCATGCGGTTCTCGGCCTCGTCCCACACCGCCGACTGCGGGCCGTCGATCACCGAGGCGGCGACCTCCTCGCCGCGGTGCGCGGGCAGGCAGTGCATGAACAGGGCGTCCGAGCGCGCCACGGCCATCAGACGGTCGTCGACGCACCAGTCGGCGAAGGCCTTGATGCGCGCCTCGCTCTCGGCCTCGTAGCCCATGCTGGTCCACACGTCGGTGGTCACGAGGTGGGCGCCGCGGCAGGCGTCGACCGGGTTCTTGAAGCTGCGGAAGCAGCTCGTGTCGCCGACGCCGGCCACCTTCGGATCGACCTCGTAGCCGCCCGGGGTGCTGATGTGCACCTTGAAGCCCAGGATCTCGGCTGCCTGCAGCCAGGTGTTGGCCATGTTGTTGCCGTCGCCGACCCAGGCCACCGTCTTGCCGTGGATGGCGCCGCGGTGTTCGATGAAGGTGAAGATGTCGGCCAGGATCTGGCACGGGTGAAATTCGTTGGTCAGCCCGTTGATGACGGGCACGCGCGAGTGCGCGGCGAAACGCTCGAGCTTGTGCTGCTCGAAGGTGCGGATCATCACCAGGTCGACCATGCGGCTGATGACGCGTGCAGAGTCCTCCACCGGCTCGGCGCGCCCGAGCTGGGTGTCGCCGGTGGTCAGGTGCACCACCGAGCCGCCCATCTGGTACATGCCGGCCTCGAAGCTGACGCGCGTGCGCGTGCTGGCCTTCTCGAAGATCATGGCCAGCGTGCGATCGACGAGCGGCTGGTACCTCTCGTAGTTCTTGAACCGCTTCTTGATCTCGCGCGTGCGCTCGAAGAGGTAGACGTACTCCTCCGCGCGCAGGTCCTTGAACTGCAGGTAGTGCCGGAG
>DATLIE010000228.1:0-1702 GCA_035539635.1 Burkholderiaceae bacterium
GTCCTACCGCGAGCGGCTGACGCGCGGACCGCGATTCACGATCGACGCCGCGCTCGGGCGCGAGGACCTCGATCCCGCGCATTGCGCTCGCTATCGCCTGACTACCGCCTAGCTATTGCCTGGATATCGCCCGGGGCATCAGGCATCGTAAGACGCGTCCGGCCTGACCGACACAGGCCGGGACCGCGCGCCTCCGCGCGCATCGAAGCGCCAGCGAGCGCTTGGGAGAAGGACCGTGAACCGCAAGCAGCTCGTGATCGTGGCGATCGTCGTCGCCGCCGTGGTCGCTTTCTTCGTCTTCGACCTCGGCCGCTACCTGTCGCTCGATTACTTCCAGGCGAGCCGCGCGCGGATCGCCGCCGCCCAGGCCGAGTCCCCCGCCGGGTTCGCCGCCGGGTTCTTCGCGCTCTACGTCGCGGTCGCGGCCTTGTCGATTCCCGGAGCCGCGGTGCTGACGCTGGTCGCCGGCGCGCTGTTCGGGCTGGTGCAGGGCGTGATCCTCGTGTCCTTCGCCTCGGCGATCGGCGCGACGCTGGCGTTCCTCGCGGCGCGTCTGGTGCTGCGCGACTGGGTGCAGCGCCGGTTCGGCGCGCGCATCGCGCCGATCGACGCCGGTGTCGAGAAGGAAGGCGCGTTCTACCTGTTCGCCTTGCGCCTCGTGCCGCTGTTCCCGTTCTGGCTGGTCAACCTGCTGATGGGCCTGACGAAGATCCGCACCTGGACGTTCTACTGGGTCAGCCAGCTCGGCATGCTCGCCGGCACCATCGTCTACGTGTACGCGGGCATGCAGCTCGGGCAGTTCCGCATTTCCGCCGGCCTGGTGCTGGCCTTCGTGCTGCTGGGCCTGTTCCCGCTGGTGGCCAAGCGCGTGCTCGACGGCATCAAGGCGCGCAAGGTCTATGCGAAGTGGCCCAAGCCGGCGCGCTTCGACTACAACCTGGTGGTGATCGGCGGTGGCAGCGCCGGGCTGGTGTCGGCCTACATCGGCGCGGCGACCAAGGCCAAGGTCGCACTGGTCGAGAAGCACCGGATGGGCGGCGACTGCCTGAACACCGGCTGCGTGCCGAGCAAGGCGCTGATCCGCTCGGCCAAGCTGCTGTCGCAGATCGCGCGCTCCAGGGACTATGGCGTGCGCGCCGCTACCGCCGAGGTCGACTTCGCCGAGGTCATGGAGCGCGTGCAGCGCGTGATCCGCGAGATCGAACCGCACGACTCGGTGGCGCGCTACACAGCGCTCGGCGTGGAGTGCCTCGGCGGCACCGCCAGGATCCTGTCGCCGTGGCGCGTGCAGGTGACCTTGACCAACGGCACCGAGCGCACGCTGACGACGCGTTCGATCGTGATCGCCGCAGGCGGGCGGCCATTCGTGCCGCCGGTGCCGGGGCTGGCGGAGATCGGCTACCTGACCTCCGACACGATCTGGAACCTGCGCACGCTGCCGAAGCGCCTGGTGGTGCTCGGCGGCGGGCCGATCGGTTCGGAGCTGGCGCAGGCGTTCCAGCGCCTCGGCAGCCAGGTCACGCAGATCGAGATGCTGCCGCGCCTGCTGATCCGCGAGGATCCCGAAGCCTCGGCGCTCGTCCAGTCGAGCTTCGCCGCCGATGGCGTGCGCGTGCTGGTCAACCACAAGGCCAGGCAGTTCCTCGTCGACGGCGGCGAGAAGATCGTCATCGCCGAGCACCAGGGCGCCGAGGTCCGTATC
>DATLIE010000229.1:0-5926 GCA_035539635.1 Burkholderiaceae bacterium
ACGCTGACCTCGGTGGCCAACGTGCTGGTGACGATGGCGCTGGCGCCGCTGTTCACCGCGCTGGCGGCGCGTTTCGCGCTCGGCCACCGGCTTGCGGCGCGCACCTGGGTCGCGATTGTGCTGGCCGGTGCCGGCATCGCCTGGATGTACGGGCACGAGCTGCAGGGCGGGCGCCACCTGCTGGGCACCGTCGTCGCGCTCGCCGTGCCGATCGCCGCCGCGGTGAACTGGACCCTGATCCAGAGCCTGCGTGGGCAGGCCGATGCGCCCGACATGCTGCCCGCGGTACTGCTCGGCGCGCTGCTGTCGTCGGCCGTCGCGCTGCCGCTGGCCTGGCCGCTGGCCGCGTCCGCGCACGACGTGGGCCTGCTGTCGATGCTCGGCCTGGTACAGCTCGCGATCCCCTGCCTGATCTCGGTGACGGTGGCGCGCGTGCTCTCGGCGCCGGAGATCTCGCTGCTCTCGCTGCTCGAGGTGCTGTTTGGCGTGGCCTGGGTCTGGCTCGGGGCCAACGAGGCGCCGAGCGTGGCGGTGCTCGGCGGCGGGGCGCTGGTGCTGCTGGCGCTGGCGGGCAACGAAGCGCTCGCGCTGCGGAGCCGGTAGCCGCAGCAGTCGCCTGGGGCCGTGGCGTTGTGCCGCGACGCCAGGCGCGTTCTACTCGGGCCTTCCAACGGGGGAGGGCGCATGAAGCACACGACGCTGAAGGTGTTCACGCCGCCGGCCCTCCAGAAGGAGGTCGGCACACTGGGTCGGGTCATCGCCCATTACGACGCGTTCGTCGTCGTCGACGTGGATGCGGCCGCGGCCCGCGTGCTGGCGCGGCGTTTCCCCTACGAGGACATGGCGGCGCAGTACCGGGTGCGCGTGCGCGGCCGCGAGTTCGATCCGCTGGTGCCGCGCCGTCGAACGCAAGCGGCCGACGCGCCGATCGACGGGGCACCGCACCACTACCTCGTGCAGTTCGTCGGGCCGGTGAAGCCGCAGTGGCTCTCCGCGGTGGTGCGCGTCGGCGGCGTGCCGCGCCGGTCGATGGGGGGCTTCTGCTACGTGGTGCAGGCCGATGGCCGCGCGTGGAAGCGCATCCAGCATCTGCCCTTCGTGCGCTGGTCGCGCCACCTGCCGTACAGCGACCGGATGGCTTCGGTGCTGCGCCAACAGGAGGTGGTGCCGCTGAGCCTGCCGGGCGCGTCCTCCGCGCACCGGCCGCTGACCCTCGAGCTCTTCGACCCGGCCGACCTCGACGACGTGGCCCAGGCGGCGCAACGCGAAGGTGCCCGCGTGCTTTCGCGCAACCGCGACATCGGCATGCTGGTGCTGGAGCTGCCGCCCGGCACCACGCGCACCCGGCTGCTGGCGGCCCTGGCGCGCCTGCATGGCGTGGCTCGCATCGCACCCCGTGGGCTGCCGCGCACCTGCAACGACGTCGCGGCGCGCATCGTGGGCCAGCATGCGGTGACCGCCCGCCGCGGCGGCCGCGGCCTCAGCGGCGAGGGCGAAATCGTCGCCGTGTGCGACACCGGCCTGGACAGCGGCGACCTGTCGACCCTGCATGCGGACTTTGCCGGCCGCGTGGTGGTGCTCAAGAGCTACCCGGTCTCCGCCAGCGCGGTCGCGTGGGAGGTCACCAACAGCGGTCACGACGATGGCCCGGCCGATCTGGACAGCGGCCACGGCACGCATGTCGCGGGCTCTGTGCTCGGCTCGGGACGTCCGCTGCGTAACGGCGCCAGAGGCGCGGTGCGAGGGATGGCACCGAAGGCCCGGCTCGTGTTCCAGGCGGTCGAGCAGCTGAGCGTCACGCCGCGGCAGAGCGGCTATGCGATGACCGGCTTGCCCGACGACGTGAGCGAGATCTTCCGCTTCGCCTACCGGCACGGCGCGCGCATCCACAACAACTCGTGGGAAAGCGAGGGACCCGGCAGCTACGACGCCCCGTGTCGCCAGCTCGATCGCTTCGTCTGGCGCCACAAGGACTTCATCGTCGTGGTCGCGGCCGGCAATGGCGGCACCGACAGCGGTGGCCGCAGCAGCCGAGGCGATGGACGCATCAACCCGATGAGCGTGGCGCCGCCGGGCACCGCGAAGAACTGCCTCACGGTGGGCGCCAGTGAAAGCCTGCGGCCGCGCTTTCGCAACCAGACCTACGGCATGCGCTGGGGCAACGACTATCCGCGGCCCCCCATCCGCGACGACCGGCTGGCGGACGACCCGGACAGCGTGGCGGCCTTCTCGGCGCGCGGGCCGACCAAGGACGGCCGGATCAAGCCCGACGTGGTGGCGCCGGGCACGCTGATCCTGTCGACCCGCTCCGCATGGGCCACCGCGCCCGACCCGGACGAGCCTCGCCACGCCGCCGACCCGCGTCACTACGCGTACATGACCGGCACCAGCATGGCCACGCCGATCGCGTCGGGCTGCGTCGCGTTGCTGCGCGAGGCGCTGCGCAAGCGGCACGGGTTCGCTGCGCCGAGTGCCGCGCTGGTCAAGGCCTGGCTGATCGCGGGCTGCGTCCGTCTGCCGTCCGACCTTGATGCGTGGGCCGACCATGCCCAGGGCTGGGGCCGCATCAACGTCGAACGCTCGCTGCAACGTCCGGTGCTGCTGCACGAGGGCCCTGCACTGCGCACTGGTGCGCGCTCGCGTTGCCGCTTCGAGGTGCCGCGCCGTGGCGGCACCTTGCGGCTGGCTATGGCCTACACCGACTTCCCCGGTCACCGCCTCGTGAACAACCTGAACCTGATCGTGATCGATCCGGCCGGCACGCTGCACCTTGGCAACGGGCGCGGCCCGGTCGGGCGCCGGCTCGAGCTCGACAGCTGCAACAACGTCGAGGCACTGCAGGTCGACGCGGCGCGCCCCGGACGCTGGACCGTGGATGTGGTGGCCTCGAACGTGCCACAGGGTCCGCAGGATTTCGCGCTCGCCGCCGTGCTCGTCTAGGGTTCGCCCCCGGCGCGACCCACCCGCTGCGGACCTAGCATCGGGCGCATGAAGCGCCTATCGGGTCTCGACGCGACCTTTCTGCACCTCGAGACGCCGGAGATGCCGATGCATGTCGGCGCGCTGCACCTGTTCGAGTTGCCCAAGGGCTCGCGCGGCGCCTTCGCGGTGCGCCTGCGCAAGCACCTGGCCGAGCGCCTGCCGCTGACGCCGCCACTGCGCCGGCGCCTGTGGGTGATGCCGCTGAACGTGACCAACCCGGTGTGGGTCGACGCGCTGCCGGACATGGAGCGCCATGTCGTCGAACACGCGCTTCCCGCGCGGCGCACGAAGAAGCAGGCCAACGACCTGGCGGCGCTCGAGGCCCTGGTCGGCAAGCTGCACGTGCAGCTGCTCGACCGGCGGCGCCCGTTGTGGAAGTTCCACGTCATCGAGGGGCTCGCACCGGGAGAGAACGGGCGCAAGCGGGTCGCGCTGTACACCCAGCTGCACCACGCCGCGGTCGACGGCCAGGCGGCGGTCGCCCTGGCCAACGCGATCCTCGACCTCGGGCCCGAACCGCGCGCACCGGAGCTCAAGGCCTCCCAGCGCGAGAAGCGCTTCAGGCTCTCCCTGGTCGAGATGATCTCGGGTGCGGTCACGAGCGAGGTGCAGCAGATCGCGCACCTGATCCGCGCGCTGCCCGGCACGGCGGGCTCGCTCGGCAGCACCGGCTCGCAGCTCGTGGCGCGCAGCGAATGGTTCAGCGGCCGCAAGCGCGCCGGCAGCCTGGGGCTGGCGCCGCGCATGGCGCTGAACGCCACCGTGACCGCCAAGCGCGCGTTCGCGGCGGTCTCGCTGCCGCTGCCCGAGCTCAAGGCGCTGGGCAAGGCGCACGAGGCGACGCTCAACGACATCGTGCTGTGGCTCGCCAGCACCGCCTTGCGCGCCTTCTTCGGCGCCCGGGGCGGGCTGCCGCGCAAGTCGCTGGTGGCGGCGGTGCCGGTGTCGCTGCGTGCCAAGGGCGACACCCGCGCCGACAACCAGGCCTCGATGACGCTGCTCAGCCTCGGCACCCATGTGGCCGATCCCGCCAAGCGCCTCGCGCACATCAAGGCGGCGACGAAGTCGATGAAGAGCACGCTCGCCGGCGTGAAGCACCTGCTGCCGACCGACTTCCCGTCGATCGGCGTGTCCTGGCTTACCGAAGCCGCGTCGGCGCTGTACCGCCGCGCTACCGAAAGCGAACTGCTGCCCCCGGTGGCCAACGTGGCGATTTCCAACGTGCCCGGCCCGCCGGTGCCGCTGTACCTGGCCGGCGCGCGCATGCTGACCAACTACCCTTGCTCGATCGTCACGCATGGGCTGGCGCTGAACATCACGGTGCAGAGCTACGACCAGTCGCTCGACTGCGGCCTGATGGCGGACGCCAAGGCCCTGCCCGACGTGCGCGGGCTCGCCGACGCGCTGACCGAGGCGCTGGACGTCCTGCGGGCCCTGCCCACCGACTAGGGCAAACGCCCCAGCGTTGGGTGGCGTGCAGCCGATACGATGGCTGCCGATGAAGTCGCGACGACAGTCCAAGCCCACCGGCCCGCCGCCGCTGTTTCACGAAGCCGACGTGCGCGCGCCGCATGCGCTGCTGGTGCTGCTCGAAGGGCGTGCCCCCTGGGAGTACGCCGCGATGCTCGCAGCCATGCCCTGGCTCAAGCGCCTGCCGCGCGGCGACGGCCACCCCGTGATCGTGTACCCGGGCCTCGGGGCCACCGACATCACCACGGCACCGCTGCGCGGCTTCCTGCAGGACCTGGGGTACAGCGCCTATCCGTGGAAGCAGGGCTTCAACTTCGGCCCGCGCGGCGGCGTGCTCGACGCGGTGCGCGAGCATGTGCAGCGCATCGCCGCACGCCACGACGACAAGGTCAGCCTGATCGGCTGGAGTCTGGGCGGCCTGTACGCGCGCGAGATGGCCAAGGAGTTTCCCGCGCTCGCGCGCTGCGTCATCACGCTCGGCTCGCCGTTCGCGGGACACCCGCGCGCTACCAACGCCTGGCGCTTCTACGAATGGGTCAGCGGCCAGAACGTGCACGACCCCGAACTGATCGAGCAGATCCGCGGCACGCCGCCGGTGCCCACCACGTCGATCTACTCGCGCACCGACGGCGTGGTGGCCTGGCAGTGCAGCCTGAACGAGGACTCGCCGCGGGCCGAGAACATCGAGGTGCACGCCAGCCACATCGGCATGGGAATGAACCCGCTCGCGCTGTACGCGATCGCCGACCGCCTGCGGCAGGACCCGGCGCGCTGGAAGCGTTTCGACGTCCAGGGGGCGCGCCGCTGGTTCTTCAAGACCACTGGCATGGCGCCGTTCGAGGCGGCACAACTGTGACGCGGCCGCACTGATGCAGGTCCAGGCCAACGGCCTTCGCATCGAGGTCGACGACCAGGGGTCGCCCGCCTCGCCCGGCGGGCCACCGATCCTGCTGCTGATGGGCCTGGGCATGCAGCTCACGGCCTGGCCCGACCCGCTGGTGGCGCGCCTGGTGGCGCAGGGCCGGCGCGTGCTGCGCATCGACAACCGCGACGTCGGGCTGTCGCAGGGTTTCGACGACGCCGGCGTGCCCAACCTGCTGTGGGCCACCGCGCGTTACCTGCTGCACCTGCCGGTGCATGCGCCGTACGCAGTCGCCGACATGGCCGCCGATGCGATCGGCGTGCTCGACGCGCTCGGCCTGCCGCGCGTGCAGGTGGTCGGGGCATCGTTGGGCGGCATGATCGCGCAGCACCTCGCGGCGCGACACCCGCAGCGCGTCGCGCGCCTGACGCTGATGATGACGACCAGCGGCGCGCGCCACCTGCCGCAGCCGAGCGCGCGCGTGCGCATGGCATTGCTCGAGGGCCGCTCCGTGGCGCCGGGCGACACCGAGGCCCTGGTCGACCGGCTCGAGCGCGTGTTCGCGCTGATCGGCAGCCCGGCGTACCGGCCGCAGTCGCAGGCCGAACGCCA
>DATLIE010000230.1:0-2460 GCA_035539635.1 Burkholderiaceae bacterium
GCGACATCGACCTGCTCGTGCGCGCGCTGTCGATGGGCAAGCTGCACCACGCCATGATGGGCACGGCGGCCGTGGCCATCGGCACGGCCGCCGCCATTCCCGGCACGCTGGTGAACCTCGCGGCCGGCGGCGGCGCGCGCGAGGCCGTGCGCTTCGGCCACCCCTCGGGCACCATGCGCGTGGGCGCGCAGGCCAGCCAGGTCGATGGCGAGTGGCAGGTGACCAAGGCGGTGATGAGCCGCAGCGCCCGCGTACTGATGGAAGGCTGGGTCCGCGTACCCGGCGACACCCTTTGAGCTTTCAGATCCATTCACAGGAAATCCCGATGTCGACTCGCAAGACCCTCCGTTCCCTGGCCGAGGCCCGCCGCGGCGTGCTCGTGCCGGGCGCCTTCAACGCGCTGTCGGCGCGCGTCATCGAAGACCTGGGCTTCGAGGCCCTGTACATCACCGGTGCAGGCGTCACCAACATGTGGTTCGGCATGCCGGACCAGGGCTTTGTCGGGCTGTCCGAGATGGCCGAGCACACGGCCCGCATCCGCGACGCCGTGGGCCTGCCGCTGATCGTCGATGCCGACACCGGCTTCGGCAACGCGCTGAACGTGCGCCACACGGTGCGCACGCTGGAGCGTGCGGGCGCCGACTGCATCCAGTTCGAAGACCAGGTCGCGCCCAAGCGCTGCGGCCATTTCTCGGGCAAGGAGGTCATCTCCACCGAAGAAGCGGTCAACAAGATCAAGGCCGCCGTCGATGCCCGCACCGACCCCGACCTGCTCATCATGGCCCGCACCGACGCGGCGGCGACGCTGGGCTTCGAGGCCGCGATCGAGCGCGCGCAAAAGTTCAGCGAGGCCGGCGCCGACATCCTGTTCGTCGAAGCCGTCACCACGGCCGACGAGATCCGCGCACTGCCGCAGCGGCTGGCAAAACCCCAGCTCATGAACATGGTGATCGGCGGCAAGACGCCGATCTTCGGCGCCGAAGAACTCGGCGGCCTCGGCTACGGCATCGTGCTGTACGCCAACGCCGCGCTGCAGGGCGCGCTGGCCGGCATGCAGAAGGCGCTCACGGTGCTGCGCGACACGCGGCGCGTGGACGAAGACCCGTCGCTGGTCGCGCCCTTCGCCGAGCGGCAACGGCTGGTGCGCAAGCCCGAGCTCGATGCGCTCGACGCGCGTTACGCCAGCTAAGGTTCTCTACAGAGAGTCCTTCAGCTTCGCGCGCAAGCGGCTCACCGCCTGGCCGTGCAGCTGGCACACGCGCGACTGGCTCACCTCGAGCACCGCGCCGATCTCGCGCAGGTTCAGCTCTTCCTCGTAGTAGAGCTTGAGCAGCAGCTGGTCGCGCTCGGGCAGCGCGCCGATGGCGTCCACCAGCTGGTGGCGAAAGCCGCTTTCGAGCAGGCGCGCCAGCGGGTCGTCGAAGTCGCCGCGCCCCTTGCGCGCCTCTTGCGCATGCAGGTCGAGAAAGGGGTTGTCGGGGTCGCCCTTGGCAAAGTCTTCCACGTACAGCAGCTGGCAGCCCTGGATGTCCTGCAGCATCGACTGGTAGGTGTCCAGGTCGACCTTCAGCTCCTTCGCGATCTCGCCTTCGGTGGGCGCGCGGCCCAGCCGGTGGCCCAGCGCCTGGATCGCTTTCTCGATGCCGCGCGCCGACTGGCGCAGCCCGCGCGAACCCCAGTCGCTGGCGCGCAGCTCGTCGAGCATGGCGCCGCGGATGCGCTGGCTGACGAAGGTCTCGAACTGCGCGCCGCGGTGGTCCTGGTAGCGGCTCGACGCATCGAGCAGGCCGAGCATGCCGGCCTGGATCAGATCGTCCAGCTCCACGCTGGCCGGCAGCCGCGCCATCATCTGCAGCGCGATGCGGCGCACCAGCGGCTGGTGCTGTTCCAGCAGATGCGATTTCTCGATGGTGCCCTGTGCGGTGTACACGGCCGTCCGTCCTCGTGGTCGTGCCTCAGGCCGCAAGCGCCTGCGGGAACACGGCCGGCCGCGCGGGCGTGCGCCAGGTCCAGCGGCCCATGTCGTCGGCGATGGCGCGGAAATCGACCGCTGCCGCGCTGGCCGGAAAGGCCTCGACCACGGTCTGGCGCAGCCGCGCCGCATCAGCGAGCCAAGGGTCGGTGCGCACCCAGCCCACGGGCAGCAGCGACAGCGCGAGGTAGCGGCTGGCGGCCTGTGCGAGGTTGTGCATGACCTGCTGCGCGGTGCCCGCATCGGCCACGCCGTTGAGCAGGAAACGCAGCTGCTTCAGCGCGTGCGCGCGGTGCAGGCGCTTGATGCCCGCGTAGGCCGAGGTGATGGCCGCCGGGTGCGGCTGCAGCACGAGCAGCAGCTCGTCGGCGCCCTGCGCCAGCGGCGACAGGCAACCTTCGTCGTCGAAGGCCGCATCGACGAGCACGATGCCGCGCGGCCACAGCGTGCGCGGGTCGATGGTCGCGCCGGGCGAAGCGGGCAGCACC
>DATLIE010000231.1:0-21604 GCA_035539635.1 Burkholderiaceae bacterium
TTCACGGCGCGATGGTCTACGTGGATGCCGCCGGCGCGACGGTCGGCTATGAGGACGTGTTCACCAAGATCGCGATGTGCCGCAAGCACTACGCGGCCTGCGGCCTGGGCGAAGGTTTCGTCGACCAGTTCGTGCGCTAGGCGTGCGCCAGTGCGGCGGTGGCGTCGCCGCGGCCCATGCGTTGCGTCACTTCGCGCACGATCACGTCGGCCACGGCCTCCTTCGGATGCACCACGCGCGCCGCGCCGGCGCCCGCCAGCATCTGCGCCTCCTCGGCGTTGGGCGCGCGCACGACGATCGGGAGCGTCGGGTTCAGCGTGCGGGCGGTCTCGATCATCGGCCGGATGTCGGTGCTCTCGGCCACTGCCACCACCAGCATGCCGGCCTCGGCGATGTGCGCCTGCACCAGCACCACCGGGTCGCGCGCGTCGCCCGACACCGCAGGGATGCCGCGCTCGCGCAGCGCCTCGACGCGCTCGCGGCTCTGCTCGACCACCACGAACGGGATGCCGGCCTGGCCCATTGCCGCCGCCACCTGGCGCCCCACCGCGCCGAAGCCCACCAGCACCACCTGGCGCGCGAGGAACTTGCGGTCGGTGGATTGCGGCAGCTCGGCCAGCGGGTCGTCGCGCGCCTCGAGCTTGCGCGCCAGGGTCGAGTGGGCCAGGATCCAGCGCCGTGCCGGCTCGACGAGCGAGAACAGCAGCGGGTTGAGCGCGATCGACAGCAGCGCGCCGGCGACGATCAGGCTCTGACCTTCGACCGGCAACACGCCCAGCGCGAGGCCCAGGCCCGCGAGGATGAACGAGAACTCGCCGATCTGCGCCAGGCTCGCGGACACGGTCAGCGCCGTGTTCAGCGGGTAGCGCAGCACCAGCACCAGGGCTGCGGCCGCGGCCGACTTGCCGAGCATGATGATCGCCGTGACTGCGAGCACCTGCAGCGGCCGCTCGACCAGCACCATCGGGTCGAACAGCATGCCCACCGAGACGAAGAAGAGCACCGCAAACGCGTCGCGAAAGGGCAGCGACTCCTCGGCCGCGCGGTGCGCGAACTCGCTCTCGCGCAGCACCAGGCCGGCGAAGAAGGCGCCCAGCGCCACCGACACGCCGAACAGCACCGACGCACCGTAGGCGACGCTCACCGCGACCGCGATCACGCACAGCGTGAACAGCTCGCGCGAGCCGGTCTTCGAGATCTGCCACAGCAGCCAAGGCAGCACGCGGCGCCCGCCGAGCAGCATCAGCGCGACGAAGGCGGAGACGGCCAGCAGCGTCTTTGCCAGCGTGAGCCAGAGGCCCATCGTGAGGCCCTGGCCCGAATCGGCCAGCCCGACCAGCGCGGGCAGCAGCACCAGCACCAGCACCATCGCCAGGTCTTCCACCACCAGCCAGCCCACCGCGATGCGCCCGTTGTGCGTCTCCAGCACGCCGCGTGACTCGAGTGCGCGCAGCAGCACCACGGTGCTGGCCACCGACAGCGAAATGCCGAACACCAGTGCGCCGGTCAACGGCCAGCCCCAGGCGAGCGCCAGGCCGGCCCCCATCGCGGTGGCCACCGCCATCTGCACCACCGCGCCGGGCACCGCGATCCGGCGCACCGCGAGCAGGTCGCCGATCGAGAAGTGCAGGCCGACGCCGAACATCAGCAGCATGACCCCGATCTCGGCCAGCTGCGTGGCCAGCGGCACGTCGGCCACGAAGCCCGGCGTGTGCGGGCCGATCAGCACGCCGGCGATCAGGTAGCCGACCAGCGCCGGCAGGCGCAGCCGGCTGGCGATGAAGCCGAACACGAGGGCGAAGCCCAGCGCCGTGGCCAGGGTGACGATCAGCGGCATGGACGCGTGCATGGACTCGACCATACAACGGGCCTGGCCCCATCCGCCTCGGGGGGTGGGGTCACCGCGGCCGCGGGGTTGCCGCCCGGCGCCCCAGCACGCCACGATGTGCGCACAGACCTGGGGAGGGTGCGAATGTCCACACCAACACCACCTGGCGCCATGCCGCCGCCGCGGCTGATGTCGTTGGAAGAGAGTGCACGACAGCTCGGCGAGCTGTCACGTCAGCTGCGCGAGCTGAACGCCAGGCTCGAGTACCTGCGGCTGATGCTGAAGGTGGGCCTGCACTGAAGCGCAGGCCCGTGCGGCGTCACCCGCCGGGTGCGAACGGCTTGCCCAGCGACGCCGGCATGTTGGCGCGGATCCAGGCCGCGTTGCTCGAGATCAGCACCAGCACGACGATCGTGGCCAGGTAGGGCAGCATCACGAGGAACTGGCTCGGGACCTCGACGCCCTGGCCCTGCAGGTGGAACTGCAGCATCGTGACGCCGCCGAACAGGTACGCGCCGAGCAGCACGCGCATCGGCCGCCAGGTCGCGAAGGTGGTGAGTGCCAGCGCGATCCAGCCGCGGCCGGCGACCATGCCCTCGACCCACAGCGGCGTGTAGACGGTGGACAGATACGCCCCCGCCACGCCGCACAACGCGCCGCCACCGACCACCGCCGCCAGGCGCATCCAGCGCACCGGGTAGCCGAGCGCGTGCGCCGACTCGGGCGACTCGCCGATCGCGCGCAGGATCAGGCCGCTGCGGCTCTTCGTCAGCCACCACATCAGGCCCACGGTGAGTGCGATCGCCACCCAGACCATCGGGTGCTGCTTGAACAGCGCCGGGCCGAAGAACGGGATGTCCGACAGCAGCGGGATGTCGAACTGCGCGCGCTCCGACAGGCGCTCGCGCGTGTAGGGCTGGCCGATGAAGGCCGAGAAGCCCACGCCGAACAGCGACAGCGCCAGGCCGGTCGCGTACTGGTTGGTGTTGAGCCAGATCACGAGCCAGCCGAACACGGCGGCCAGCAGCGCGCCGGCGATGGCGCCGGCACCGAAGGCGACGACGTCGCTGCCCGAGTGCACCGCGGCGGCGTAGCCGACCACCGCGGCCACCAGCATCATGCCTTCGGCACCGAGGTTGACGACGCCGGCGCGTTCGTTGATCAGAAGACCGAGTGCTGCGATCGCGAGCACGGTGCCCGCGTTCAGCGTGGCGGCGACGAGCAGGGCGATCTCGTTCATGCGGTGGCTCCGGCGGTCTTGGTGGCGGCGTGCGAAGAGGACTTCCAGCGCAGCCGGTAGTGGATCAGCGTGTCCGAGGCCAGCAGCGAGAACAGCAGCAGGCCCTGGAACACGCCGGTGATCGACTTGGGCAGCTGCATGCGCGACTGGGCGAGCTCGCCACCGATGTAGAACATGCTCATCAGCACGGCCGAGAACACGATGCCGATCGGATTGAGCCGGCCGACGAAGGCGACGATGATCGCCGCGAAGCCGTAGCCCACCGGCACATACGGCGTGAGCTGGCCGAGCGGCCCGGTGGCTTCGAGCGCGCCGGCCAAGCCCGCCAGCGCGCCGGAGGTCAGCAGCGCGGTCCACAGCGCCGCGCGCGACGAGAAACCGGCATAGCGCGCGGCCGCGCCGGCCTGGCCGCCGACCAGGGCCTGGAAGCCGCGGAACAGGCGGAACAGGAAGATCGCCATGCCCACCACCGCCAGCAGCGCGATCACCAGGCCGAGGTTGACGCGCAGCCCCTCGAACAGGCGCGGCACCTGGGTCACCTTCGCGAAGGTGACGGTCTGCGGGAAGTTGTAGCCCGCCGGGTCCTTCCACGGCCCGTAGACCAGGTACGACAGCACCATCTCGGCCACGTACACGAGCATCAGGCTGACCAGGATCTCGTTGGCGTTGAAGCGGTCGCGCAGCAGGGCCGTGATCGCGGCCCACGCCATGCCGCCGACGATGCCGGCCACCAGGATCACGAGCACGATCGCGCGCGGCGAGTCGGGCGTGGCCTGCATCGCGATGCCACCGGCGAAGATCGCGCCCAGGATGTACTGGCCCTCGGCGCCGATGTTCCACACGTTGGCGCGGAAGCACAGCGCCAGGCCGAGCGCGATCAGCATCAGCGGCGTGGCCTTGATGCCGATCTCGCTCCAGGCGTAGCCGCTCTTGATCGGCTCCCAGAAGAACATGCGCAGGCCGAGCAGCGGGTCCTTGCCGAGCAGCAGGAACAGCAGCACGCCCACGACCACCGTGGCCGCGAGCGCGATCAGCGGCGAGGCCAGCACGAAGGCGCGCGAGGGCGCCGGACGGGTTTCAAGCCGCAGCATGGGCGACCTCCTTGTGTGGGGCGGAGCCGCCCGCCGACGTGTCGAACAGGCCCGCCATCCACTGGCCGATGCGCTCGACCGTCGCGTCGCGCGTTGCGATCGACGGCGACAGCTTGCCGCGCGCGATCACCACCAGCCGGTCCGACAGCTCGAACAGCTCGTCGAGTTCCTCGCTGACGACGAGCACCGCGCAGCCGGCGTCGCGCAGCGCGAGCAGCTCGCCGCGGATCTGCGCCGCCGCGCCCACGTCCACGCCCCAGGTCGGCTGCGAGACGATGAGCAACTTCGGGGCTGCGTCGAACTCGCGCCCGACGATGAACTTCTGCAGGTTGCCGCCCGACAGGCTCTTGGCGTGCGCATCGGGGCCGCCGGCCTTGACCTTGAAGCGCTCGATCAGCTTGGCCGCCAGCGCGCGCGTCGCGCCGACGTCGATCCAGCCCAGGGCCTTGACCGTCTCGCGCCGCGTCAGCAGCGTGTTGGCCGCCAGCGAGGCCATCGGCACCGCGCCGCGGCCCAGGCGCTCCTCGGGCACGAAGTGCAGGCCCAGCCTGCGCCGCTTGTGCGGGCTGGCGCGCGCGATGTCGGTGCCGAAGAGTGCGAGCGTGCCCGCGGCGGCGCGCCGGTCCTCGCCCGACAGGGCGGCCAGCAACTCCTGCTGGCCGTTGCCCGACACGCCCGCGATGCCCAGCACCTCGCCGGCGCGCAGCTGCAGCGTCACCGACGACAGCGGCACGCCGTAGGCGCTGTCCGGCGCCAGGCTCAGGCCCTTCACCTCGAGCGCCACGTCGCCGAGCGAGGCCTCGCGGTGCACCAGCTGCGGCGGCTCGGCGCCGATCATCAGGCGCGACAGCGACGCGTTGCTCTCCTGGCGCGGATCCACCACGCCGGTGACCTTGCCGCCGCGCATCACGGTGCAGGCATGGCACAGCTCGCGGATCTCGTCGAGCTTGTGGCTGATGTAGAGGATCGAGCAGCCCTCCTGCGCCAGCTGGCGCAGTGTCAGGAACAGGGTCTGCACCGCCTGCGGTGTGAGCACCGAGGTGGGTTCGTCGAGGATCAGGATCTTCGGGTTGGCCAGCAGCGCGCGGATGATCTCGACGCGCTGGCGTTCGCCCACCGACAGGCTGTGCACCGGGCGCGTCGGGTCGATCGGCAGCCCGTACTCGCCCGCCTTGGCGTTGATGCGCGCGCTGACCTGGGCCAGCGTCTCGCCCGTGTCGAGGCCGAGCCACACGTTCTCGGCCACGGTCAGCGTGTCGAACAGGCTGAAGTGCTGGAACACCATCGCGATGCCCTGCGCCTTGGCCTCGTGCGGGTTGCGGATCGTGACGACCTTGCCGTCGATCGCGACCGTGCCTTCGTCGGGTTGTACCGCGCCGAACACGATCTTCATCAAGGTGCTCTTGCCGGCGCCGTTCTCGCCCAGGATGGCGTGGATCTCGCCCGGCTGCACGGTGAGGCTGACGTCGTCGTTGGCCTTGACGGCGGGGTACTGCTTGCTGATGTGCTCGAGTGCGAGTCGCGGGGGCGCGTTCATGCGGGGTTCTCCTTCGCGCGGTGCAGTGCGCGGCCGGCCACCCAGGTGGCCTCGAGGTTGCGTTCGTCGGCCAGGGTCATCCAGGCGAACACGCGTTCATGCAAGCTGCGGGCCGCGGCGTCGCGCACCGTGGCCACCGGCCCCGCGGCCCAGCGCCACAGCGCCAGGTCGGCCACGGTGCCGGCGTCGAACGAGCCGATCTCGTGCTCGAGGCCGAGCGCGCGCGCCGCGCCACGGGTGGCGGTGTAGAGCGCCTTCCAGGCCGGCAGGCGCTCGTGCTGCAGCGCCTGCACCTGGTAGGCGTGGGCGCACGTGCGCAGCATCGACAGGCTGGTGCCGCCGCCCACGTCCGAGGCCAGGCTGACCGGCACGCCGGCGTCCTCGTGCGCGCGCCAGGGCATCAGGCCCGAGCCGAGAAAGAGGTTGGAGCTCGGGCTGTGCGCGACCTGCGCGCGCTCGCGCGCGAGCAGGGCACGGTCGGCCGCGTCGAGCCAGATGCCGTGCGCGAGCACCGAGCGCGTGCCCACCAGGCCGTGCTGCGCGTAGACGTCGAGGTAGCTGCGCGCGCTCGGGAACAGCTGCGCGACCCATTCGAGTTCGGCCCGGTTTTCGGCCACGTGGGTCTGCATGTACAGGCCATCGTGCCGCGCCAGCAGGCGGCCGGCCATCGCGAGCTGGGCGTCGGTGGAGGTGGGCGCGAAGCGCACCGTCACTGCGTAGGCGAGGCGATCCTTGCCATGCCAGCGCGCGATCAGCGCCTCGCTGTCGCGCTCGCTCTGGTCCACCGCCACAGTCAGCTCGGCGGGCGCGTGGCGGTCCATCAGGCACTGGCCGGAAATCACGCGCATGCCGCGTTGCTGCGCGGCGGCGAAGAGCGCCTCGGCCGACGCGGCGTGCACGGTCGGGAACACCACCGCGGAAGTCGTGCCGTGCGCGAGCAGCGCGTCGAGGAAGGTGGCGGCGCCGGCGGCGCAGACGGCGGGGTCGGCATAGCGCCGCTCGGCCGGGAAGGTGTAGGTGTTGAGCCAGTCGAGCAGTTCGGTGCCGTAGCTCGCGATCACCTCGAGCTGCGGCATGTGCACATGGGTGTCGACGAAGCCCGGCGTCAGCAGCCGGCCCGGGTGCTCGTGCCGCGTCCACGACGCGTCGGGCGCCTCGCGCTGCACGCCGGCGATGCGGCCCTGTGCGTCGACGAGCAGCCAGTGGTCGGGGCGGTAGCGCACGCCGGCCGCGTCGTCCGCCGCGCTCCAGCCGGGGTCGGCGGCGAAGTCGAGCAGGTCGGCGCGCAGCGCGAACTGGGATGCCGTCGTCACGCCGTGCTCCCCTTCTTTGCCCGCGCCGGCAGTGCGTGGCTGGCCAGCGTGCGCGCCACTTCGCGCACCTGATCGCGCAGCCAGCGACCGGCCAGGCTGGCATGCGTCACCTCGTGCCAGAGCTGGTAGTAGGTGAGCGGGGGGAACGCGATCGGGCAGCGCAGGATCTTCACCGGCAGGGCGTCGACGTAGCGGGTGCAGAACAGGCGCCCGGTGGTCAGCACCAGGTGCGTCTGCGCCAGCATCAGCGGGATCAGGCCGAAGTGGGGGCTGCGCACCGCGACCTGGCGCGACAGGCCCAGGCCGGCGAGGTGCTCGTCGATCACGCCGCGCACGCCGGGCGCGAAGAAGCTCGGCGCCACATGCTCGGCGGCGAGGTAGCGCGCCTCGGTCCAGCCGCGCGGGTTGCGCACCGCGGGGTGGTCCTCGCCGACCAGGCAGACGATGTCGTCGGTGAACAGGCGCCCGAGGTGCAGTTCGCCGGGTGGCTCGAGCCAGTTGCCGATCACCAGGTCGAGCTCGCCTCGCGCCAGGCTCTTGCGGTAGTCGAAGTCGGCCGACAAAGGATGCAGGTCGATGCGCACCCCTGGCGCCTCGCGCTGCAGGCGCGCCACCAGTTCGGGCAGGAACAGCGGATCGAGGTAGTCGCTCGCTGCGATGCTGAAGGTCTGCTCGCTGGTCGTGGCGTCGAACGCGCGCCCGGCGCGGCGCTCGCCGAAGATGGCCTGTGCTTCTCGCAGCAGCGCCGCCGCCGGCTCCACCAGCGCCAGCGCGGTGCGGGTGGGCGCCATGCCGGTGCCCGAGCGCACCAGCAAGGCGTCGCCGGTCAGCGCACGCAGGCGCTTCAACTGCGCGCTGACGGCGGGTTGGGTGCTGGCGAGCTTGAGTGCGGCGCGCGACACGCTGCCTTCGGTGACCACGGTATGCAGGACCCTCACGAGATGGAGGTCGATCTTGCTGAAAGGCGCCCGCTCGGACATACGCGCTCCCGCATACATGGCATCCGGGCCATCGTATGCCGACCGGGGTCGTCCGGCGTATGGTTCGGGTATGTCCCAGGGCCGCGCTGCAATCCCCGATCTCGCTGGCTGCGTCGAGCGGCCGATCCGTTTCGTGCACCGCGGCGGCGTGGTCGAAGTGCAGGGCGTCGACACCACGCGCACGCTGCTCGACTGGCTGCGCGAGGACGCGCGCTCCAGCGGCACCAAGGAGGGCTGCGCCGAAGGCGACTGCGGCGCCTGCACCGTGCGCGTGGGCGCGCTCGACGAAGGCGGCGCCGTGCAGTGGAAGACCGTCAACGCCTGCATCCAGCTGCTGCCGATGCTCGACGGGTGCGCCGTGCAGACGGTCGAGGACCTGAAGCCCGCGGCGCTGGCCTGCGGCCTGGCGCTGCACCCGGCGCAACAGGCGATGCTCGATTGCCACGGCTCGCAATGCGGCTTCTGCACCCCGGGCTTCGTGATGTCGATGGTGCAGGTGTACGAGCGCGAGCAGGCGGCCGGTACGCGGCCCACGCGCCAGCAGCTCGCCGACGACCTGGCCGGCAACCTCTGCCGCTGCACCGGCTACCGGCCGATCCTCGACGCCGGCGAGCAGATGTTCGAGCTGCCGCCGTGCCCGGCCCGCGACGCCGCCAGCGCCGACGCGCTGCGGCAACTCGCTGCCGACGCGCCGCTGGCCTACACCGACGCGCAGGGCGCACGCGCCTTCGTGCCGCGCACGGTCGAGCAGCTGGCCCAGCTGCGCGAGGCGCTGCCCGAATCGCGCGTGTTGGCCGGCGCCACCGACATCGGCCTGTGGGTCAACAAGCAGCACAAGGCGCTGCCGCTGCTCGTCTCGACCGGCCGCGTCGATGCCATGCGGCGCGTCGCGCCGATGCCCGACGGCGGCCTGGCGATCGGTGCCGCGGGGTCGCTGGAGTCGGCCTGGCGCGCGCTGGCCGGCCGCCACCCGGAGCTCGAGGAGATGTGGCTGCGCTTCGCCTCGCCGCCGGTGCGCCATGCGGGCACGCTCGGCGGCAACCTCGCCAACGGCTCGCCGATCGGCGACGGGCCGCCGGTGCTGATGGCGCTGTCTGCGCGTCTCGTGTTGCGTCGCGGCGCCCGCGAGCGGCGCGTCGCGCTCGAGGACTTCTACCTCGACTACATGAAGAACGCGCTCGAAGCGGGCGAGTTCGTGCAGGCGATCGAGGTGCCGGCGCCCACGTTCACGCACCTGCGCGCCTACAAGCTGAGCAAGCGCTTCGACAGCGACATCTCGGGCCTGGCGGCGGGCCTGGCGCTGACGCTCGATGCAGCGGGCACGGTGACCGAGGCGCGCTTCGCATTCGGGGGCATGGCCGCGGTCGTCAAGCGTGCGGCCAAGGCCGAAGCCGCGCTGCGCGGCCGGCCGTGGGACGAAGCGGCAGTCGAGGCGGCGGTCTGCGCACTGGGCAGCGACTTCAGTCCGATCACCGACCTGCGCGCCAGCGCCGCCTACCGGCAGCGCGCAGCGGCCAACCTGCTGCGCCGCTTCTGGCTCGAGACGCGACGCGAATCTCCGTTGGCGGCGGCCCAGGTCAGCGTGTTTGCTCGCGGGGTGGCGGCGTGAACAAGCAGGCCGAGCCCTTCCTGATTGAAACCGCAGCGCAGGTCGGGCGCGAGCGCGCGCACGAGTCGGCCCACCTGCACGTGGCCGGCGAGGCGACGTACATCGACGACATCCGCGAGCTCGACGGCACGCTGCACGCTGCGCTCGGCCTGTCGCCGCTGGCGCATGGCGTGCTGAAGGGCATCGACGTCGCCCGGCTGCGCGCCGAGCCGGGCGTGGTGGCGGTATTCACCGCGGCCGACATTCCCGGCCCCAACGATTGCGCGCCGATCGTCAAGGGCGACGACCCGATCCTCGCGGAAGGCGAGGTGCACTACCTTGGCCAGCCGGTGTTCGCCGTGATCGCGGCGGACCGGCGGGTCGCGCGGCGGGTGGCCGCGCGGGCGAAGGAGTTCGTCACGATCGAGCCGCTGCCGGCGTTGCTGACCGCGCGCGACGCGCATGCGGCGCAGCGCTACGTGGTGCCGCCGATGCACCTGGCGCGCGGCGACGCGCGCTCGGCCATCGCGACGGCGGCGCACCGCCTCAAGGACTCGCTCTCGGTCAACGGCCAGGAGCAGTTCTACCTCGAAGGCCAGATCAGCTACGCGGTGCCGCTGGAAGACGGGCAGATGCTGGTGCACTGCTCGACCCAGCACCCGACCGAGATGCAGCACCTGGTCGCGCACGCGCTCGGACTGCACGCCAACCAGGTCAACGTGCAGTGCCGGCGCATGGGCGGCGGCTTCGGCGGCAAGGAGTCGCAGTCGGGGTTGCCGGCCTGCGTGGCGGCCCTGGCGGCGCGTGCGCTGAACCGCCCGGTTAAGCTGCGCCTGGATCGCGACGACGACTTCATGGTCACCGGCCGACGCCACGGCTTCGAGTTCGACTTCGAAGTCGGCTTCGACGACGCGGGCCGCGTGCTCGGTGTCGAGATCGACCTGATCGCCAACGCCGGCTTCAGCGCCGACCTGAGTCCGCCGGTGATGACGCGCGCGATCTGCCACTTCGACAACGCCTACTGGCTGCCGCACGTGTCGATGCACGGCTACTGCGCACGGACGAACACGCAGAGCAACACCGCGTTCCGCGGCTTCGGCGGGCCGCAGGGGGCGATCGCGATCGAGTTCATCCTCGACAGCATTGCGCGCAAGCTGGGCAAGGATCCGCTCGACGTGCGCGTCGCCAACTACTACGGCGTCACCTCGAACCACATCACACCCTACCTGCAGACGGTGGAGGACAACATCCTCGAGCCGCTGACGGCTCAGTTGGTCAAGACGAGCCGCTACCGCGAGCGCCGGGCCGAGATCGCGGCGTTCAATGCCGCGAGCCCGGTGCTCAAGCGCGGTATCGCGTTCACGCCGGTCAAGTTCGGCATCTCTTTCAACGTCAACCACTTCAACCAGGCTGGCGCGCTGGTGCATGTGTACACCGACGGCTCGGTGCTGGTGAACCACGGCGGCACCGAGATGGGCCAGGGCGTCAACACCAAGGTGGCGCAGGTGGTGGCGCACGAACTGCGCATCCCGCTCGAGGCCGTGCGCTGCACGGCCACCGACACCAGCAAGGTGGCCAACACCAGCGCCACCGCGGCCTCGACCGGTGCCGACCTCAACGGCAAGGCGGCGCAGGACGCGGCGCGCAAGATCCGCGCGCGGCTGGACGCGTTCGCGGCCGAGAAGGGCCTAGCCGACATGCCGTTCTGCGAACTGGTCAGCGCCGCCTACATGGCGCGTGTGCAACTGTGGAGCGACGGCTTCTACGCCACGCCGGGCCTGAGCTGGGACCGCGCCACGATGACCGGCAAGCCCTTCTTCTACTTCGCCTACGGCGCCGCGGTCAGCGAAGTGGTCGTCGACACGCTGACCGGCGAGCACAAGCTGCTGGCTGCCGACCTGCTGCACGACGTGGGCACGTCACTCAACCCGGCGCTCGACATCGGCCAGGTCGAAGGCGCCTACATCCAGGGCTACGGCTGGCTGACGATGGAAGAGCTGGTCTGGCACCCGAAGAGCGGCGCATTGCTGACGCACGCACCGTCGACCTACAAGATCCCGACCGCCAACGACATCCCTTCGCAGCGCTTCCGCACCGAGCTCTTCGACGCCCCGAACCCGGCCGACACGATCCACCGCAGCAAGGCCGTGGGCGAGCCGCCGCTGCTGCTGCCGTTCTCGGCGCTGCTGGCGATCCGCGACGCGGTGTCGTCGTTGGGCGGCCACCGCGTCGACCCGCCGCTGCGCGCCCCGGCCACGCCCGAAGCGGTGCTCGAAGCGATCGAGGTGGTGAGGGCATCGGTGGCGTGAGCGTCACCGAGAGTCAAGGGCTTTGAGTTCACTGTCCGCATTCGGCCACAAGCGGACATTCCTTGGCGACCTCTATTTGCCGTCCAACGCGTCAAGCTCCGAGGTCGCAATCGTCTCTGCCCACTCAATGAAGCGGCGCAAGCCCGGCTGTGGCGTGGCATCCGAGCTCCACTGGAGTCGGTAGGACCTGTTCGCGGGCCAGCCGATTGGACTCAGTCGAATGATCGCGCCTTCCTTGCAGTACTCATCCGCCACATAACCCGGAAGAAGAGCGACGCCCATGCCACTGATGACGGCGGTGAGCGCGAGCGATGCTTGGGCGTACGCGGGCCCCTTTGCGAGAAGACCTGGCTCGACCGCCCTGTCGAGACTTGCCAGGCGCAACCAGCATTCCCATGCGTTGGCCATGCTCGTTCTGATCAAGGGTACGGACTTCAGCAGGCCCGCCAAGCCTTCCCTTTCCAGATCAGGACGACGCAACAGCGCTGGCGATGCGTAGGGTCGATAGACACAGGAGAGAACGCACAAGGACGACATCCCCGTCAGATGTGTCTCGCAAAGCTCGATTGCCGCATCCGCCTGCGCAGATTGCGAGCCTCGAGCGTCCGAGCGATCAATCAGGTTGAGCTTGATGTCCGGGTTCTGGCGCACAAATTCAGCTATCCGAGGCATCAGCCACAAGTTTGCAAAAGAGGACGGAGCGGACACGGTCAGCGTGGCCGTCTTGTCGCTCTTGTCAGTGATGCGGCGCGTTGCTCGGTTGAGCTGTTGGAGTGCCGCGAGGGTTTCCTCCCAGAACAAGCGGCCGGCTGGCGTCAGTTCCAGGCGTCCGTGCTCGCGGTCGAACAACGACACCCCGAGCTGCCGTTCCAGGTTGAGGATCTGATTGCTGACTGCGCTTTGCGTCAGGTTCAGCTCCTTCGCGGCACGCGTAAAGCTGCCCCACCTCGCGCTCGCGTCGAGGCATCGGAGGGCGGTGGTCGTCGGCAGAAACTGCACCCATGAATTTTATGCGTGCACCCATTCAAGATTCCCGTTTGTCCGCGGTGGCGGGGCTCCCTACGATGCGCTGCATGCGATCGGTCGGATACAGGCCGTGTCATCAAACAGGAGACTCCGTGTACAAGTTCAAGCCATCAACCTCCCTTCGCGTCGCAGCCGCTGCCTGTGCCAGCGCGCTGGTCGTGCCTCATGGCGCCTATGCGCAAGCCGCGTATCCAAACAAGCTTGTGCAACTCATTGCGCAGCAGCCGCCGGGGAGTCAGTCCGAGGCGATCAGCCGCATCTGGGCGGAGTGCGCGGCCCGCGAGCTGGGGCAACCGGTCGTCGTCATCAGCAAGCCGGGTGCGAACGGTGTCCTGGCGACCAACTTCCTGAAGAGCCAGCCCGCCGACGGGTACACCATCATGACGGTCGGCATGTCGCAGATGACGATCACGCCGTATGTCTACAAGAATCTTCCCTACGACGTGGAGAAGGACTTCGACGGCGTTGCGGTGCTGAGTACGTCACCGCTATTGCTGGTGGCCAGCACGCAGAGCGGCATCAAGAAGCTGTCTGACATCTCGGCTTTTGCCGCCAAGAAGCCTGGCGGCGTGAACTTCGGCTCCCCGGGCAAGGGCAGTCCTGCCCACCTGCTGACGGCCGCGGTGGCGCATCACCTCAAGGCCGAAGGAACGCATGTGCCATTCGTCGGTGAGTCGGCCGGCGCCACTGCGCTGATGGGTGGCCAAATCGACATCATGACGCTCACCTCCGGAACGGCAGGTCCGCTCATCAAGGATGGCCGGATCGTGGCGCTATCGGTCTACACCGAGGCGCGAGAGAAGGCATTTGCGGATGTCCCGACCATCGTGGAGTTGACTGGCAGTAAGGACTTGGCGCGCCCGGGTTGGCTTGCTCTGGTCGTCAAGGCCGGGACACCGCCCGCAATTGCGAAGCGCTTGGGTGAAGCCACAACGAACTGCGTTCGATCTGACCCTGCGTACCGCACGAAGCTCGAAACGGTGCATGTCTCGCCCATCGAGTCCTCGCCAGCAGACGTGAAGGCCTGGACGGATCGCTACTCGGCAGTGTTTCGCCCCATCATCACGCGGCTCGGTCTGACCGAGTAAGGGCAGCCGGTGGTCGCTGCCGCAGGAAGCGAGGGCCCGTGCCTGACTCTCGACGGGCTTGGGGCTTTGCGCGGTCAGTTCGAGAACGGGCTCATGGTGTTCCGTGGGGTGCCCTACGCGGCCACTCCGTATGGGACCAAGCGCTTCGCTGCCCCGCAGGTGGTAGGTCCATGGGATGGGGAGTTGCAGGCTCTCCAGTTTGGACCGGCAGCACCCCAAGCCTCTCGGCTTGCCGGCGACGCGTTCTTCGGTGGTGAAGATTGCTTGACGCTCAACGTGTGGGCGCCGTCCGATCCATCCCAAGGCGCCGGATGGCCGGTGATGGTCTGGATTCCCGGAGGCGCGTTCATGCGGGGCTATGCCGGCGACCCGGTCTACGATGGGGCGGCCTTCGCCCGGCACGGCATCGTTTTCGTTTCGCTGAACTACCGCGTGGGCATCGACGGCTTCATGCAGTTGCGGGGGGCGCCGGCGAATCGGGGACTTCTCGATCAAGTGTGCGCATTGCGGTGGGTGCAGAAGCACATCAATCGCTTTGGCGGCGATCCGCGAAGGGTGACGATTGCCGGTGGCTCTGCCGGCGCCGGCTCCGTGGCGTGCCTGATCGGAATGCGGGACACCAAGGACTTGTTCGGCCGCGCCATCATGCAGAGCCCCAGCACCAGCACGCAGACGCTTGAAGAGGCCGAACGGGCGAGTCGGGCGATCGCGGGACTGCTGGGCGTTGCGCCAACGGTCGAAGCGATGAAGGCGGTTCCCATCGAGAGGTGCGTGTCCGCCGTCAACAGGCTGGCTGACGATCCGGTACTTCGGCAGACCCTCGGAATGAGCGCACGGCAATACTTCCCGCTACGTCCTGTGGTCGACGCAGAGGTGCTGACCCACGCGCCAATCGATGCGTTGCCTGGGAGGAAGAGGCGCTCGGACCTCTCGAAGATCGACATCCTTGTCGGATCCAATCGTGAGGAGATGCGGCTTTATCTGCTTCCGAACGGAATGCTGGACGGGACGGGAGTCGAGCTCCCGAGCCGGTTTGCCGACGCAGTGGGATGGTCGAGTCGACTCGAGTCGCACTACCAGCGCAAGTACGCCGACTGCCGACCTGGCGAACTGCTCTGTGCCATCCAATCGGACTACTTCTACAGAGAGCCTGCACGGCTCATCGCCCATCACGCAGCTGAAGCCGGTTGCCACGCGTATCTCTATGAGTTCGAGTGGCAGTCGTGCCTTCACGGAGGCCGGCTGGGTGCAGCGCACGGGCTGGAAATTCCGTTTGTGTTCGACCAGCTTGACACCCCAGCGGGTCGCGAGATCACCGGTGCGGGTGCGCCGTCATCCTTGGCCACCACGATGCACACAGCATGGGTCCGATTTGTCGTTTGCGGCCTTCCCGGCTGGCCGGCCTGCAACGGAGAAGGCCGAACGATCATGCGGTTCGCCGAAAGCTCGGCATTGGGTGTAGACGATTACCCGCTCCCTACCAGGGCCATGACTTAGGCGAGCGTCGGCTCTGGGTCGCAGGCCGACTCCCGCTTCCACAAGACGCTAGGCTGACGCCACCAGCCCCATCGCGGTGCTGGTGATCAGGCGCTCGATATCGAGCAGGATCAGCAGGCGCTCGGCCGTGCTGTCGGCCTGCTGCAGAGCGGCCAGGCCGATGATGTGCGAGGCATCCACCATCGAGTCGAACTCGGGGGCCGGGCGCACCTGCTCGGCGGCGAGCGCCACCACGTCGCTCACCGCGTCGACCACGATGCCGACGACGCGCGAGGCCACGTTGAGCACGATCACCACCGTGGCCGGCCCGACGCCGGAGTCGGCCAGACCGAACTGCAGGCGCAGGTCGGCGATCGGCACGATGGTGCCGCGCAGGTTCACCACGCCCTTCACAAACGCCGGCGCGTTGGCCAGCCGCGTCGGCGGCTCGTAGGAGCGGATCTCCTGCACCGACAGGATGTCGATGCCGTACTCCTCGGCGCCGACGCGGAAGGTCAGCATCTCGCGCGGCACCGCGGCCACCAGCGCCGCCTGCTGCTCCAGCGATTCGGCGGCCATCAGAGGACTCCCTGGGCGCTGCCGGCGAGCTTGAACACCGACACCGTCTGCGTCAGCCGCTGGGCCTGCACCTTCATGCTGTCGGCGGCGGCGGCCGACTCCTCGACCAGCGCCGCGTTCTGTTGCGTCACCTGGTCGAGCTGCTGCACCGCCTGGCCCACCTGCTCGATGCCGCGCGCCTGCTCGGTGCTGGCCTGCGAGATCTCGCCCACCAGGTCGTTGACGCGGCGCACCTGCTGCACTATGTCGTCCATCGTGCGCCCGGCCTGCTCGACCAGCTTGGCGCCGTTGTCGACCTTGTCGACGCTCTGGCCGATCAGGCTCTTGATCTCCTTGGCGGCCTGCGCGCTGCGTTGGGCCAGCGAACGCACTTCGGAGGCGACCACCGCGAAGCCGCGGCCCTGCTCGCCGGCCCGCGCGGCTTCCACCGCGGCGTTGAGCGCCAGGATGTTCGTTTGGAACGCGATGCCGTCGATCACGCCGATGATGTCGGCGATCTTCTTCGAGCTGTCGGTGATGTCCTGCATTGTGCTGACGACCTGGCTCACCACCTCGCCGCCCTTGACAGCCACTTCAGTGGCGCCGGCGGCCAGTTGCGACGCGGCGCGCGCGTTGTCGGCGTTCTGCGTCACGGTCGAGGTCAGCTCCTCCATCGACGACGCGGTCTGCTGCAGGTTGCTCGCCTGTTCCTCCGTGCGCTGGCTCAGGTCGGCGTTGCCGGTGGCGATCTGGGCGCTGCCGGTGGCCACCGACTCGCTGCCGTTGCGCACCTGCTCGACGATGCCCTGCAGGTTCTTCGTCATGCGCGCCAACGCGGTCAACAGCTGCGCGGTCTCGTCGCGGCCCTCGGCGTCGATGTGCAGGCGCAGGTCGCCGTCGGCCACCGTCTCGGCCACCTTGACCGCCTGGCCGATCGGCGTGGTGATCGAACGCGCGATCAGCAGCGACAGGCCGATGGCCGCGATCATCGCCACGGCCGACAGGCCCAGCATCACGTTGCGTGCGTTGCGGTAGGTGGCGGCGCTGGCTTCGCCCTGGTCTTCCAGGCGCTTCTGCTGGTAGTCGGCCAGTTCGCGCAGGCTGCCGGCGAAGGCGTGCAGGGCCTTGTAGGTGTCGCCGAACGCCAGCTTGTTGGCCGTCGCCTTGTCGCCGCCGTCCAGGGCGGCGATCACCTTGCCGACGGAGGCGACGTAGGCCTTGCCGTTGGATGCAGCCGTCTCGAGCAGGCGCTTGCCCTCGGTCGACAGGATCAGGGGCTGCAGGTCGGCCAGTGCCTTGTCGAAGTTCTTCGTGTTCGCCTGCAGGCGGTCCTTGGCCTGGCCGATCTGGTCCTTGTCTTCGCTCTCGACGAGCTGGAACACGCGCGCGATGCTGCCGCGCGCGTTGTCCAGCGCCGTGGTGGCGTGGCGCGTCTTGACCCACTCGACCTTGACGATCTGGTCGGTCGTCTCGTTCAGTGCGGCCAGCTTGGCGATCGCCAGCCCGGCCACGGTGGCCAGCAGCCCGAGGCTGATCGCGGCCGACACGGCCAGGCGCTGGCCGATCTTCAATGTGCTCAACAGTTTCACTTTGTCGTCCTTCGGCCCTCGGGCCCGTTTGGTCATCGGCGCGAGTGCTCGCGGCGCAGACTCGTTTATCGACGAGAACGGGCCGCGGGGAGAGCTCGATAAACGCGTAGATGTACGCGTATATTGAGTGATGCGCCTGTGCGGCACCCGTAAGATCCATGGCACCGATGCGACCCCGATCGAAAGCCCACGCCACCCCGCGCCCACGCGTGCGGCGCGGCAACCTGGACGATGCCGAGCGCCTGCGCACCGAGCTCATCGCGGCGGCCAGGCGGCTCTACAGCGAAGGCGGACTGGCCGCGGTGTCGGTGCGCGCGGTGGCGGCGCGCGTGGGCGTGTCGCCGATGTCGACCTACCGCTACTTCGCCGACAAGGCCGAACTGCTCGCGGGCCTGTGGCAGAGCGTGTTCGACGAGCTGTACGAGGTGGCGCTGCAGGCACTCGTCGGGGTGCAGGGCGCACGGCAGCGGCACCGTGTGTTTGCCGAGACGGTCATGCACTACTGGGAAACGCACCTCGACAACTTCTGCCTGGTGCAGGGCTTCACGTCGCTCGGCCAGGACCGGCAGGCGAAGTCGCAGCTCGCGGGCGATGCGGTGTACGGCAAGTTGCGGCAACTCGGCGTCGAGGTGACCGAGGCCCTGGCGCGCGAAGTGGGTGGCGATGCCGCGCAGGCGCGGATTGCGAGCGAAGTGCGGCTGGCGATGACGCTCGGGTACCTGCACGGCACCCTGGTGACCACGCGCTACCCCTGGTCGGACCGGCGCACGCTGCGCGCGGTGTACCTCGAGCAGATCGAGCGCGCGGTCGAGGACTGCCTGCGCGGCGGGGCGCCCGCCCCGGCCGCGCCTGTCAAACGCCGCTTGCGGGCGGCGGCGGGCGGCGCATACTGAACCCCGGCCCGGGAACCGGGCGGCGATGTCAGGAGGCTGCAGATGCAAACCCGTCGAGCCCTGAACCTGCTGCTCTCCTTGGCGTGGCTGCCGCTGCCGGCCGCCGTCCCGGCGCAAGGCAAGGCGACGCCGACCGAGGCGTCACTGCGAGAGGCAATCGCGCTCTACGTCGCCACCTGGAACCGGCACGACATCCCGGCGTGGGCCGCGCTGCTGACGGACGACATCTGGTACACGGAGGCCATCGACTACTACCAGCGCTCGAAGGGCCGGCCGGCGGTCATCAACTTCTTCGGTGACCTGGTCAAGACCTCGGACCTGCGGTGGGACATCACGCGCGTGAAGCTGATGCCGGACGGCACGGCGACGGTGGTGCTGCGCCACCATGCGCTGATGCTGCCGAAGACCGGCGACAAGTACGCCAGCGCGTTCGAAAGCACGCCGTCGCTCAGCCGCTGGCGCCTCGAGGCGGATCGCTGGCGGATGTTCTACTTCACCTCGCACAAGGGCACGGCACTCGCCGAGATGAAGAAGGACGGCGTCGAGTAGTCCTCAGCGCTTGGTCGCGACGAGCGGCTTGACCTCGCTGCCGCAGTCGGCGGCGCTGAGGCGGCGGCGGGCGCGGTCGGCGGCGGCCAGCGGCGCCACCTCGGTCAGCGACGCGTGGCAACGCCCGACGAGGTGCTGGTAGGTGCGCGTGCCCTCGTGCTTCCAGGCGATCTCCTGCTCGGTCAGCTCGCGCACCACCTTGCCCGGCACGCCGGCCACCAGCGTGCGCGGCGGCACCTTGAAGCCGGCGCGCACGAAGGCGCTGGCCGCCACGATGGCCTGCTCGCCGATCTCGGCCTCGTCCATCACCACCGCGTTCATGCCCACCAGGGCGCCGCGCCGCACCACGCAGCCGTGCAGCACGGCGCCGTGGCCGATGTGGCCGTCGGCCTCAACCACGGTGTCGCTGCCCGGGAAGCCGTGCACGGTGCAGTTGTCCTGCACGTTGCTGCCGGCTTCGATCACCAGGCGCCCGAAGTCACCGCGCAGGCTGGCGCAGGGGCCGACGTAGACGCCGGGGCCGATCCACACGTCGCCGATCAGCACCGCCTGCGGGTGCACATGGGCGCTCGGGTCCACGACGGGTGCCAGGCCGTCGATCGCGTAACAGGGCATGGGGTGGGTCCGGATGGGGCAGTTGAGCGGCGCATCGTATGATCGACCGACCGGTCGGTCAATGAATGCCGACGCGAGGGAAGTCATGACTGCCGACGCCGAATCTCCGTCACTGCTCATCGACACGCAGGGCGCCGTGCGCGTGCTGACGCTCAACCGCCCGGCCGCGCTGAACAGCTTCACGGCCGAGATGCACGGCCGCCTGCGCAGCGCGCTCGACGCCGCCGCGGCCGACGCGTCGGTGCGCGCGGTGGTGGTCACCGGCGCGGGGCGCGGCTTCTGCGCCGGACAGGACCTGAACGACCCGGCGATGGCGGCCGTCGGCGACGCCGCGCCCGACGTCGGCGCGGTGGTCGAACAGCTCTACAAGCCGCTCGCGCTGCGCGTGCGCACGATGCCGGTGCCGGTGATCGCGGCGGTCAACGGTGTGGCCGCGGGCGCCGGCGCGAACTTCGCCTTCGGCTGCGACTTCGTGATCGCCGCGCGCTCGGCGAGTTTCATCCAGGCCTTCTCGAAGATCGCGCTGATCCCCGACTGCGGCGGCACTTGGCTGCTGCCGCGCCTGGTGGGTCGCGCGCGCGCGCTCGGCCTGGCGATGAGCGGCGACAAGCTGCCGGCCGAGGAGGCGCAGCGCATCGGTTTGATCTGGCAATGCGTCGAGGATGCGTCGCTGATGGACAGCGCGCTCGCGCTCGCGACCCGGCTCGCGTCGATGCCCTGCCGCGCGCTGGCCGAAACGCGACATGCGATCGACGAGGCGATCGGGCTGGACTACGCCGCCGCGTTGTCGATGGAAGCGCAGCGCCAGGGCCAGCTCGGCCGCGCGCACGACGCGCGCGAGGGCATCGCGGCCTTCAAAGAGAAGCGCGCGCCGCGCTTCACGGACCGCTGAACATGGATGCACCGATGAACGCCCAGGCGGTCGCCGAAGCCACACGCGACGCGATGTGGCTCAACGACCGGGCGTCGAAGTCGCTCGGCATGCAGGTGCTGGCGGTCGGCCCGGGCACAGCCACGCTGACGATGATCGTGCGCGAGGACATGCTCAACGGCCACGACCTGTGCCACGGCGGGCTGATCGCGACTCTGGCCGACAGCGCCTTCGCCTTCGCCTGCAACGCCTACAACGAAGTGACCGTGGCCTCGGGATTCGACGTGAACCTGGTGGCCGGCGCGCGTGGTGGCGACGTGCTCACGGCCAGCGCGCGCGAGGTCAACAAGTCCGGCCGCACCGGGGTCTACGACATCACGGTGAGCAACCAGCGTGGCGAGACGGTGGCGGCGTTCCGCGGGCGCTCGTACACGATGAAGGGCAGGCCGGTGATCGAAGGGCTGCCGGTGGGCAAGCCGGGGCGGAGTTGAGGTGGCGACCGTTCTGATCTCCTGCGGGCGCGGCTGCGGCAAGGCGACGGCGGTACCTGCGTTCTCCGGCACACCTCGCGGGCGGCCACCGAGGGGCGCGGGGTGTGACCTCATCAACAGCTTCTTCTTCATTCAAGCGCCTCGGCGACCGCGAATGGGGCCTGCGCCCGCAGGCACCGCCGCCGCCCTGCAACCATTGACGGTGGCACGCCATCTCGCACGCCGCCCGGGAGGCAGGGCGGGGGGCACGGGTTCGCGGGAGCAGGCCCCATTCGCGTTCGCCGCCGAATGCGCAAGTCGAAGCGGCGTTCAAGAGGCCATGCACGCGGCCAGAAGTCGGTGCCCCGCGAGGTGGGCCGGAGAACGCAGGTGCCGCCGTCGCGCTGCCGCAGCCGCGCTCGCGGAAGATCAGAACGGTCGCCACGTCAACTCCGCCCCGGCTTGCCCACCGGCAGCCCTTCGATCACCGGCCTGCCCTTCATCGTGTACGAGCGCCCGCGGAACGCCGCCACCGTCTCGCCACGCTGGTTGCTCACCGTGATGTCGTAGACCCCGGTGCGGC
>DATLIE010000232.1:0-33961 GCA_035539635.1 Burkholderiaceae bacterium
CCCAGTTGCAGCGCACCCAGGCGCACGCGGTTGCGACCCTCGGTCGCGAAG
Organism: Burkholderiaceae bacterium; assembly: GCA_035539635.1. GTDB lineage: Bacteria > Pseudomonadota > Gammaproteobacteria > Burkholderiales > Burkholderiaceae_C > CADEEN01. The sequence goes on from DATLIE010000232.1 coordinate 52, forward strand.
CCCGTCGGGTCGTCGAAGCGCTCGCGCGTCTCGCCGACTTCGAGCTCGAGTCGCGTCTGCGCGCCGAGTGCATGGCGGCTCTTCAGGCCCGCCGACTCGACGCGCGTGGTCAGCACGTCGTCGAGGCCGGGCGCGAAGCCGTCGTACTCGCTGCGCGTGTGTGTGGACAGCAGGCTCAACGTGCTCTGGTGGCCCGCGGCCCAGGTCTGCTCGATCCGCGCGTTGCCACCACTCTGGCGCGCCGCGTCGCGGTCCGGGTTCGCACCCGGGTCGACGCTGGCGTCGCGTGCGGAAAAGCCGTCGGTGCGACGCCAGGCAAGCGAGGCCGACAGCTGCGTCGGCGTGGCGGCGTCACCGAAGCGCGCTCCGCCGGCAAACGAGGCCTGCCGCGTGCCGTGGTCGCCCACGGCCACGCTGGCCTGCGGCGCGCTCGCGCGGCGCGTCACGACGTGCACCACGCCGCCGACCGCCTGCGCGCCGTACAGCGACGACAGGTTGCCGCGCACGATCTCGATGCGCTCGATCTGTTCGGGCAGCAGGTGCTGCCACGACGCGGTGCCGAAGTCGGCACGCACCAGGGGCACGCCGTCGACGAGCACCAGGGTCTGGCGGCTGTCGGCGCCACGCAGGAAGAGCGAGGCCTGCGAGCCGATCGGCCCGGTCTGGCCGACGTCGATCGAGGTCAGCATGCGCAGCAGGGCCGGCAGGTCGGCCGGCTGCGCGGCCTCGATCTCCGCGCGCGTGATCACGCGCGTGGACGGCAGTGCGTCGGCCAACGCCTGCTCGGTGCGCGCGGCGGTGATGACGACGCGCGCGGATACGTAATCGGCCGGCTCGGTTTGCGCCTGCGCGCTGGACAGGGTGGCAAAGGATGCGGCGGCCAGGCTCGACAGCGCGGCCAGGGCGCGGGGCCCGGAGGACGAGGGGAACATGATGGAAGGAAGGGTCCGGTCAAGGTGCGCGCCCGCTTCCCCGCAGGCCCACACGTCATGGCGCCCGGTCTCGCGACATGGGCACCGCCTCGTTGGCCGGTATCCGGGCTGGCGCGGCGACCCCTGTGGCCTTCCCAGAGCGGACTGCATGCTCCAGTGGCCGGTGGACAGGGGCGGGGTGCTCGGGACCTTGCGGCCGTCGCGCCCAGGCGCTTACCGTTGCGGGGGCAGCTCGGGTTGGCGTCTTCGCAGCAAGGCGGCTTCGCGTCCCGATTCCCGTTTACCCCATGCCGATCGAGAACGACGGCACAGGCACCAACGTTGCGCATGCTAGCAGGCACCGCATAATCCGCCGAACACCGCTCGCGCACCCTTCATGGCCACGCTGCACGACCTCGCCCAGCGCATCGACCGCCTGCTGCTGCGGCATGAAGAGCTCGAACGCACCAACAAGCTGCTGCTCGAGCAGGTGGCGCAGTTGAGCGGCGAGCGCGACAACCTGAAGTCGCGCCTCGCGGCCGCGCGCGCGCGCATCGACGCGCTGCTCGAGCGCCTGCCGGCCGACGACAAGGAGGCCGGGCGATGAAGCAGATGGAAGTGACCATCCTCGGCCAGAGCTACATCCTGGCTTGCCCCGATGGCGGCGAGGCCACGCTGCTGGCCGCGGTGGCCCAGGTGGACAGCGAGATGAGCAAGATCCGCGACGCCGGCAAGGTGAAGGCGCGCGAGAAGATCGCAGTGCTGGCGGCGCTGAACCTGGCCTACCAGCTCGCCGAGCGCCCCGCGCCGACGGCGCCAGCCCCGAGCAAGGCAGGCTCAGCGCATCCCGGCGGCGGCGACGTGCAGATCGACACGCTGATCGCGCGCATCGATAGCGCGATGGGCGCTGACGATCACCTGCTCTAGCCGTAGAATGATTCGTCCGCCGCGTTCGCGCGGGTTTTATATTTCCTTGAACCGATGCTCTATGAGCAAGGGCTTGGAACATCGCTAGGCTGGTGTGATCGTCTCGCGTCAGATGAACCCGAAGCCCTGCTGACCTCGCCCACCTGAACTTCCCACTGGGTTCAGGAATGCGGCCCGTGGGGCGCGGCGGACACCTTACCTTCCCCCTTCCATTCGTCCGCAGGCGAACCGCATGGCCTACTGGCTGATGAAGTCTGAGCCCGAAGAGTGCTCGATCGACGATCTCGTGCGCCTGGGCCGTGTGCCCTGGACCGGCGTGCGCAACTACCAGGCGCGCAACTTCATGCGCGACGACATGCGCGTCGGCGACGGCGTGCTGTTCTATCACTCGTCGTGCCCCGAGCCCGGCGTGGCGGGCCTCGCCGAAGTGGCCTGCGCGGCCTACCCGGATGCGACACAGTTCGACCCCAAGAGCAAGTACTTCGACCCCAAGGCGGCACGCGACAACCCGCGCTGGCTGCACGTGGACGTGAACCTGGTGCGCAAGACGCGCCTGCTGCCCTTGGCCGAGATGCGTGGCATGCCCGCGCTCGAAGGCATGCGGCTGCTGCAGCGCGGCAACCGCCTGTCGATCACGCCCGTGAGCGCGGCCGAGTGGCGTGCTGTGACGAAGGCGCTCGACGCGAAGGTGGCTTAGCGCCGCGCGGCTTCGACGGCAGCCCGCCCACCGGCACCACGCGCTCGACCAGCGCCGAGCCCTCGCGCAGCAGGAACTCGCGAAAGGCCTGCGCCACCGGCGGCAGGCGCTTGTGGCGGCGCTGCACCAGGTACCAGTGCAGCATCAGCGGGAAGCCCTGCACGTCCAGCGCCACCAGGCTGCCGTCGCGCAACTCGCGGCTCACGGTGTGGCCCGACAGGAAGGCCACGCCCATGCCGGCGATCACGGCCTGCTTGATCGTCTCGGTGCTCTTGACCTCGAGCGCGACGTTCACATGCGCGTGATGGCGCCCGAGTGCGTCGGCCATCGAGTGGCGCGTGTCCGAACCCGGCTCGCGCACGATGAATGGCTCGCGCACCAGGCGTGACAGCGCGATGCCGCGCTCGTGCGCCAGCGCGTGCTCGCGCGGCGCGACGATGAGGTACGGATGCGGCGCAAAGGGTTCCGCCACCGTGTGGTCGTCCTCGGGCGGGCGCACCATCACCGCAAGGTCGGTCAGGTTGTCGCCCAGTTGCGTCAGCAGATCCCCGCGGTTGTGCACCGACAGGTTGATCTCGACCCCCTCGTGCCGGCGAGCGAACTCGACCAGCAGGCTGGGCAGGAAGTAGTCGCCGGCGCTGATCACCGCCACGTTCAGACGCCCGCCGGACACACCCTTGAAGTGCGTCATCGCGGCCTCGGCCTCCTCGAACTGCCGGATGATCAGGCGGCAGTGGTGCAGCAGTTCCTGCCCGGCGGCGGTGAGGAAGATCTTCTTGCCCAGCTGCTCGAACAGCGGCAGGCCCGCATGCCCCTCGAGCTTGCGCACCTGCGTCGACACCGCGGGTTGCGTCAGGTGCAGCTCCTCGGCCGCGCGCGAGTAGCTCGACAGGCGGGCCACCGCCTCGAACACCTTCAGCTGGCGCAGCGTCGCGTGTTTCATGCCCTGCTCATGTATAACTCATCGTTAATGTAGTTCATCAAACACTTTGATTGTTATTTATCGACCCGCGCTCCTAGCATCGGTCCATCGAGACACCCTACCGACACCGAGGAGCCCGCATGTTGTCGCCGCGCCAGATCGAATGCCCGACCGACGCCGAAGTCGAACGCAGTGCGTTCAACGCCGCGTTCTACCAACTCGGCCTGCGCTGGCACTGGGACGACGCGACCTACGAGCGCCTGGCCTCCGAGCCCTGCGAGCGCTCGCGCGTGCGCCAGTACGTCGAGAACGTGCACCCTCACCTGCTGCGCGCCTACGACGCCGACTTCCTGACCGACGCGGTCCTGCAGGCCAAGCAGCGCTGCCAGCGCTCGCTCGAGGGCTGCGCGCCGGGCGCGATCCCGCGCTTCAACTGGGCCGACGCGCGCTGGGGCGAAACCGGCATCTGAACGCCGCCCGCCGGACGCGGGCATCCACCGAAGGGGCCGAAGATGAGCCGTTCCAGCGCCTGGGTGCGTTTCGATCTGGCGGGCCGGGAAGGCTTCGGTCGTCTCGACGGCGACCGCATTCGCGTCCACGAGGGCAACCTGTTCGACGCGCCGCGCGACACCGGGCAGGAACTCGCCGTGGGCGCCGTGCGCCTGCTGGCGCCGACGCGGCCGAGCAAGGTGCTCGCGCTGTGGAACAACTTCGGCCAGCTCGCCGCCAAGCTCGGGCTGTCGCGCCCGGAGGAGCCGCTGTACCTGATCAAGCCGCCCAACACCTACCTCGACCCGGGTGCGCCGATCCGCCGCCCGCCGGGTGAAGGCAAGCTGGTGTTCGAGGGCGAACTGGCGATCGTGATCGGGCAGCGCGCGACGCGCGTACCGGTCGACCAGGCGATGGGCCATGTGTTCGGCTACACCTGCGCCAACGACGTGACCGTGGCCGACATCATCCACAAGGACCCGTCGTTCCCGCAGTGGGTCCGCGCCAAGGGCTTCGACACCTTCTGCCCGTTCGGCCCCGCCGTGGTGAGCGGGCTCGACCCCGCGACGCTGAGCGTGCGCACGACGCTGGACGGCCAGCTGCGCCAGGACTACCCGATCAGCGACATGCGCTTCTCCGTCGCCGAGCTGGTGAGCATGATCTCGCACGACATGACCCTGCTGCCCGGCGACCTGATCCTGTGCGGCACCTCGGTCGGCGTCGGTTCGATGAAACCCGGCAGCTGGGTGAGCGTCGAGATCGGCGGCATCGGCACGCTGACCAACCCGGTGGAGGCGCTCTGACGCCATGAACGCCGCGGCACCCGAATTGCTTTCAACTCTCGAGGTCTCTCATCATGAAGATTGCCATCATCGGCGCCGGCGCGATCGGCGGTTACCTGGGCGTCAAGCTCGCGCTGGCGGGCGAAGACGTCACTTTCCTCGTGCGCGGGGCCAACCTGCAGGCGATCCGCACGCACGGCATGAAGCTGGTGCAAGCGGACGGCACTGAACAGGTCGCGCGCAACGTCCAGGCCACCAACGACTACGCTGCGGCGGGCGTGCAGGACATCGTGGTGCTGGCGATGAAGGCGCACCAGGTCGAGGCCGTGCTGCCCGATCTGCAGCACCTGATCGGCCCCGAGACGGTGATCGTGCCGATGCAGAACGGCATCCCGTTCTGGTACTTCCACGAGCATGGCGGTGCGCTGGCCGGCACGCCTGTGCACAGCGTCGATCCGCAGGGTGCGTTGCTGGCGGGCATTCCGGCGCAACAGATCCTCGGCTGCGTGGTCTACCCGGCCTCCGAGTTGACGGCGCCAGGCGTGGTGCGGCACATCGAGGGCGACCGTTTCCCGATCGGCGAGCTCGACGGTTCGATGAGCGAGCGCGCGACCCGCGTGTCCACCTGCTTCGAGCACGCGGGCTTCAAGGCGCCGGTGCTCGACAACATCCGCGCCGAGATGTGGCTCAAGCTCTGGGGCAACCTGACCTTCAACCCGATCAGCGCGCTGTCGCACGCGACGCTGGTGGACATCTGCCAGTTCCCGGCCACGCGCGAGCTGGCAACGCAGATGATGCAGGAAGCTCAGGCCATCGCGCACAAGCTCGGCATCACGTTCCGCCTGACGCTGGACAAGCGCATCGCCGGCGCCGAGAAGGTCGGCAAGCACAAGACCTCGATGCTGCAGGACGTGGAAGCCGGCCGTGCGCCCGAGATCGACGCACTGGTCGGTTCGGTGGTCGAGCTCGGCCGCCTGACCGGCACGCCGACGCCGCACATCGACGCCGTGTACGCACTGGTCAAGCTGCTGGCGCGCACGATGGAGCAGCAACAGGGCCGACTCGAGATGCAGACACTGCCGCCGGCCTGCACGCCGGCGGCTCCGATCATGCGAGCGGTCGCATAGACTTCGATCGGTGAGTGCACCGAACGATTCCGACGACGACCGCTTCGTCCCCTTCATCGCGCACGACGAGTTCCGCATCGGCCTGCCGCACGGGCACTTCCGCATCGTCGTGAACCCCGCGCTGGCGCGGCCCTACGTGGTGCGGCGCACACGCATCAATGTGTTCGCGGTCACCGCGATCGGCATCGGCGCCGTGCTCGCGCTGTCCGGGCAGCCGCTGCCCGGCGCCGTGCTGGTGGTGCTCGGCATCGCGGCCAACCGCCTTGTGCGGCACCAGGCGGGCCGCATCGTGGCCCATCTCGCGTTGAAGGACCCCGCGGTCTACGCCGAGGTCACGAGCAACGGCGTGATGGAAGTGCGGCGCGCCCGCGACGCCCAGTAGGACGCAGCGGGCGCGCAGGACGCTCGCGCCGCCCCTTACTTCACCAGCAGCACCGGCACGCTGGCCGCGCCGATCGTGGCCTGGGCCACCGAGCCGAGCAGCGAGGCCGTCATGCCCACGCCATGCGTGCCCATCACGATCAGGTCGGCATGCCGGTCGGCCGCTTCCTTGGCGATCACCTCGCCCGGCACGCCGACGCGCGAATGCGCCTGGTAGGGCACACCGGCCGCGTCGAGCGCCTGGCGTGCCGGGCCGAGCGCGGCCTCGCACTGCTCCTGGTAGTACTCGTCGAGCGTCTTGTGGGCGACGAACGACGACACGTCGCCCGAGACCGGACGCTGCACATGCACCAGATGCAGTTCGAGCGCGGCCGGGTCGGCCAGGTCCTGGCGCATGTCGATCACCTGGCGCGTGGCACGCGCCGCGGCCTCGGAGCCGTCGACCGCCAGCAGCATGCGGCGCAGCCGGCCCGACCCGGCCGAAGCCGGCGCGGCAGCGGCCGCAGGTGCCGCCTGTCCGCCCTTGCGCGCGGTGATGAACTTGCCGATCGCCAGCACCAGCAGCGCACCGAACACGCCGGCGCCGTAGCGCACGAACTCGGTGGCTTCGATCTTGGGCATGCTCGGCATCACTTGCGGGTTCACCAGCGCCGGGTCGGTGACGGTCATCGTACCGGCGATCCAGCCCAGCAGCATGCCGCCCAGCGTGATGATGATCGGGAAGCGGTCCATCAGCTTGATCACCATCTGGCTGCCCCAGACGATGATCGGAATGCTGACCAGCACGCCGAAGATCACCAGCGCCATGCCGTGACCGGTGCCCGAGGCCTCGGCCGCGCCGGCGATCGCGATCACGTTGTCCACGCTCATCACGAAGTCCGCGATGATGACCGTCTTGACCGCGCCCCAGAGCTTGTCGCTGCCCTCGATGTTGGCGTGGCCGTCCTCGTGCTCAGGTACCAGCAGCTTGACGCCGATCCACACCAGCAGGATGGCGCCGACGATCTTCAGGAACGGAATCGCCAGCAGCGTCAGCGCGAAGAAGATCAGGATGATTCGCAGCACGATCGCGCCGGCCGTGCCCCACAGGATGCCCTGCGTGCGCTGCTTGGGCGGCAGCTTGCGGCAGGCCAGCGCGATCACGACCGCGTTGTCGCCGCCGAGCAGGATGTCGATCAGGATGATCTGGCCGACGGCGACCCAGAACTCAGGAGTGGAGAGGAATTCCATCTGGCTTTGTCTTCTTGAAGGAGGAGGACGAGACGAAGGTCTTGCTCGGCAGGCATGCGTATCGCCGCCCAGGTGACCGGAAGCAAAGCTTCGTATTGACGGCCGACCCGACCCGCGCGGCCCCCTCAACATCCGAGGGCCATGCGGAGGAGCTACTCCCCTTCAGGGCACGATTCAACCACGGCGCGCGGCGCGACACGCTACGCAGTTCCACCGATCGCAGCCTCAGGCCGGCGCCGACGCGAGGATCTGCCCTCCGCCGTAGCTGCTCTGCTTGGGCGCCTCGCCGCCGACCTTGACCCGGATCGCGCAGTACTTGAACTCCGGGATCTTGGCGAACGGGTCGAGCGCGGCGTTGGTCAGCTTGTTGATCGCCGCCTCGTAGTAGGCGAAGGGGACGAAGACCGCGCCGCGCGGCGTGCCCTCGTCCGCGCGCGCCCAGAGCGTGACCTTCCCACGGCGCGATTCGATCGTCAGCACGTCGCCCGGCTTGCCGCCCATCGCAGCCAGGTCCAGCGGATGCACGAGCGCGGTCGGATCGGGCTCGATCGCGTCGAGCACCGACGCGCGCCGCGTCATGCTGCCGGTGTGCCAATGCTCGAGCTGACGCCCGGTGATCAGCACCATCGGGAACTCGGCGTCCGGCCGCTCGGCCGCCGGAATGATGTCGGCCGGCACGAAGCGCGCACGGCCGCCTTCGCGCGGGAAGTCGTCGACGAAGACCACCGACTCCCCCGGGTCGCCTTCGTTGGTACACGGATAGGTGACCGCGTGCTCGCGCTCGAGGCGGTCCCAGGTGATGCCGCCGATGCTGGGCATCGTGTGCCGCATCTCGTCGAACACCTCGCTGACATGGCCGTAGTTCCACGGCAGCCCGAGGCACTTGCCGATCTCCTGGATGATCCAAAGGTCTTGGCGCGCGTCGCCCGGCGGCGGCACGGCCTGGCGGCCCATCTGCACCAGGCGGTCGGTGTTGGTGAAGGTGCCGGTCTTCTCGGGGAAGGCACCGGCCGGCAGGATCACGTCGGCCAGGTACGCAGTCTCGGTCAGGAAGATGTCCTGCACCACGAGGTGCTCGAGCGCGGCCAGGGCCTCGCGCGCGTGGTTGGCGTCGGGGTCGGACATCGCCGGGTTCTCGCCCTGCACGTACATGCCGCGGATGTCGCCGTGCTTGATCGCGTGCATCACCTCCACGACGGTCAGGCCGACCTGGGCGTCCAGCGTGCCGGGCGCGAGCTTCCAGGCCGTCTCGAAGCGCGCGCGCACCTCGGGCTTGGTGACATGCTGGTAGTCGGGCAGCATCATCGGGATCAGGCCCGCGTCGGACGCACCCTGCACGTTGTTCTGTCCGCGCAGAGGGTGCAGCCCGGTGCCAGGGCGGCCGATCTGGCCGGTCATCAGTGCCAGCGCGATCAGGCAGCGCGCGTTGTCGGTGCCGTGCACATGCTGGCTGACACCCATGCCCCACAGAATCATCGAACCCTTGGAGCGCGCGTACAGACGGGCCACGTAGCGCAGCGTCTCGGCATCGATGCCGCAGATCGGCGCCATCGCCTCGGGCGTGTAGCCAGCGACGTTCTTGCGCAGCGCCTCATAGTTCTCCGTGCGCTCGGCAATGAAGGCCTCGTCGACCAGGCCTTCGGTGACGATGACGTTCATCATCGCGTTGAGCATCGCCACGTCGGTGTCGGCCTTGAACTGCAGGAAGCGGTGCGCGAGGCGCGACAGGTCCGAGCGGCGCGGATCCATGATGATGAGCTTGGTGCCGCTCTTGGCCGCGTTCTTGATGAAGGTGGCCGCCACCGGGTGGTTCACGCTCGGGTTGGCGCCGATGATGACCACCACCTCGGCCTTCGTGACGTCCATCACCGGATTGCTGACCGCGCCGGAGCCGATGCCCTCGAGCAGCGCCACCACCGACGAGGCGTGGCACAGGCGCGTGCAGTGGTCGACGTTGTTGCTGCCGAAGCCGGTGCGTACCAGCTTCTGGAACAGGTACGCCTCTTCGTTGCTGCCCTTGGCCGAGCCGAAACCGGCGAGCGACTTCTTGCCGTGCTTGTCGCGGATCGCCTTGAGGCCACCACCGGCAAAGTCCAGCGCTTCTTCCCAGGTGGCCTCGCGGAAGAGGTCCATCACGCGGTCCGGGTCCATCACGAAGTCGCCCGACTTCGGCGGCGCGTCCTTGCGGCGGATCAGCGGCTTGGTCAGGCGTTGCGGGTGGTGCGCGTAGTCGAAGCCGTAGCGGCCCTTGACGCACAGGCGCCCCTGGTTGGCCGGGCCGTCACGGCCCTCGACGTAGAGGATCTTGTCGTCCTTGACGTTGTAGGTGAGCTGGCAGCCGACGCCACAGTACGGGCACACCGAGTCGACCTGCTTGTCCGGCACCGCGAGCGCCGCATCGCGCGCCGGCATCAGCGCACCGGTCGGGCAGGCCTGCACGCATTCGCCGCAGGCCACGCAGGTCGACACGCCCATCGGGTCGTCCATGTCGAACACGATCTTCGCGTGGTCGCCGCGGAAGGCCAGCCCGATCACGTCGTTGACCTGCTCGTCGCGGCAGGCACGCAGGCAGCGTGTGCACTGGATGCAGGCGTCGAGGTTGACCGCGATGGCCGGGTGCGACACGTCCTGCACCGGCTGCGCGCGCGCGGCGAAGCGCGGCTTGCCCACACCGAGCTTGGCCGACCATTGGTCGACCTCGTTGTGGCGCGTGTAGTCGGCCTCGGGCATGTCGGCCTGCAGCAGCTCGAGCACCAGCTTCTGCGACTTGACGGCACGTTCGCTGTCGGTCGTGACCTTCATGCCTGGCGTGGCGGCACGGCAGCACGAGGGCGCGAGCACGCGTTCGCCGGCGATCTCCACCACGCAGGCGCGGCAGTTGCCCACCGCGTCGAGGCCGGGCTTGTAGCAGAGGTGCGGGATCTCGACGCCCTCGCGCTTGGCGATCTCGATGATCGGCTCGCCCTGCAGGCCGGTGACGTCGCGGCCGTTGAGGCTGAAGGTGACCGTTTCGCGTGCTGTCATTTCTTCAGCTCCTCGGGGAAGTACTTGATGACGCAATCCACGGGATTCGGAGCGGCCTGGCCGAGGCCGCAGATCGATGCGTCGCGCATCACCTGCGACAGGTCGGCCAGCAGTTCGAGATCCCACTTGGGCTTGTCGATCAGGGCCGAAGCCTTTGCAGTGCCGTTGCGGCAGGGCGTGCACTGGCCGCAGGACTCGTGCGCGAAGAAGCGCATCATGTTGCGCGCCGCCGCAACGGCCGTGTCCTGGTCGGACAACACGATCACCGCGGCCGAGCCGATGAAGCAGCCGTAGGGCTGCAGCGTGTCGAAGTCGAGCGGGATGTCGCCCATCGACGCGGGCAGGATGCCGCCCGACGCGCCACCCGGCAGGTAGCCGTAGAAGGTCTGGCCGTCGGGCATGCCGCCGCAGTACTCGTCGATCAGCTCCTTGATCGTGACGCCCGCCGGCGCCAGCTTGACGCCCGGGCTCTTGACCCGTCCCGAGACCGAGAACGAGCGCAGGCCCTTGCGGCCGTTACGGCCGTGCGAGGCGAACCAGGCCCCGCCCTTCTCGAGGATCTCGCGCACCCAGTACAGGGTCTCGAAGTTGTGTTCGAGCGTCGGACGACCGAACAGGCCGACCTGCGCGACATACGGCGGGCGCAGGCGCGGCATGCCGCGCTTGCCTTCGATCGATTCGATCATCGCCGACTCTTCGCCGCAGATGTAGGCACCCGCGCCGCGCCGCAGCTCGATCTCAGGCATGCCGGGGTACGGCGGCTGAGCGCGCAGCTTGGCCAGTTCGCGCTCGAGCATCGTGCGGCAGCCGTGGTACTCGTCGCGCAGGTAGATGTAGACCTTGGCGATGCCCACCGCCCAGGCGGCGATCAGCATCCCTTCGAGGAAGCGGTGCGGGTCGCGCTCGAGGTAGACGCGGTCCTTGAAGGTGCCGGGCTCGCCCTCGTCGATGTTCACCGCCATCAGGCGCGGCGCCGGTTCGTTGCGCACGATGCGCCACTTGCGTCCGGCCGGGAAGCCCGCGCCGCCCAGGCCGCGCAGGCCCGAGTCCTCGAGCGCCTTGATCACGTCCTCGACCTCGAGCTCGCCGGCGATGCAGGTCTTGAGCAGCGCGTAGCCGCCCTCATCCTTGTAGGCCTGCAAGTCGACGAAGCCTTGCGGCTCGTGCTTGGTGCGCTTGGCCTTCACGGCCGTCTGCACCGACGTGGTCGTCGCGTTGGCGATCGGGAACTGCCCCACTGCCACCGCCGGCGCCTGTTCGCAGCGGCCGATGCACGGCGCCGCGATCACGCGCACATCCGTGCCGAGAATCGCCGGCAGGCGCGCCAGCAGGTCCTGCGCACCGGCCATCTCGCACGACAGGCCGTCGCACACGCGCACCGTCAGCGCCTGCGGCGCGCTGTCGCCTTCCTTCACGATGTCGAAGTGGTGATAGAAACTCGCCACCTCGAACACCTCGGTCTGCGCCAGGCCCATTTCCTTGGCCAGCGCCGCGAGGTGGCGCGCGCTCAGGTGGCCGAAGTGATCCTGCAGCTTGTGCAGGTGCTCGATCAGCAGGTCGCGCGCGCGCGACGCGGTGCCGAGCAGCTTCTGCACGTCGGCGAGCGCCGCAGGGTCGACGGCACGGCCCTTGGGCGTGGCGCGCTTGCGCTGGCGGTCCTCCGGCACGGCGACGATGGGAATGGTTCTGGCGTTCATCGAATCTCTCTTGCTGCGCTGCTCAGACAGCGCCTTCGGCGCGCAGGGCGGCCACGTCGCTGGCGGAGAAGCCGAGCTGGGAAAGCACCTCGTCGGTGTGTTCGCCGAGCAGCGGCGAGCGGAGCACCTCGGTCGGGCTGTCCGACAGCTTGATCGGGTTGCCTACGGTCAGGTACTTGCCGCGCGTCGGGTGATCGACCTCGACCACGGTGCCGGTGGCGCGCAGCGAGGGCTCGTAGGCGATCTCCTTCATCGACAGGATCGGGCCGCACGGGATGTCGAGCTTGTTCAGGATGTCCATGGCCTCGAACTTGTCCTTGGTCATGGTCCACTGCTCGATGCGGCGGAAGATCGGTTTCAGGTGCAGCAGCCGTGCCTGCGGCGTCGCGAAGGCCTCGTCCTCGATCCAGCCTTCCTCGCCGATCACCTTGCAGATCGCCGGCCACACCGCCGCCTGGGTGATGAAGTAGATGTAGGCGTTGGGGTCGGTCTCCCAGCCCTTGCACTTGAGGATCGCACCCGGCTGGCCGCCGCCAGAGGCGTTGCCCGCGCGCGGCACCGAGTCACCGAACTTGCCGTCCGGATACTGCGGGAACTCGTGCAGCGTGTGCGTGCGCTCGAGCCGCTGCTGGTCGCGCAGCTTGACGCGGCACAGGTTGAGCACCGCATCCTGCATCGGCGCCAGCACCTTCTGGCCACGGCCGCTGTGCGTGCGCTGGTACAAGGCGGCGACGATGCCCAGCGCCAGGTGCAGCCCGGTGCCGCTGTCGCCGATCTGCGCGCCGGTGACCATCGGCATGCCGTCCACCTCACCGGTGGTCGACGCGGCGCCCCCGGCACATTGCGCCACGTTCTCGTAGACCTTGCAGTCCACGTACGGCCCGGGACCGAAGCCCTTGACCGAGGCGACGATCATGCGCGGGTTGACGTCGTGGATGTGCTCCCAGGTGATGCCCATGCGGTCGAGCGCGCCGGGCGCGAAGTTCTCGACCATCACGTCGCAGGTCTTGATCAGGCGGTCGAGGACGGCCATGCCACCCTTCTTCTTCGTGTTGACCGTGATCGAGCGCTTGTTGTGGTTCAGCATCGTGAAGTAGAGGCTGTCCACGCCGGGAATGTCGCGCAGCTGCTGCCGCGTCGCGTCGCCCTCCCCCGGCCGCTCGACCTTGATCACGTCCGCGCCGAGCCAGGCCAGCAGCTGCGTGCAGGTCGGGCCCGATTGAACGTGCGTGAAGTCGAGGATGCGTACCCCTTCGAGCGCCTTGCCCATGTCGTCAACTCCGGAAGTGCATGAGTGAAGTATCGGGTCAGCCAGGCTTGAGCTGCGCTTCGAGTTCGGTGACACGCTTGCGCAGCGCGCGCTCCTCGGCGAAGCGGTCGGTCTCGTCGCGGATCACCGAGGCGATCGCGCTCACCTTGCCGTCGGGCCCGAACAGCATCGCCACCGTGAAGGCGATCGACAGCGCCCGCCCGGCCTTGTCCACCGCCGGCACGCGCAGCACGTCGTGGCCGTACTTGGTGGTGCCGGTGGCCATCGACTTGTCGAACCCTTCCCAGTGGCGCTTGCGCAGGCGCTCCGGAATGATCATGTCCATCGACTGGCCCATGGCCTCGGCCTCGCTGAAGCCGAACATGCGTTCGGCAGCCGGGTTCCAGACGATGACCTTGCCTTCGGCGTCGCTGACGACCACGGCATCGCCGATCGCGCTCACCAGGGCGTTCAAGTCGATGTTGGCATGCATGGCGTGGCTCCTTGTGAGCGGCGGATGGAAAAACGGCGCCCGACCGGGCGCCGTTTCACAGGGCCGGGCCCCCGGTCTCGGCCGCGAAGATCAGACGGCCTTGGCTTCGTGCATCGCGGCGATCTGCTGCGCCGTGTAGCCCAGCTCGGCCAGCACCTCGTCAGTGTGCTCGCCCAGCAGCGGCGAGGCCGTGACCTCGGGCTTGAGGTCCGAGAACTTGATCGGGCTGCCGACGGTGAAGTAGGAGCCGCGCACCTTGTGCGGCACTTCGACGATCGAGCCGCTCTTGCGCAGCGACTCGTCGACCAGCAGTTCCTTCATCGACAGCACCGGGGCGCAGGGGATGTCGAACTTGCGGAAGATGTCGACCGCCTCGTACTTGGTCTTGTCCTTGATGAAGTTCTCGATGGTCGCGAAGATCTCTTCGATGTGCGGCTGGCGGGCACGCGGCGTGGTGTAGGCCGGATCGGTCTTCCATTCCGGCTTGCCGAGCGCGTCGCAGATCGGCTCCCAGGCGTGGCCCTGGATCGTGAAGTAGATGTAGGCGTTGGGGTCGGTCTCCCAGCCCTTGCACTTCAGGATCCAGCCCGGCTGGCCGCCGCCGCCGGCGTTGCCGCCGCGCGGCGTCACCTTGTCGGCGAAGGCCTCCATCTCGTGCGGGTACTGCGGGTACTCCTCGAGGTAGCCGACCTTCTCCAGGCGCTGCTGGTCGCGCATCTTGACGCGGCACAGGTTCAGCACCGCGTCCTGCATCGACACGGCAACCTTCTGGCCCTTGCCGGTCTTCTGCTTGCCGATGTAGGCGGTCAGGATGCCGATGGCCAGGTGCATGCCGGTGTTCGAGTCGCCGAGCGCCGCGGCCGAGATCGTCGGTGCGGAGTTCTCGCCCTTCCACCAGCCGGTGGTCGAGGCCGCGCCGCCGGCGCACTGCGCCACGTTCTCGTAGACCTTCAGGTCCTCGTAGTGGTGGCCTTCGGAAAAGCCTTTCACCGACGCCAGGATCATGCCGGGGTTGAGCTTCTGGATGTACTCCCAGGTGAAGCCCATGCGGTCGAGCGCGCCGGGGCCGAAGTTCTCGACCATCACGTCGGACTCGCGAATCAGCTTCTCGAGCACCGCCTTGCCCTCGCCCTTCTTCGTGTCCAGCGTCAGCGAGCGCTTGTTGCTGTTGAGCATCGTGAAGTACAGCGCGTCGGCGTCGGGGATGTCGCGCAGCTGGCTGCGGGTGACGTCGCCGGAGCCGGGGCGCTCGACCTTGATGACATCGGCGCCGAACCAGGCCAGCAACTGGGTGCAGGCCGGGCCCGCCTGCACGTGCGTGAAGTCGATGATCTTGATGCCCTTGAGGGGGAGGTTGCCGGACATGTGCTACTCCTTGCGTTGCTCTTGTGGAAAACGGATTACTTCTTCAGAACCGCGGCCGGGTTCAGGCTCGTGATGCGACCGCTCTCGGTGCCGGCGGTTTCGTCGATGATGGCGTTGATCAGCGTCGGCTGGCGCGACTTGATTGCTTCTTCCATGCCCTTGCGCAGCTCGGCCGGCGTGGTGGCGTAGACGCCGACGCCACCGAAGGCCTCGATCAGCTTCTCGTAGCGCGAGTCCTTGACGAACACCGTCGGGGCCACGTCGGCGCCGCCGGTCGGGTTCTTGTCGGTGCCGCGGTAGACGCCGTTGTTGTTCATGATGACGATGCACACCGGCAGGTTGTAGCGGCAGATCGTCTCGACCTCCATGCCGCTGAAGCCGAACGCGCTGTCACCCTCGATCGCGATCACCGGCTGGCCGGACTCGACCGCGGCCGCGACCGCGAAGCCCATGCCGATGCCCATCACGCCCCAGGTGCCGACGTCCAGGCGCTTGCGCGGCTTGTACATGTCGACGATCGAGCGTGTGAAGTCCAGGGCGTTGGCGCCTTCGTTGACCAGCATCGCGTCCGGATTGGCCTTCACGATGTCGCGCACCACGTTCAGCGCGCTGTGGAAGTTCATCGGCTTCGGGTCCTTGGCCAGGGTCTCGGCCATCTTGGCGACGTTCTTGGTCTTCTTGTCGGCCACCGCGTTCAGCCACTCGGCCGGCGGCTTGGCCCAGCCGCTGCCCAGGCCGGCCAGCAGCGCCGAGACGCAGGAGCCGATGTCGCCCACCAGGGGCGCGTCGATGCGCACGTTGCTGTCCATCTCGGTCGGCGAAATGTCGACCTGGATGAACTTCTGGCCGCCCCAGTCCTTGTGGTCCTTGCCGCCCCAGGTCTTGCCCTTGCCGTGCGAGAGCAGCCAGTTCAGGCGCGCGCCGATCAGCAGCACCACGTCGGCTTCGGGCAGCACGAACGAGCGCGCCGCCGAGGCCGATTGCTCGTGGGTGTCGGGCAGGATGCCCTTGGCCATCGACATCGGCAGGTAGGGAATGCCGGTCCTCTCGACCAGGGCGCGCAGGTCGGCGTCTGCCTGGGCGTAGGCTGCCCCCTTGCCGAGCACGATCAGCGGTTTCTTCGCGCCCTTGAGCAGGTCCAGCGCGCGCCTGACGGCGTCCGGAGCCGGGATCTGGCGCGGCGCCGGGTCCACCACCTCGATCAGCGAGGCGGCGCCGGCGGCGGCGTCCATGGTCTGGGCGAACAGCTTGGCCGGCAGGTCCAGGTAGACCCCGCCCGGGCGGCCGGAGACCGCCGAACGGATGGCCCGCGCGATGCCCACGCCGATGTCCTCGGCATGCAGCACGCGGAAGGCGGCCTTGCACAGCGGCTTGGCGATGGCCAACTGGTCCATCTCCTCATAGTCGCCCTGCTGCAGGTCGACGATCTCGCGCTCGGACGAGCCGGAGATCAGGATCATCGGGAAGCAGTTGGTGGTGGCATTGGCCAGCGCCGTGAGGCCGTTCAGGAAGCCAGGCGCCGAGACCGTCAGGCACACGCCGGGCTTGCCGGTCATGAAGCCGGCGATCGCGGCGGCGTTGCCGGCGTTCTGCTCGTGCCGGAACGAGATCATGCGGAAACCCTCGGCCTGGGCCATGCGCGTCAGGTCGGTGATCGGGATGCCGGGCAGGCCGTAGATCGTCGTGATCCCGTTGAGCTTCAGGGCATCGAGGACGAGGTGGAAGCCGTCTGTCATCTTGGTGACTTCGCTGGGGGTCGCTGCGGGCGAGAGAACTGCCGACATGGCATGCTCCTGGGGGTCGGGGAAGGGACTGGCGGCTATGGTAGAAAAGCGGTCTTCGCTTCCCCGTTGACCGCGGTCAACTTTCGGAAATTGGCCGCCGGCCGGGCCGCCAAACCGTCCCCTCGCGCGCGCCCCGCGCGCACTCAGCAATGACCCTGCTGGCCAGTCACCCTGAACGCAACATCATCCACGTCCAGTTGCGACAGAACGTCGTGCTGAAGACGATGACCGACGCCGAGCGCGCCGAGCTCGAGCAACAGCTGAACATCGTCGACTGCGCCAAGGGCGACTACCTGCTGCACCAGGGCGTGCACGAGATGGAGCAGTACTTCGTGCTCGACGGTATCCTGAAGCGGGTGGTGGCCAACGCCGACGCCAAAGAGATGATCCTGCGCTTCTCGGACGAGCGCGACATCGAGACCAGTTATGCCGCCTGGCGGCTGAACACGCCGACGCCGTACGCGATCGTCAGCGTCACCAAGGCCCGGGTGGCCAAGCTGCCGATGCCGCAGTGGGTGGCCTTCATGGACCGGCACCCGCGCTTCAAGGCCGAGTTCGAGTACGAGGTGATGCGGCTGATGAGCGAGATCCTGGCGCACACGATCACGCTGCACCTGCTGGACGCGCCGGGCCGCGTGCACCGCTTCATGCGCAAGCACGCCGAACTGGCCGAGCGGATCCCGAAGAAGCAGCTCGCGGCCTACCTGAACCTGTCGGCCGAGACGCTGAGCCGCCTGAAGCAACGAGGCAAGATCTAGCCGCTCGGGCTCAGGTCACCTTCGACGAGGTGAACAGGCGCGAGCTGGCCATCACGCGCAACTGGCTGTCGACGCCAGCCACGCCCGGCACGGCGGCGGCCACCTTTTCGGCGGCGTCGCGCTCGGCGATGCTCACGACAATGCCGCGCAGCACGACCACGCTGCCGCTGCCCTCGATCAGCACGTCGACGTCGCGTGTCTCTTCGTGCGCGCGCAGCGCCGCGCGCACATGTGCGTGCAGCGCCATCGCCTGCAGCAGCGCGCGCGAGGCCTCGGTCTCGCTGAACTCGGGGCGCGCCAGCAGGGCCTTGATCTGATGGACGCAGGTGTCCACCGACAGGCGGTCGGTGTTCAGCACCATGTCGAAGTGCACCGGGTCGCCCCAGTTGACGCCGAACTGCTCGTGCATGCGCGTGGCGTTGGACTGGTCGCTGCGCCGGATCTCGTTCTCGGCCAGCTCGCGGTCGTCGGTGTCGAGCTCCTTCATCAGCCAGTCGACGCGCTTGTCGAAGGGCCGCATGATGCGGATGCAGGGCACGTGCGGCACCGAGCGCAGCAGGCTGGTCGCCCCCCAGCCGCGCAGCACCACATTGCCCTTGGCCGCGGCCTCCAGCACCTCTTCGGAGGTGTAGACGGCGATGCTCTCGCGGTCGGCCGTCAGGCGCTCGATCGGCCCGGCCTTGCCAGCGCGCAGCCGGTTGATCAGGCTCTTGGACACGTGCATCTTGTTGGCGACCCGCTCGGCCACCTCGTGCTGCAGTGTCGCGATGCCCAGCTCGCCGGCCAGCTGGTCGGCCACGTCCTGGGCCAGCGAGCCCATGCCCTGGGTGAGTGCGATGACGGGCATCTCGGCCTCCTCGTTTCGGGTCAGTCGATCGGACGCTGGGCAGCCAGCTCGTCCACCTTGGGCGCACGAACCAGCGCCAGCAGCTTGGAGATCAGCGGCCAGCACAGCATGATCAGGGCCAGCGTCGTGATGCTGCCGACCAGCGGGTTGGCCCACATGATGCTCACTTCACCCTGCGACACCAGCATGGCCTGACGGAACGAGTCCTCGGCCTTGTCGCCCAGCACCAGGGCCAGCACCAGCGGCGCCAGCGGGTAGTCGAGCTTCTTGAACACGTAGCCGATCACGCCGAACAGCAGCATGAGCCAGATGTCGAGCATCGCGTTGTGCACCGTGTAGGCACCGATGGCGCAGATCACGATGATCACCGGAGCGATGATCGAGAACGGGATGCGCAGTATCGAGGCGAACAGCGGCACCGTCGACAGCACGACGATCAGGCCGACCAGGTTGCCGAGGTACATCGAGGCGATCAGGCCCCAGACGAATTCCTTCTGCTCGACGAAGAGCAGCGGGCCGGGCTGCAGGCCCCAGATCAGCAAGCCGCCCAGCAGCACCGCCGCGGTCGGCGAACCGGGGATGCCCAGCGCCAGCATCGGCAGCAGTGCGCTCGTGCCGGCGGCGTGCGCCGCCGTTTCCGGCGCCACGACGCCCTCGATCTCGCCGGTGCCGAACTTCGGCCCGTTCTTGGAGAACTTCTTGGCCAGGCCGTAGCTCATGAACGAGGCCGGCGTCGCGCCGCCCGGCGTGATGCCCATCCAGATGCCCACCAGCGAGCTGCGCAGCGAGGTCATCCAGTACTTCGGCAGTTCCTTCCAGGTCTGCCAGACGATCTTCGGGTCGATCTTCGCCGACTTGCCGGAGAAGTTCAGCCCCTCTTCCATCGACAGCAGGATCTCGCCGATGCCGAACAGGCCGATCACCGCGATCAGGAAGTCGAAGCCGCGCATCAGCTCGGTCAGGCCGAAGGTCATGCGCAACTGGCCGGTCACCGTGTCCATGCCCACGGCCGCAAGCGCAAAGCCGAGCGCCATCGCCACCAGGATCTTGAATGGGTTGCCCTTGCCCATGCCGACGAAGCTGCAGAAGGTGAGCAGGTAGACCGAGAAGAACTCGGGCGCGCCGAACTTGAGCGCGAACTTGGCCACCAGCGGCGCCAGGAAGGTGATCATCAGCACCGCGACGAAGGCGCCGATGAAGGACGAGGTGAACGCCGCCGTCAGGGCCTGCCCGGCGTGGCCCTTTTGCGCCATCGGATAGCCGTCGAAGGTGGTGGCCACCGACCACGGCTCGCCCGGGATGTTGAACAGGATCGAGGTGATGGCGCCGCCGAAGAGGGCGCCCCAGTAGATGCACGACAGCATCACGATCGCCGAGGTGGGCGACATCGTGAAGGTCAGCGGCAGCAGGATCGCCACGCCGTTGGCGCCACCCAGGCCGGGCAGCACGCCGATCAGCACGCCCAGGATGATGCCGACGAACATCAGCCCGATGTTCAACGGCGTCAGCACCACGGCAAAGCCGTGCATCAGTGCGCCAAGTTCTTCCATGAGTCGAAACTCCCGTAGATGCGTCGAAGGTCAGTAGCCGAGGAAGCCGAGCAGGTCGAGCGCGCCCTTGTACAGGGGCACCTTGAACCAGACTTCGAACATCACGAAGAACAGGGCATTGACCGCCACCCCGACCACGATGCTCTTCAGTGGCGAGTACTTGCCGAGGATGATCATGAACAGCGCAATGAACAGTGCAGAGGCCACGTACAGCCCCAGCGCCATGATCGCGCCCACGTAGATCGCCGACGGCACCAGCACCGACAGCACCCGCTTGAGCTGGACCGAGTCGACGAAGACCTCTTCGTCCGTGGCCCGCGCCCGCAGCGACTGCACGAAGATCGCGCTGCCGCACACGGCCAGAATCAGGCCGATGTAGAAGGGAAAGTAGCCGGCGCCGGGTCCGTCGCTGCCCCAGTCCGCCCCAAGACGGCGGGCTTCGAAGATGACGACCGCTCCGATCGCGACCAGGACGACCGAGACGATCGCGTCCATCGTGGAGTTGCGGGCGACCGGGGTTCCCTCCGTGCCTTCGCCGGGCGTTTCATGTGCCATGGTGTGCTCCAACAAGGGGCGATGCTGCCCCGGGCCGCCCACCATCGCGGCGGGCGGCATCAGATCTTTACAGTGTGCTCCCGGCCGGCGGCGCCGGCCAGTCCCGGGCGCTTACTTCGCGAGGAAGCCGGCCTCGGTCATCAGGGTGCGGTGCAGGATTTCCGCGTTGGACACCCACTTGACGTAGTCCGTCCCGGACAACGCGGTTGTGTTGAAGGCGCCCTTCTCCATGAACTCCTTCCAGTCCGGCGTCGCACGCACCTTGTTCATCAGGTCGACGTAGTAGGCCTGCTGCTCCGGCGTGACGCCCGGCGCCATGAAGATGCCGCGCAGCATCACGTAGTCGGTCGGCACGCCCGATTCCTTGCAGGTCGGGATGTCGTTCCACGACATCGTGGCCGTGACCTTTTCCTTGTAAGGCATGCGCGTGTCGTCGAACACGCACAGCGGGCGCAGCGAGCCGGCGCGCCACTGGGCCACCGCCTCGATCGGGTTGTTGACCGACGAGTCGATGTGCTTGCCCACCAGCTGCACCGCAACCTCGCCGCCGCCCTTGAACGGCACGTAGATGAACTTGGTGCCGGTAGCCTTCTCGAGGCCGACGGTGATGATCTGGTCTTCCTGCTTCGAGCCGGTGCCGCCCATCTTCATCTTGTTCGGGCCTGCGGCCTTGACGGCGGCAACGTACTCGTTGGCGGTCTTGTAGGGCGACTCGGCGTTGACCCACAGCACGAACTGGTCGAGCGCCAGCATCGACACCGGGGTCATGTCCTTCCAGCTGAACGGCACGCCGGTGGCCATCGGCGTCGTGAACAGGTTGGACAGCGTGATGATGATCTTGTGCGGGTCGCCCTTGGCGTCCTTCACCGACAGGAAGCCTTCGGCACCGGCACCGCCCGCCTTGTTGATGACGACCATCGACTCCTTCATCAACTTGTGCTTGACGATGATGCCCTGGATCAGGCGCGCCATCTGGTCGGCACCGCCGCCGGTGCCGGCGGGAATCACGAACTCGACCGGCTTGGTCGGCTCCCATGCCGCCTGGGCGGACGGGGCCATCAACGCCAGCGCGGCCGCAGCGGCGCAGGACAGTCGGGTCAGCGAGCGACCAAGGGTCGAACGGCGGGGGCTGGTGCTAGCGCTCATCGTCATGTCTCCAGTGTGGCTGTCGGTTCGGTCGGAAGCCGCGCTTGGTGCCTGCACGGTCATCCTGGGTGAGTGGCGCGATGGTCTGCAGGACTGCAGGAATTTCTATTGACCGCAGTCAAGATCAAGGGACAACCCGGTCCGCGCGCAATGTACGTGAACGGCTCAGCGGCACGCGCTGTTGACTCGAGGCCCGTCCGAGCGATCGGCATGCACGTGTGCTCGACAGCGCGCCGACGCGCACGCGCGCTCGCAAGCCGCCCGCAATCCAAGCGACCAGCAGGGCGCACTGGTACTTTCACTGATCACGCTAACCCTGATGCCCGACATGGCGCGCCGGTCCTCAGGTCCAACGCATGATGCCGGGCATCGAGACCCATCCTGACCCACCCCACCGCGCATGAGCACCCGGATCTACACGCACGAGGCCTGCCTCGAACACCAGCCTGGCCCGCACCACCCCGAATCGCCGCAACGCCTGACCGCCGTGCTGCAAGCGCTGGATGCGCCCGAGTTCGCAGCCGCGCAGCGGCTGCAGGCGCCGCGCGGCACGCGCGAGCAGGTTCTGCGCGTGCACGCCGCCGACTACTTCGACGCCGTCGAGGCCGCCGCGCCGAAGCAGGGTTACCTGGCGCTCGACGCCGGCGACACAATCATGTCGCCCGGCTCCTGGGAGGCGGTGCTGCGCTGCGTGGGAGCGGCCTGCGCCGCCGTGGACGACGTGGCGGCAGGGCACGCCCGCAACGTGTTCTGCGCGACGCGGCCCTGTGGCCATCACGCCGAGGCCGATCGCGCGATGGGCTTCTGCGTCTTCAACCAGGCCGCGATCGCCGCCTTGCACGGCCGGGCAGTGCATGGAATGCGGCGCGTGGCCGTGATCGACTTCGACGTTCATCACGGCAACGGCACCCAGAACAGCTTCTACGACGACCCCGACCTGTTCTACGGTTCCAGCCACCAGTCGCCGTTCTATCCCGGCACCGGATCGCGGACGGAGTCCGGCGCCGCCGGCAACATCGTCAACATCCCGCTCGCGCGCGGTGCCGACTCGGCCACCTTCCGCCGCCACATGCGCGACGACCTGCTGCCCGCGCTGCGGCGCTTCGCGCCGGAGCTGCTGATCATCTCGGCGGGCTTCGACGCGCATCACCTCGACCCGCTCGGCGGCCTGTCGTTCACCGACGACGACTTCCACTGGATCACGCGCGAGCTGATGGCGGTCGCCGACGAAAGCGCCGGGGGCCGCGTGGTGTCCACGCTCGAAGGCGGCTACAGCCTGGAGGGCCTGGCCAGCGGCACCGCGGCGCATGTGCGCGCGCTGATGCAGCACTGAGGCAGTCACTGAAGCAGCACCGAGGCCGCGCGTGCGACCCGGCGCGTTCAGGCGCCGGCGTCGAAGCGGATGCTGGCCAGCGTGACCCGGTTGCCGCCCCGCTGCCGCGCTTCCGCCAGCGCCGCCTCGCAGGCGGCCTGCAGTTCGTCCTGGGTGTGCGCTGTGTGCGGGAAGCTCGCGACGCCCATCGACACCGTGAAGCCGACTTCGCGGCCACTGTGCGCCACGATCTGCGTCGCACACTGGCGACGCAGGCCTTCCATGCGCGAGTGCGCCGTCGCCAGGCCCACGCCCGACAGCAGCACGGCAAAGCGTTCGTCGTCGTAGCGGCAGGACGCGTCCATCGCGCGGGTGTTGCTGCGCAGCAGGTGTCCGAGCGCCTCGTGCACGCGGGCGCGGACCGCACCGCCCAGCGCCTGCACCTCATCGGGCAGCGGGTCCAGTTCGATCGACACGAGGGCGAATTCGCGGTGTTCGCGCGTCGACAGATCGACCTCGCGCCGCAACTGGTCATCGAAGTGGGCGCGGTTGTACAGGCCGGTCGCACTGTCGCGCGGGGACTGCCCCTGCATCTCGCGGCGCAGCTGCTGGTTGTCCAGCTGCTGCTGTTCGAGTTGCTCGAGCGCCAGCCGCAACTGGGCGTCGCGTCGGCGCCCCGGCGCCAGGTCGCGCCACACCGCCGCCACGAGCCGCCCACCGTCAGGCCCCGTCAGGCGCTGGCGCAGCACCCCGAATTCGCGCCGGACGCCCGCGACCTCGATCTTGTGCTCGCTGAGCTGCGCGCCCGCCTGCTCCGCTGCCGCCTGGTCGGCCGCGCGCAACCCGGCCGAGGCATCGCCGAACAGGTCGGCATCGTTGCAGCCGGCGAGTGCGCTGGCCGGGCGGCCGAGCCACTCCCCCATGCGGGCGCTCGCGTACAGCCAGGCCCCCGTCGCCGCGTCTTTCAGCACCAGCGCGTCCTGGTCCCGATCGACCAGCGACGGCAGCAGCGGCGCCAGGCAGGCGGCAAGGCGGGCATCGATGCCGGGGTCGACGGAAACGGGTGACATGGGCGTGCGCAGTCGGCGCCCAATGGTAGCCATTGGGGGCTCTCGGGGGCGCCTCCTTCTCGGGAGCCCCCCAGAATCTGGCGTGTGTCTATAATGCTCGGCTTTGCTGGCAAACCCGCGCTCTGCGCCCGGGCGAAACTCCGGACCCTTCGCCCGCCACGCGCCACCGCGCCGATTCAAGGATTTCCTTTTTCATGACCACCATTCGCGTCAAAGAGAACGAGCCCTTCGACGTGGCCCTGCGCCGCTTCAAGCGCACCATCGAGAAGCTGGGCCTGCTGACCGAACTGCGCGCGCGCGAGTTCTACGAGAAGCCCACCGCGGAGCGCAAGCGCAAGAAGGCGGCCGCCGTCAAGCGCCACTACAAGCGCGTGCGCTCGATGCAGCTTCCCAAGAAGCTGTACTGACCGGCTGTTCCCTGTACGACGAGCCCGCGCGGGACGCCGCTGCGGGCTCTTTGCGTTTCTGAAGGACCCCCGATGACACTGAAAGACCGCATCACCGAAGACATGAAGACCGCGATGCGTGCCAAGGACGCCGCGCGCCTGTTGACGATCCGGCTGCTGCTGGCGGCGATCAAGCAGCGCGAGGTCGACGAACGCATTGCGCTGGACGATGCCCAGGTGGTGGGCGTGATCGACAAGCTGGTCAAGCAGCGCAAGGACTCGATCGCCGCCTTTGCGCAAGCCGGACGCACCGATTTAGTGGACAAGGAGACGGCCGAGATGGGCGTGCTCGAGGCCTACCTGCCGCAGCGCCTGTCGGCCGAGCAGGTGGCGGCCGAGGTGGCGCGCCTGGTGGCCGAGCTCGGCGCCGCAGGACCCGGCGACATGGGCAAGGTGATGGGCGCGGCCAAGGCGCAGCTGGCCGGCAAGGCCGACATGGGCATGGTGTCGGCGGCGGTCAAGGCCGCGCTGGCGAAGTAGGCTCGCCGCATGAGCACACCCCTGCCGCTGCGCCAGGTCGCCGCCGACGTCTGCGTGGCACCCCAATTGACTCCCGAGGCCATGGCCGAGGCCGCGCGCCTGGGCTTTCGCGCCGTCGTCAACAACCGGCCGGACTTCGAGCACGGCCCGGACCAGCCGACCAGCGCCGCCGTCGAGGCGGCGGCACGCGCCGCGGGGCTGGAGTACCGGCACCTGCCTGTGGACGGCGGCTACCAGTCGCCCGAGCAGATCGAAGCGATGGCGCAGCTGCTCGACGAACTGCCGCGCCCGCTATTGATGTTCTGCCGCTCGGGCGCGCGCTCGACCCGGCTCTACGCGGCCAGCGTGCAAGCACGTAGGGGTTAGATCGCTGCTGCACTGCGGCAAACCCTGAAAGAATCCCGCCGTCCAAGAAGACGGGAGATCCTGGTGGGGGCTTTGCTCAAAGTTTCGAAACTGATCGACTCGGTCAACGAGTGGATCGGCAAGCTCACGATGTGGCTGGTCCTGGCCGCCGTGATCATCAGCGCCGGCAACGCCACGTTGCGGAAGATGTTCAACATTGGCTCGAACGCCTGGCTCGAGATCCAGTGGTACCTGTTCGCGGGCGTCTTCATGCTCGGCGTCGGCTACGTGATGCTCAAGAACGCGCACGTTCGCATCGACTTCATCTCAAGCAAGTTGAGCAAGCGCACCAACGCGATCATCGACGCGATCGGCATCGTGGTCTTCACGCTGCCGCTGGCGCTCATCATGGTCAACCTGGGCTGGCCGATGTTCGAGCGTGCCTGGACCACCGGCGAGATGAGCCAGAACGCGGGCGGCCTGATCCGCTGGCCGGCCTGGGCCTTGTTGCCGCTGGGCTTCGCGATCCTGGCGCTGCAGGCGGTGTCGGAGTTGATCAAGCGCATCGCTTTCATCACCGGCCACATCGACGAGCCGTTCTCGGTGGAGGACGGCAAGTCCGAGGAGGAGCGCCTAGCCGAGGAGCTTGCTGCCGAGGCAGCCAAGCACGAGCAGGCCCTGGTCGCAGCAGCCGCCGCGGCGCAGAAGGGGCATTGAGATGACCCAGCTCATCGCCCAGAATTTCGTTCCGCTGCTGTTCTGCGGCCTGCTGTTCTTCCTGCTGACCGGCATCCCGGTGGCCTTCGGCCTGGCCGCCACGGGCCTGCTGTTCGGCTTCATCGGCATGGAGGTGGGTCTGTTCTCCACCTCGCTGTTCCAGGCGCTGCCGCTGCGCGTGTTCAACATCCTGAGCAACGAGACCCTGCTCGCGATTCCGTTCTTCACCTTCATGGGCATCATCCTCGAGCGCTCCGGCATGGCCGAGGACCTGCTCGAGACTGTGGGTCAGGTGTTCGGCCCGGTGCGCGGCGGTCTGGCCATCGCGGTGATCCTGGTCGGCGCGCTGCTGGCGGCCACCACCGGCGTCGTCGCCGCGGCGGTGATCTCGATGGGCCTGATCTCGCTGCCGATCATGCTGCGCTACGGCTACAACCGCACCATCGCCACCGGCACCATCACCGCGTCAGGCACGCTGGCGCAGGCGATCCCGCCGTCGCTGGTGCTGATCGTGCTGGCCGACCAGATGGGCCGTTCGGTGGGCGACATGTACGCCGGCGCCCTCGTGCCGGGCCTCCTGCTGGTGGGCCTGTACATCCTGTTCATCGCTGCGGTGGCAATCATCAAGCCGGCCGCCGTGCCGGCGCTTCCGGTCGAGGCGCGCATCTACCGAGAGCCCAACGGCTCCGGCGGCTACGCCTCGCTGCTGGCACTGTTCGTCATCTGCGGCGCGGCCGGCTGGGCCTGGACCAAGGTCCACCACGCCTTCATGGTCTGGGCCACTGGGCGCGCCCTGCCCTCGCCCGGCGACGAGGTCTTCATCATGGCGATGACGGTGGCCTCGCTGCTCGCCCTCGCCCTGGCGCTGGTCAACAGCCTCACCAAGATGGGCCTGCTGTCGCGCCTGGCCGAGCGCGTGACCTTCGTGCTGATCCCGCCACTGGTGCTGATCTTCCTGGTGCTGGGCACCATCTTCCTCGGGGTGGCCACGCCGACCGAAGGCGGCGCGATGGGCGCAGTGGGCGCACTGATCATGGCCTTCTCGCGCCGGCGCCTGAACTTCAAGCTGATGCGCCAGGCCCTGGACAGCACCGCCAAGCTGGCGACCTTCGTGCTGTTCATCCTGATCGGCTCGACGGTGTTCTCGTTCACCTTCAACGCGGCCGACGGCCACGTCTGGGTCGAGCACCTGTTCGACAAGCTGCCCGGCGGCGCGCTGGGCTTCCTGATCGTCGTGAACATCCTGGTGTTCATCCTCGGCTGCTTCATCGACTTCTTCGAGATCGCCTTCATCGTGATCCCGATGCTGATGCCGGTGGCCGAGAAGATCCTGCCCGAGCTGTTCCCGCCGGGCACGCCGATCGACCCGATCATGATCTGGTTCGGCGTCATCATCGCAATGAACCTGCAGACCTCGTTCCTGACGCCGCCCTTCGGGTTTGCGCTGTTCTACCTGCGCAGCGTGGCCGCCAAGAAGGACTACAAGGATCGCCTGACCGGGGAAGCGATCCCGGCGGTTACCACGGCGCAGATCTACAAAGGCTCGATCGCCTTCATCATCCTGCAGCTCATCATGGTGGCGGCGATCATTGCCTGGCCAAGCCTCGTGATCGAAGGCGTCACGGACACCGGGCCGAAGATCGACGCCGACAAGGCCTTACAGGAGTTCAACATCCCGCAGCGCGACGCTCCGCCGTCGCCGTCGATGCCCGGCACGCCGGCGTCCGAATCCGGTGCCGGCGGACTGCCGGCACCGCAGAAAGCCGCCGACGAAGACCCGATGAAGGCGATCCAGGACGCGCTCAAGCGCGAGGCCGACGCCGGCAAGAAGCCTTGAACGCCTGACGCGCAGGAGCGAGGGTCGGTCGCGCGCCCCGCAAAGCACAAGGGCCCCGCATGCGGGGCCCTTGTCGTTGTTGTGCTTCGAGCGCTTTACAGCTTCTGGCGCTGCATGAAGTCGTCGAAGGTCGCCTCGGTAAAGCGGAACCACAGGTTGGCGTCGCGGCGGAAGGCCGAGTAGTCGTCGTAGACCTTCTTCCAGGCCGGGTTCTTGGCGCTGATCTCGCTGTACAGCGCCATCGCCTCCTTGAAGGCCGCGTCCATCACGTCCTTCGGGAACGGGAACAGCTTGGCGCCAGCGGCCACCAGCTGCTTCAGCGACGCGGCGTTCTTGGCGTCGTACTTGCCCACCATGTCCATGTGGCAGTAGCCGCAGGCGGCTTCGATCATCGCCTTGTACTCGGCCGGCAGCGCGTCGTAGGCCTTGGCATTGACGTGCAGCTCGATGCCGGGGCCGCCTTCCCACCAGCCCGGGTAGGCGTAGTACGGCGCCACCTTGTGGAAGCCGAGCTTCTGGTCGTCGTACGGGCCCACCCACTCGGCGGCGTCGATCGTGCCCTTTTCAAGTGCCTGATAGATCTCGGCGCCGGGAATGTTCTGCGGCACCACGCCGATGCGCTCGGCCACCTTGCCGCCGAAGCCGCCGACGCGGAACTTCGCGCCCTTCATGTCGGCCAGCGACTTGATTTCCTTGCGCCACCAGCCGCCCATCTGCGCACCGGTGTTGCCGCAGGGGAAGTTGACGATGCCGTAGCCGCGGTAGAACTCGCGCATCAGCTTCAGGCCGTTGCCTTCGTAGTACCAGGCGGCCATCTGGCGCGCGTTCAGGCCGAACGGGATCGCGCACGACAGCGCGAAGGTCTCGTCCTTGCCGAAGTAGTAGTACGGCGCGGTATTGGCCATCTCGACCGTGCCGTCCTTGACGGCGTCGATCGTGCCGAAGGCCGGCACCAACTCGCCCGGGGCGTGGGTGGTGATGGTGAACTTGCCGCCGCTCATGTCCTTGATCTTGGCGGCGAAGATGTCGTTGACGCCGAACAGCGTGTCGAGCGACTTCGGAAAGCTCGAAGTCAGGCGCCAGCGCAGGGTCGTCTGCGCGTGCACTGCCGGCGCGACACCGGCGGCGAGGACACCGGCGATACCGGCGCCACGGACAAAGGAACGACGTTCCATGGACTGTCTCCTGAAAGGGGTCGAGAGAGGGACGCGGCGATTCTAGGCAGCACCCCCCAGTGGGCTCAGCGGGGTTTCCCCCTGCGTAGCTTTACGTTAGGGCGAGGCCCGATCCGGCTACGCGCCGGCCACCTTCATGCGCTCGATGAGCACCGAGCCGGTGGTGCGGCTGCCCGAGGTGTACGCATCGGCGCCGACCGCGACGATGCCCTTGAGCATGTCGCGCAGGTTGCCGGCAATCGTCACTTCGTCCACCGGGTGGGCGATGCGCCCGCCCTCGACCCAGAAGCCCGCCGCACCGCGCGAGTAATCGCCCGTGACACCGTTCACGCCCTGCCCCATCAACTCGATCACGAACAGCCCGCGGTGCAGCTTGGCCAGCATCGCGTCGAGGTCGTCGCCCGGCCGCGTCAGGCGGCTCGTCAGCACCAGGTTGTGTGCACCACCTGCGTGCCCCGTGGTCTTCAGGCCGAGCTTTCGCGCCGAGTAGCTGGAGAGGAAGTAGCCCTGCACCACGCCGGCGTCGACCACGCGCCGCGCGCGCGTCGTCACGCCTTCGTCGTCGAACGGTGCGCTGCCCTTGCCCTTGGCAACCAGCGGGTTCTCGTCCAGATCCAGGTGCGTCGCCAGCACAGGCTGGCCCAGGCTCCCTTCGAGAAAGGTGGCCTTGCGGTACAGCGATCCACCCGAGGTCGCCTGCACGTAGGCGCCGACCAGCCCGGCCGCGAGCGTCGACTCGAACAGGATCGGCACCTCGCAGGTGGCAACCTTGCGCGAGTGCAGGCGCGACAGCGCCCGCTCCGCAGCGTAGCGGCCGACCGCCTCGGGCGCTGCCAGGTCAGCCGGGTCGCGCATCGACGTGTACCAGTAGTCACGCTGCATGCCGTCGCCGCGGCCGGCGATCGGTGACACCGACAGGCCGTGGCGCGAGCTCGCGTAGCCGCCGCGAAAACCGCGCGAGTTGCCCATGAAGAAGTGCGACTGCTGCGCCGACACGCCCGCGCCTTCGGAGTTCGTGATGCGCCGGTCGGTGTCCATCGCCGCGGCTTCGCAGCGCAGCGCCAACTCGCGCGCCTGGCTGGCATCGATCGCCCAGGGGTGGATCAGGTCCAGGTCGCGGGTGGCTTGCGCCGCCGTCGCGAGGTCGGCCTCGTCGGGCAGGCCGGCCATCGGGTCCTCGGCGGTAAAGCGCGCAATGTCGTAGGCCGCGCGCACCGTCTGCTCGAGCGCGGCGCGCGAAAAGTCGGACGTGCTGGCATTGCCGCGCCGCTGGCCGAGGTAGACAGTGACGCCGATCGACTTGTCGCGGTTGCGTTCCACGTTCTCGAGCGCGCCCTTGCGGACCGACACCGACAGCCCGGCGCCCTCCGAGACCTCGACCGCCGCGTCGCTTGCGCCCAGGCCGCGTGCGATCTTCAGGGTGTCGTCGACGAGCTGTTCGAACTGCGTGCGGCTGTAGGCAAAGCCCTGTGATTGGGTCATGCGAACTATCATAACGAGCAGCCCATGAAGCCCTTCGAAACACCGATCGAAACGCCGCAGCCCGAGCGCCCGAGCAAGAGCGCGCTCAAGCGCCAGGCGCACGACCAGCAGGCGCTGGGCGAGGCCCTGGCCGCCATGCCCGACGCCGCGCTGGCGGCGGCGCCGATGCCCGAGGCCCTGCGCGATGCCCTGGCCGAACTGCGGCGCACCCGGTCGCACGAGGGGCGGCGGCGTCAGCTGCAGTTCGTCGGCAAGCTGATGCGGCAGGCCGACATCGAACCGCTGCGCGAGGCGGTGGCTGCGGCGCAGCTCGGGCGGGCGCACGACGCACTGGCCCTGCACCGGGCCGAGCACTGGCGCGTCGAGTTGGTGGCCGACGACGAGGCACTGACCCGCTGGATGGCCGAGCACCCGGACACCGACCTGCAACGCCTGCGCGCGCTGATCCGCAATGCGCGCAAGGACGCGGCGCTCGCGCCCGAGCAGCGGCACGGCCGTGCGTGGCGCGACCTGTTCCAGTTCATCAAGCCGCTGCTGGCGGCCGCACCATGAGCGACACCGCCTTAGATCGCGTCAAGATCGGCCTGCTGTCGGTCAGTGACCGCGCCTCGGCCGGCGTCTACGAGGACAAGGGCATCCCCGCCCTGAAGGACTGGCTTGCGCGCGCGCTCAGGAACCCGATCGACTGGGACACGCGGGTGATCCCCGACGAGCAGGACGGCATCACCCACGCGCTGATGGACCTGGTGGACATCAAGCAGTGCGACCTCGTGCTCACGACCGGCGGCACCGGCCCCGCGGCACGCGACGTCACGCCCGAGGCCACGCTGGCCGTGGCCGACAAGGTGATGCCGGGCTTCGGCGAGCAGATGCGCCAGATCAGCCTGCGCTTCGTGCCGACGGCGATCCTGTCGCGCCAGGTGGCCGTGGTGCGCAAGTCGACGCTGATCGTCAACCTGCCGGGGCAACCGAAGTCGATCGCCGAAACCCTGGAAGGCCTGCCGGCCGCCACGCCCGCGGTGCCTGGCATCTTCGCGGCGGTGCCGTACTGCATCGACCTGATCGGCGGCCCCTACCTCGAGACCGACGACGCGGTGTGCAAGGCGTTCCGGCCCAAATCGGCGGTCCGCCCGCCGCGCTGAGCGCTCAGACGACGATCGGCTCGGGCTCGAGCCGGATGCCGAAGCGGCCGTACACGCTCTCCTGGATCGCGCGCGCCAGCGTCACCACCTCGGCACCGCTCGCGCCGCCGCGGTTCACTAGCACCAGGGCCTGCTTCTCGTAGACGCCGGCGCGGCCGATCGACTTGCCCTTCCAGCCGCAGGCGTCGATCAACCAACCCGCAGCCAGCTTCACGCTGCCGTCGGGCAGCGGGTAGTGCACCACCTCGGGGTCGCGGCCGATGATGTCGCGGCACTGCTCGGCACTGACCACCGGGTTCTTGAAGAAGCTGCCGACGTTGCCGATGACCGCCGGGTCGGGCAGCTTGGCACGCCGGATCGCGCAGACCCAGTCGCACACCGTCTGCGCCTCCGGCTGCGCGATGCCCGTCTCCCGCAGCTTGCGCTCGAGCTCGAGGTAGCCGAGCACCGGGCGCCAGGGTTTGGGGAGGCGAAATCGCACGCGCGTGATCACGCTCTTGCCGGCCAGCGACTGCTTGAAGACGCTGTCGCGGTAGCCGAAATGGCAGGCGTCCAGGCCCAGCGTGACGGTGCGTCCGGTCACCAGGTCCACCAGGTCGAGCGACTCGAAGCGTTCGCGCAGCTCGACGCCATAGGCGCCAATGTTCTGCACTGGCGCGGCACCCACCGTGCCGGGGATCAGCGCCAGGTTCTCGAGCCCGGGCCAGCCCTGGGACAGCGTCCAGGCCACCGTGTCGTGCCAGTTCTCGCCGGCGCCGGCCTCGACGAGCCAAGCGTCGGGCCGTTCCTCGACCAGGCGCCGCCCCATCACCTCCACCTTCAGCACCACGGCCTGGGGGTCGCGCGTGAACACCACGTTGCTGCCCCCGCCGAGCACGAATTTCGGCGCGCGCCCGAGTTCCGGGTGATCGACCACGCGGCGCAGCGTCGCGTCGCTGTCGATGCGCACCAGGGTCGCGGCCTGCGCGGGCAGGCCGAAGGCGTTGAGCGTGCGCAGGTTCACGCCCTTCTCGATCGACAGCGGGTTCGTGGTGACGCCTTGCATGGGACAATTCTCGCCCAAGGCCGTCACCGATCCGCGAGAAACCATGCCCAGTTTCGATGTCCTGCTCGAACCCAATTTCGTCGAGCTGCGCAACGCGGTCGAGCAGACGAACAAGGAGGTCAGCACCCGCTTCGACTTCAAGGGCTCGAGCGCCAAGGTCGAGCTGACCGAGAAGGGGGAGAGCCGCGAGCTGATGCTCTACGCCGACAGCGACTTCCAGATCGGCCAGGTCAAGGACATCCTGCTGGCCAAGCTCGCCAAGCGCGGCGTCGACGTGCGTTTCCTCGACGACAGCGCCAAGGTCGAGAAGGTCGGTGGCGACAAGGTACGCCAGCCGGTGAAGGTGAAGGTCGGCATCGACAGCGAGCTCGGCCGCAAGATCCAGCAACTGGTCAAGCAGAGCAAGATCAAGGTGCAGGCCGCGATCCAGGGCGACATCGTGCGCGTGTCGGGCACCAAGCGCGACGACCTGCAGCTGACGATCGCACTGCTGCGGCGCGAGATCACCGACACGCCGATCAAGTTCGACAACCCCAGGGACTAGGCCGTGCTCAAACGCTTCCTGGCGGTGGCCCTGGCTTGCGGCGCAGCTCTGTCCTCGGCCCAGACCGTCACGCTCAACGGCGCCATCGGCACGCGACAGGCGCTGCTGGTCATCGACGGCCAGCCGCTGGCGGTGGCCGTGGGTGCCACGGCCAAGGGCGTGCGCCTGCTGTCGCTGTCGCCGACGCAGGCCGAGGTGGAGATTGGCGGCGCGCGTCGCACGCTGACCCTGGGCGCGATCCAGGTGCGCATGTCCGGCCCGGGCGCCGGCGAACGCGAGATCGTGCTGACGGCCGGCCCGGGTGGACACTTCCTCGCCACCGGGGCGATCAACGGCCGCGCCGCCAACTTCATGGTCGACACCGGGGCCACCGCGGTGGCG
>DATLIE010000233.1:0-2831 GCA_035539635.1 Burkholderiaceae bacterium
AGCCACGACGCGAGGCGGCGCAGCGCGGGTTCGTCGATGCGGTGGTCGGGCGTGAACGGGCAGGCGATTGCGGGGATGATGCCGCGGTAGTTGGCGATGGTCGGCATGACAATGTCTCCTGGAGCGGGGTCAGCGGGCCGCAGTGTGCGGCGCGACCCGCCCCGTGGGCCAA
The DNA here is from genome assembly GCA_035539635.1 of Burkholderiaceae bacterium. GTDB lineage: Bacteria > Pseudomonadota > Gammaproteobacteria > Burkholderiales > Burkholderiaceae_C > CADEEN01. The sequence goes on from DATLIE010000233.1 coordinate 173, forward strand.
TGCTGTTTTCGCCCCGCTTGATGCTTCTGAGGCACTGCCGATGACGAGGGCGCACCGCCGATGACGATGAACCTGTCCTGGCTCGAGGACTTCCAGGCGCTGGCCGAGAGCGGCAACTTCTCGCGCGCGGCCGAGCAGCGCCACATGACGCAGCCTGCCTTCGGCCGTCGCATCAAGGCGCTCGAGGAGTGGCTCGGCGCGCCGCTGTTCGACCGCAGCGGCCACCCCGTCACGCTCACCGAGGCCGGCGAGTGGCTGCGCGGCACCGCGCAGCAGCTGTTGCAGCGCGTGGCGCGGCTGCCCGACGAGGCGCGCGCCGTCGCCGATGGCAGTGCATCCACCTTGCGCTTTGCCGCCACGCACGCGCTGTCGCTGAACTTCCTGCCGGCGTGGCTGCGCAGCCTGGAAGCGCGCACCACCGTCGGCCCGATCCAGCTCGTCAGCGACGTGGCGGCGCACTGCGAGGCGCAGCTGCAGCATGGCCGCGTGCAGTTCCTGCTTTGCCATGGTCACGAGCGGGCGCCGTCGGGCCTGGACGCCGCCAGCTTCGTCTCGTGCGAGGTGGGGCGCGACGAGTTGCTGCCCGTGTGCGCACCGGACGCGCAGGGTCGGCCGCGCTTCGAGTTCGACGCCGCACCGCGTCGCGGCGCCAAGGCTTCGCTGCCGATGCTCGCCTACAGCGCCGAATCGGGCCTGGGCCGCGTGCTGCGTTCGCTGCACGGCGCGGCGCTGGAGGCACCGGGCTGCGAAGTGGTGTTCACCGCCCACCTGGCCACCGTGCTGCGCAGCCTGGCGCTCGAAGGCCGCGGCCTGGCCTTCCTGCCGGCGAGCCTGGTGCGCGACGACCTGGCTGCCGGCCGGCTGGTGCCCGCCGGCGGTGCGCGCTGGACCATCGCGCTCAGCGTGCGCCTTTATCGTCCCCGAGCCGCCTTGAGCGCGGTGGCCGAGAAGTTCTGGGCTGCGGCCAGCCAGGGGGCAGGCTGAGCGCCGCCGCGCCCGTCGGCCGGCAATCCGCGCGGTGCCCTAGGCCATGCCCTCTCAAAGTCGGACACCCAGGCGCAACGCCAGCTGTCGGTCGTTGACGATGGCGTGCTGCGGTCGTGTCGGCGCACCCTGGTACGAACTGCGCAGCGTGCGCGTCAGGTTGGCGCCTTCGAGCGTCAGCGTCAACGCAGGGTTGACCTTCCAGTCCAGGGAGGCGTCGACCCACCCGTAGCCGCGGGTGTGGGCCTCCACGATGCCGACCCCCGCGGCGCTGAACACGCCGCTCAGGAAGCTGCTGCGCCGGTTGTAGGCGACGCGCGTCGACAGCGCGCCGTGCTCGTGGAGCAGGATCAGGTTGCCGCTGTGTCGCGACAGGTTCTGCAGCGGCAGGTCGCGGTTGGCGCGGCGATCGAAGGTGCGGCTGTCGACATGCGTGTAGTTCAGTTGCCAGCCGAGCCCGCGCCACGCGCCCGGCAGAAAGTCGAGGAAGCGCTGGTGGCTGAACTCGGCGCCGCGCACGCGGGCCGCGTCGCTGTTGTAGGGGCGGCTGATCTGGTAGAGCACCCCGCCATGCACCTCGGGCTGGCTCAAGTTGGCGATGAAGCCGTCGATCTGCTTCCAGAACAGCGTGAGCGAGGCCGCATGTCCCGTCGACGGATAGGCTTCGAGCGCGAGGTCCCAGTTCCGCGAGCGCACCGGCTCGAGCGCGGGGTTGCCGGCGCTGCCCTGGTTCAGGCTCGGGTTCACCGGGTTGGGCACCAGCGACAGCGAGGGTGAGAGGCGATCGAAGTCCACGCGCGTGACCGTGCGCGAGGCCGCGGCGCGCAACTGCCACTCGGGCCGCGGCCGGTAGCGCAACTCGAGACTCGGCAGCGCGTCGGTGTGGCGGTCGTCGATCGCGATCGGTTCGACGACGCCGCTGCCGGCCACCGACTGCGCACCCGCCGTCGCCGCGTGCATGCGCACCAGGCGCAAGCCGGCCTGGCCGGTCAGCGCGCCGTCGAACGCGTCGAAATCGACGCGGCCATACAAGGCATCGCTCGTCTCGCGCACACGCCAGCGTGTCAGCGGGTTGGCGCCCTCGGGAATCGGCTGTGTGACGCCGAACGCGTCGCGCAGGCCTTGCCCATCGCGCGCACCGTCCAGGTCGCCGACCAGGAAGCGGCCGATGTGCGTGCCGCGGCCGTCCAGGAAGTGAGGATAGGGCATCGGCGACACGCGACCGGGCGTGTCCGCCGCGGTCAGCCCGGTGAGCGGGGCATCGGCGAACACCAGCCCGGGTTCGTTGTTGGCGCGACGACGTGCGTGACGCCAGCCGGCCGACACGCTTTCGATCAGCCCGTCGCCCAGTTGCCAGCGGACATCCAGCCGCGCCGCCGTCAGATCGCCAGCGAACGGGCGCGTGCGATAGGCCAGGCCGGTATAGGCAAGGTTGGACGGCTCGAGCAGGTCGGTGCCACTGACCCCGGTGGTGGGCACGCGGCCCGACAGGGCGTGCGCGAACTGCGCCACGCGCCCGCCGAAGAAGGGCCCCGAGAAGTAGAGGTGGTTGAAGCTCTTGGTGTGGCTCAAGTCGGCACTGACCGTGACCGGCGCCGCGTTCCAGTGCCCACCGAGCGCGAACTGACGCGTGCGGTCGACGGTGTCGCGCGCGAAGCTCAGTACCGAGAATGGC
>DATLIE010000234.1:0-23044 GCA_035539635.1 Burkholderiaceae bacterium
TGCACCGGCAGGCCGAGCGACGCCACCGCAGCCTCCCAGCGGGCCTGCAGCGCCGGGTCGCTCGGCGCGGCGGCGGCGCGCATCGTCTCCTCGAGCGCGAAGCGCACGCCGCGGCGCGCGCCGATGCGCTCGGCTTCGGCCCGCGTGTCGGCGACGCTGGCGTCGCGCACCGGATCGGTGGTGGCGCGGATGTCGAGCGAGAACTTGCAGCGCCCGGGCACGACGGTGATGGAGCCGCCGGGCACCTCGAGCAGACCGACGGTGCCCACCACGTCGGGCACCGAGGCGGCGCGCGCCTCGAGGAAGAGGGCGAGCTCGGCCACCGCCGCCGCGGCGTCGTGGCGCATCGTCATCGGCGTGGTGCCGGCGTGGCTGGCCAGGCCGATCGCCTCGCCGACGAAGCGGCGCCCGCCGTTGATCGAGGTCACGATGCCCAGCGGCAGGTCGAGCGCGTTGAGCACCGGGCCCTGCTCGACGTGGATCTCGACGAAGCCGAGATAGCGTCGCGCGTCGCGTGTCTCCGCGCGGATTGCCGCGAGCGTGGCCGGGCGGCCGGCCGCGCGCATCGCGTCGCGCATCGACACGCCGGCAGCGTCGATCTGGTCGAGCCAGCTGGCATCGAAGTGGCCGGTCAGCGCGCCCGAGCCGAGGAAGGTGGCCTTGTAGCGCTGGCCTTCTTCTTCCGCGAAGCCGACGACCTCGATGCCGAAGGGCAGGCGCCGCCCGGCGCGGTGCAGCTCGCGCACGGCGACCAGCGGCACGAAGATGCCCAGGCGCCCGTCGAAGCGGCCGCCGTTGCGCACGGTGTCGAAGTGGCTGCCGGTGAGCAGGCGCCGGGCCTTCGGGTCGCGGCCGTGATAGACGCCGACCACGTTGCCCACCGCGTCGATGCGCGTCTCGTCGAAGCCGCACTCGCGCATCCAGCGCAGCAACTGGCGCTGGCAGGCCTGGTGGGCGTCGGTCAGGTAGGTCACGGTGAGTTCGCCGCGCTCGGCCCACGGCGGGTCGCTCCAGGTGGCGAGCTTCTCGGCGCAGTCCCAGGCCTGCTGGCCGAGCACGGGTTCGACACCGAACTTGTCGGCCAGGCGCATCTCGACGATGCGGTGGATGTTGCGCAGGCACTCGGCGAACTCGAACTCGACCGGGTTGTCGAGGCGGCGCGCGAAGGTGTCGATGATCTGGTGCCGGTTCAGCCCCGTGCCGCGCGGTCCGCGCACGGCGAGGATGAAGGGCCAGCCGAACTTGGCCTTGTAGTCGGCGTTGAGCTGCTGGATGCGTGCGAACTCGGCCGGCGTGCAGTCCGTCAGGCCGGCCTTGCCCTGTTCGTGCGTGCTCTCGGCGGTCAGCGTCTTGCTGACCATGGCCTTGCCGGCCAGTTCCGGGTGGGCGCGGATCAGCGCGAGCTGCGCGTCGCGTCCGGCGTCGCGCAGCACGATCGCCATCGCGTGCTGCAGGTGGGCGATGGACTTGAACGGGCGCTGCGTCCAGGCCCGCTCGGCGATCCACGGCGAGTGCTCGTAGCTGCCGTCGAGCAGGGTCGTGAAGCCGGCCTGATCGGCGGCATTGAGTTGGTCGAGGGTGATCTTCATTCCCAGACGAAGGCGGTGTTCGGATCGAAGGGGTGGGTGGCGCGCCAGTGGCGCGCAATGTCGATGCGGCGCGCGATCCACACGCCGTCGTGGCGCGCCACATGGTCGAGGAAACGCTGGAAGGCGCGCAGGCGCCCCGGCCGGCCAAGCAGGCGGCAGTGCATGCCGATGGACATCATCGACGGCCCGCCGCCGCCCTCGGCGGGATCACGAGCGCCTTCGGCGTAGTGCAGGTCGAAGGCGTCGCGCAGGTACGAGAAGAACTCGTCGCCATGCGAGAACCCCTGCGGCAGCGCGAAGCGCATGTCGTTGCAGTCCAGCGTGTAAGGCACGACGAGGTGCGGCGCCAGGGCGCCGTCGCTCTTCTTCACCTGAAGCCAGAACGGCAGGTCGTCGCCGTAGTGGTCGCTGTCGTACTCGAAGCCGCCGAAGTCGGCCACCAGGCGGCGCGTGTTCGGGCTGTCGCGGCCGGTGTACCAGCCGAGCGCGCGCTGCCCGGTCAGCTTCTGGATGACCTCCATGCCGATGCGCAGGTGCTCGCGCTCGGTCGCCTCGTCGACGTTCTGGTAATGGATCCAGCGATACCCGTGGCAGGCGATCTCGTGGCCGAGTTCGACGAAGGCGGCAGTGACCTCGGGGCAGCGCTCGAGCGCCATCGAGACGCCGAACACGGTGAGCGGCCAGCCGCGGCGCTCGAACTCGCGCAGGAGGCGCCAGACGCCGACACGCGAGCCGTACTCGTAGATGCCTTCCATCGACAGGTGCCGCGCCGGGAAGGCCGGCGGATTGAACATCTCCGACAGGAACTGCTCGCTGCCGGCGTCGCCATGCAGCACCGAGTTCTCGCCACCCTCCTCGAAGTTCAGCACGAACTGCAGCGCCACGCGCGCACCGCCGGGCCAGCGCGGATGCGGCGGGTTCGGGCCGTAGCCCTTCAGGTCGCGGGGATAGCGCGGGGTGTTCATCGACGAAGCGCTTTCGAAAGGTCGGTGGACCGTGGGTCGAGCCGCAGGTTGTGCTCGACGCTGTGCAGGTGCTGCGCCATCAGCCGGGCCGCGGCGCGTGCGTCGCGCCGCTCGAGGGCGTCGACGATCGCCTCGTGCTCGGCCTGCGAATGCTCGGCCGAATGCGAGGACTGGTACATCAGCGAGATCAGCGACGAGCGCGACAGCAGGTCGGCGAGCAACTGGGCCAGCACCTCGTTGCCGAGCATGCGCGCCAGCACGACGTGGAAGTCGGCCAGCAGGCGCGTGCGGCCGCTGATGTCGGTGCGCGCCACGGCGGCGCGCTCGTCGCGCAAGTGGGCGCGCAGCTCGGCCACTTGCTGGGCGGTGATGCGGCCGCACAGTTCGCGCACGACGCCGGCCTCGATCAGCTGGCGCGCCTCGAACACCTGGCGCGCCTCATCGATGCCCGGCTGTGCGACGAAGGCGCCGCGCGCCGGCTCGAGCGTGACCAGGCGGTCGCGAGAGAGCTGGTTCAGCGCCTGCCGCACCACGGTGCGCGAGACGTCGAACAGGCTGCCGATCTGCGCTTCGGCCAGCTTGGTGCCGGGCATCAGGCGACGCTCGACGATGGCCTCGACGATCGACTCGACGATGCGCTGCGTGCTGTTGGGCGCCGGGGCGACGACCTTGAGGGCGGCTTGGCTGCGGGCCACGGTGTTTGCGGCGGGTTGACGTGTATTCGAAAGTGTATACACTTTTCGCCATCCCGCAACCGCATCGACCGGAGCTTCGCCGATGGGCCACCTCAGCACCCACGTCCTCGACACCGCCCACGGCTGTCCGGCGGCCGGCATGAAGGTCATGCTGCAACGCATCGGCCCCGAGGGCACCGTGACGCTCAAGGCCTTCGCGCTGAACCACGACGGCCGCGCCGATGGCCCGCTGCTCGACGCGGCGGCCATGGCGGTGGGCCGGTTCCGGCTCGTGTTCGAGGTGGCGGCCTACTTCCGCGCCCGCGGCGTCGCGCTGCCGGAACCCGCGTTCATCGACGTCGTGCAGCTCGACTTCGGCATCGCCGACGCGGCCGGCCACTACCACGTGCCGCTGCTGGTCAGCCCCTGGGCCTACAGCACCTACCGCGGGAGCTGAGCCGCGGCACGCCGATTGCGTTGACCCTGCACAAGGAGACCACCATGACCCCACGCCGTTCGATCCTCGCCGCTGCTGCTGCCCTGTCGTTGACGCTGCCGCTGGGCGCCCAGGCCGCCTGGCCGGAGAAGCCGGTGCGCATCGTTGTGACCTTCGCCGCCGGCGGTGCCAGCGACATCGTCGCGCGCGCCATCGCGGAGCCGCTGGGCAAGGCGCTCGGGCAGACGGTGGTGGTGGACAACAAGCCGGGTGCGGGCGGCACCATCGGGGGGCTTGACGTGGTGCGCGCCGCACCGGATGGCTACACCCTGATGCTGTCCAACAGCACGCCCACCTCGATCGGCCCTTTCACGGTGCCCAAGCCGCCGTACGACCCGGTCAAGCAGTTCACCCATGTGGCGATGCTGGGCGTCGCGCCGGTGCTGATCATGGCCAACCCGAAGACCGGTCCGGCCACGCTGAAGGACCTGCCCAAGGCCGCCGCGGCGCCGGGCTACAACTTCGGCTCCGGCGGCCCGGGTTCGATCGGTCACATCGTCGGCGAGATGACGAAGACGGCGATGAAGATCGACATGGTCCACGTGCCCTACAAGGGCGGTGCGCCGATGACCACCGACCTGATCGCCGGCCAGATCCCGCTCGGCATCGACGTCATCACCGCTTTCGTGCCGATGGTCAAGGCGGGCCAGATCAGGGGCCTCGCGGTGACGACGAGGTCGCGCTCGCCCCTGCTGCCCGATGTGCCCAGCGTCACCGAGCTCGGGCTGCCGCAACTGGTGGCCGAGAACTACTTCGGCGTCAGCGGCCCGGCCGGCCTGCCCAAGGAGGTGACCGACAAGCTGGGCGCTGCGTTGGCGGCCATCGTGGCCGACCCGGCGATCGTCAAACGCTTCGAGGAGCTCGGCATCACCGCGGTGAAGATGGCGTCGCCCGAGTTCACCGGCTTCGTCGCCAAACAGGTGGCCGACTGGCAGCCGGCGATCAAGGCGGCCGACCTGAAGTGATGCGCCGGCCCTAGACTCCCACTCGTTTCGCCGCAGCGGCGCGATCCCGGTGGCCGGGATCTGTGCGCGGCCCGACGACTGCTCAGAGCGCCCGCGGTGGTGAGCAGCGAGGAGACCCCCGTCCCATGGACGCCTACCTGCTCGACTGGCTCAACCTGCTGCTGCGCTGGGCCCATGTCATCACCGCGATCGCCTGGATCGGCTCGTCGTTCTACTTCGTGCTGCTCGACAACAGCCTGTCGGCACCGCAGGACGCGGACCTGAAGGCCAAGGGCATCGACGGCGAGATGTGGGCCGTGCATGGCGGCGGCTTCTACCACTCCAACAAGTACATGGTGGCGCCGCGCTGGCGCCCGCTGCCCGAGAACCTGCACTGGAGCTACTGGGAGAGCTACAGCACCTGGCTCACCGGCATGGCGCTGTTCACGGTGCTGTACCTGTTCAACGCCGGCACGTTCCTGATCGACAAGAGCGTGCACGACTGGTCGCCGGCCGCGGCGATCGGCGCGGCGCTCGGCATCCTGGTCGCGTTCTGGTTCGTCTACGACGGGATCTGCCGCGCGTTCGGCCAGCGCAAGAGCGGCGACCTGATCGTCGGCGGCCTCGTCTTCGTGTTCGTGATCTTCGCGTCGTGGCTGGCCTGCCAGCTCTTCGCCGGGCGCGCCGCCTTCCTGCTCGTCGGCGCGATGCTGGCCACGGCGATGAGCGCCAACGTCTTCTTTTGGATCATTCCCGGCCAGCGCACCGTGGTCGCGCAGCTGCGCGCCGGCGAGCCGGTCGATCCCGTCCACGGCCAGCGCGGCAAGCAGCGCAGCGTGCACAACACCTACTTCACGCTGCCGGTCATCGTGGCGATGCTGTCCAACCACTACGGGTGGCTGTACAGCGGCCCGAACAACTGGCTGGTGCTGGTGCTGCTGATGCTGGCCGGCGCGCTGATCCGCCATAGCTTCGTCGCGCGCCACAAGGCGCATGTGCTCGGCAGGCGCGCGCCCTGGGAGCATGCGGTGGTCGGCACGCTGGTGCTGGCTGGCATGGTGTTCTGGCTCGCGCCGCCCCCACCGAGCGCACAGGCCAAGGCTGCGGCGGCCAGGCCCGTGGTCTTCGGCGACGTGCAGGCCATCGTCGAGCAGCGCTGCGTGATGTGCCACAACGCGCAGCTGGCGCAGAAGAACGTCGCGCTGCACACCCCCGAGCTGCTGAAGCAGCACGCGCAGAGCGTCTACCAGCAGGTCGCGGTGCTCAAGCTGATGCCGCTGAACAATGCCACGCAGATCACCGACGACGAGCGCACCCTGATCAAGCGCTGGTTCGATGCCGGGGCGCCGGCGCCATGACCGACGCCGACGCCGGCGTCCGCCGCGACCTCGCCGCCGCCTACCGCCTGGCCGCGCGCCGCGGCTGGGACGACATCGTCTGGACCCACATCTCGGCATCGGTGCCCGGCGAGCCGGGCGCGTACCTGATCAACCGCTTCGGCCTGCGCTTCGCCGAGGTGCGGCCCGACAACCTGGTGAAGGTGGACGTGACCGGCCGCGTGATCGACGGCTCCCGCGCGCCGGTCAACCCGAGCGGCTTTGCCATTCACGGTGCGGTGCACGCTGCGCGGCCGGATGCCGTGTGCGTGGTGCACCTGCACACGCGCTGGGGCCAGACGTTGGCGGCGCTGCCCGAGGGGCTGTTGCCGTGTTCGCAGCCCGCGCTGCGCCTGTGGCGGCGCCTCGGCCGCCACGCCTACGAAGGCCTGGCCTTCGAGCCGGACGAACGGGCGCGCCTGGTGGCTGCGCTCGGCACGCTCGACGGCCTGATCCTCGAGAATCACGGCACGCTGACGGTGGGCCGGACGGTGGCCGAGGCCTTCGTGCTGATGCACCTGCTCGAACGCGCGGCACAGGTTCAGATCGCCGCGATGGCCACCGGCACCGTGCAGTGTGTCAGCGACGAGGTCGCCGAGCGCACGCAGCGCCAATGGATCGGCGACGGCTCGACGCCGGATGGCGCAGACGAATGGCCGGCGCTGTTACGCTCGCTCGAGGACCCGCACGGCGCTTGACCTGGCGCAGGCGTCCCCCGCGAAAACCTTGAGCAGCGGCGGGGGCCGGCTGTATAGACTGGCCCCACGAAGCCGCCGTTGGGGGCGCAATGAACAAGCCAAGGCTTGCCGCGAAGGAGATTCGGGGAGGCGCGATCACGATCGGCCTGGCCGCTGCGCTCGTGCCGCTGATGGCCGCAGCCGCCGACGAGCCGGGCATTCCGCTGCCGCCGCCGCGCACCTTGGCCGACATGGACTTGTCCGAGCTGGTCGAGGTGCGCGTCTCGCCATTCGACGTCGCCTCGCACCTCGACCGCGGCTACCGCGCCTTCAACTCGGTGTCGGGATCGCGTTTCGACGCGCCGATCCGTGAACTGCCGTTCGCGATCCAGGCCTTCTCGGGCGCCTTCATCCGCGACCAGAAGCCGGTCAACATCCACGACATCGCGCGTTACTCGCCGGGCGTCACCTACCGCAGCAACGACTTCAACGAAGGCAACGCCAATCTGGCGATCCGCGGCTTCGCCGTCAGCAATACGCCGGGAGCGACCCAGATCCTGCGCGACGGCACGGTGGGCCCGTCGATCTTCGACTTCACCAACATCGCGCGCGTCGAGGTCGTCAAAGGCCCGTCGTCGTTTCTCTACGGCCAGGTCGCGCCGGGCGGCATCGTCAACGTCATCACCAAGAGCCCGCAGCCCCGGTTCGACGCCAGCGCCGACCTGAGCCTCGGCTCGTACGGCCAGTACCGCGCCGAGGTCGACGTCACCGGCCCGGCCACCGCGACGCTGCTGTACCGCGTCGCCGCGTCGACCGACCGCGACATGCGCTACTGGGACCCGTACGACGCCCACTCGCACAACGTGTCGCCGTCGCTGCTGTGGCGGCCCGACCCGCGCGTCAGCGTCTCGCTCAAGTACGAGCGCTACCGCAAGGTCGAGACGCCGCAGCTGATGCAAAAGCCCGGCTACGGCCGCCAGGCGGGCCTGGTGCCGACGCCGGCCGACCCCAACCTGCAGGGCGTCGACGTGCCGGGGCTGCCGGACGACTGGAACAGCATGTCCGACGTCGACTACCGGCGCAGCGACACCGAGGCCCTTGGCACCTGGGTCGACACCCGGGCCGGCGACCACTGGAGCCTGCGCGCCGGCGTTGCGCGGCAGACCTACCGCGTCGACGCGCTGTTCTCGGGCAACCTCGGCATGGCCAACAACGCGACCTTCCTGCAAGGCCGGCGCCTGCGCGGGCAGACGTACACCAACCGCGCCGACACCCTGTCGGTCGATGCGGTGGGCGACTACCGCCTGGGCGGGGCCAGCCTGCGCCTGCTGCTCGGAGCGCAGCATGTCAGCCGGCGCTTCGATGCCTGGGCCGCCCAGGCGCCGAACGATCCCGCGCTGGGCAGCGACCCGACCGCGTCGCCGCTGCCGCTGTGGGACCTGCGCGACCCGGCGACCTGGGACCGCGCGGTCTCGATCCCGCGCTCGGCGCTCACGGAGAATCGCGCCGACCGCCGCGCCGACCACCGCGACAAGTCGATCTATGCGGGCAGCACCTTCGGCCTGCTCGACGACCGACTGTTGCTGCTCGCCGGCTGGCGCCTGACCTCGACGAGCAGCCGGCTCGACGACCGCGTGGCCGGCCGCACCGACCGGATCCGTGCGCGCAAAGGCACGCCGCAGGTGGGTGTGCTCTACAAGATCGATCCGCGGCTGTCTGCCTTCGCCTCCTACGCCAGCTCCTTCGTGCCCGGCGCGCAGATCCTCAACCAGCCGGACGGAACGACGGCGCCGGCCGCCCCCACCGAGGGCAAGGGTTGGGACCTGGGCCTGAAGGCCGAGCTGTTCGACGGGCGCCTGGCGGGCAGCCTGACGCTGTTCGACCTGCGCAACGACAGGATCGTCAACGACTTCGCGCAGACCAATGCGGCCGGCGCGGTTCAGATCTTCAACTTCCAGAGCGGCCAGCAGCGCTCGCGCGGGCTCGAACTCGACGCCACCATCACCCCGACCGAGCGCTGGCAGATCTACCTGTCGTACAGCCACATGGACGCGCGCATCGTCGAAGTCACCGGCAACGACGCCGCGATCCTCGCGCAGGACCCCGCCACGCTCGACGCGGCGGGCCGGCTCAACTACAAGAACGTCTACTTGCTGCACGACGCGCGGCTGCAGATGAGCGCGCCGCACCTGGCCAACCTGTGGGCGCGCTACGACTTCACGCCGGGCGGCGCTGGCGCCTACCTGGCCGGCGGCGTCAACGTCGTGCGCGACCAGACCTTGCTGCCCGACTCGCCTGCGTCGCTGCGCCAGAGCTACACCCTGGTCAACGCGATGGCCGGCTACGCCTGGCGCGCCGGGGGGCATCGCATGAACCTGGAGCTGACGGGCAAGAACCTCGGCGATGCGACCTACCGTCCCTCGCAGAGCACGCGTTCGCGCCCGCGCGAGGTCCTGCTTACGCTCAAGGTTGGCCTGTGAGCCTGCGCGTCTGGCCCCGGGCGCGTCGCTGGGCAGGGGTCGGCGCGATGCTCGCCGTGCTGCACCTGCCCGTCGGATCGCCGGCGCAGGCCTCGATGCCCGAGAGCGTGAGCCGGGTCGAGGCCGCGTTCCTGCGCAACTTCGCGCGCTACGTCACCTGGCCCGCGCGCGCGTTCGCCAGCGAGCGCTCGCCCTGGGTGGTGTGCGTTCTGGGCGGCGCGCACTTCGATGAGTCGCTGGAGAAGACCTTCGAAGGCCGCACCGAGCAGGGGCGGCCGTTCGAGGTGGTGCGCGCCAGCGCGCCGGAGAAGCTGCCGGGCTGCCAGATCGTCTACGTCGGCTACGCCAACAGTGCGATGCGACGGGCCGCGCTGGCCGAGTACAAGCGCCAGCCCGTGCTGACGGTCGGCGATGCACCGGAGTTCCTCGACGAGGGTGGCGTCGTGCGCCTGCTGGCGCGCGAGCGCATCGAGATGAGCATCAACCTCGACCAGGCGCGCGCCGCGTCGCTGGCCATCCCGGCCAAGATGCTCGAGGTCTCGCGCGAGGTGCTCGAGAACGGCACGCTGCGGAGGGGGCGATGAGTCTGCTGCGCCCCACCAACATCCGCGGCAAGCTGGTGCTGGCCGTGCTGATTGCGGCCGCACTGGCCTTCGCTGCGGTCGGAGCCGCCTTCCTGATGATCGAGCGCACTTCGCTGGAGCAGCGCGCGCGGGGGTTCGTCGAGCCGTACGCCCGGCTCGTCTCGGTCGGCGCCGAAACCGCGGTGGCGTTCGGCGACTCCGCCCGTGCGCAGGAGATCCTCGACACGCTGCGCGTCAACGTCCTGGTGATCGAGGCGCAGATCGCGCTGGCCAATGGGCGCGTGCTGGCACGGCATGGGCGGCAGCCGGCGCTGGCCAGCCCGCCGATGACCGAGTGGCGGGAAGGCCTGCAGGTCTCGCGAGAGCGCAACACGGCCGAGTTCGTGCAGCCACTGAACGACGGCGCGCGGCTGTACCTGGCGATCGACCTGCGCGGGTTCGAGGGCGAGACACGCTCGACCCTGCTGCTGCTCGGGGTGGTCACCGCGGTGCTGCTGGCGGCCATCCTGCTCGGCCTGCTCCTGGCGCTGCAGCGCAGCATCGTGCGCCCACTCTCGACCCTGGCCGACGCCGCCGACCAGGTGCGCGCGCATGCCGACTATGGCCATCGTGTACCGGTGTCCGGGGCCGACGAGCTGGCTCGCCTGGGCATGACCTTCAACGCAATGATGGAGGCGGCCGGCGTTCGCGACACCGAGCTCGCCCGCCACCGGCGCGAGCTCGAAGCCACCGTGCAACAGCGCACCGTCGAGCTGCGCCAGGCACGCGACGCGGCCGAGGCCGCCAACCAGGCCAAGAGCGCGTTCCTGGCCAACATGAGCCACGAGATCCGCACCCCGATGAACGCCATCCTCGGCATGTCGGCGCTGGCGCTGCGCAGCGATCTGACGCCGCAGCAGCGCAACTATGTCGAGAAGGCGCACGCCGCCGCCGAATCGCTGCTCGGCGTGCTGAACGACATTCTCGACGTGTCGAAGATCGAGGCCGGCAAGCTCCAGGTGGAGTCGATCCCGTTCGCGCTCGAGGACGTGCTGACCAACCTGGCCAACGTGGTCGGGTTCAAGGCCGAGCAGCGGGGGCTCGAACTGCTGCTGTCGCTGTCGCCGCAATTGCCCACGGCGCTGGTCGGCGACCCGTCGCGCCTGGGGCAGGTGCTGCTGAACCTGTGCAACAACGCGGTCAAGTTCACCGAACAGGGCGAGGTCGTCGTTTCGATCAGCCTGCTCGAGCAGGCCGGCGCGTCGGTACGCCTGGGCTTCGAGGTGCGGGACAGCGGCATCGGCATGGACGAGCAGACGCTCCAGCACCTGTTCGAGCCGTTCTCGCAGGCCGATGCATCGACCAGCCGGCGTTATGGCGGCACCGGCCTGGGGCTGGCGATCAGTCGCCACCTGGTGCGCCTGATGGGCGGCGACCTGCAGGTCGAGAGTGCGCCGGGGCAGGGCAGCCGGTTCCATTTCAGCCTGCGACTCGGCTTGCAGGCCGGCACGGGCGCTGCGCCCATGTACGTGGCGGCGGCGGCCAGCCTGCGCGGCGCGCGCGTGCTGGTGATCGATGACAACGCCAGCGCACGCCAGGTGCTTACGCAGATGTGTGCAGCGCTCGGCCTGCGCGCCGACAGCGCCGCCGACGGCACGCAGGCCCTCGACCAGGTGGAGCAGGCACGCGCCGGCGGCACGCCGTACCGGTTCGTGCTGCTCGACTGGAAGATGACCGGCATGGACGGCGTGGTGTCGGCGCTGGCGCACGCCAGCACACCCGGTGACCCGCCGTTGACGGTGCTGATGGTCACCGCCCTCGCACGCGACGAGCTGCAGAGGCACCTCGACTCGCAGCGCGTCGCGGTGGGTGCGCTGCTCGCCAAGCCGGTCACGCCCTCGGCGCTGGCCGATGCGCTGGCCACGGCCGCCAGTGTCGATGCGCGTGGCCACGCGCCCAGCTCGCCCGATGCCGCGCCCTGGGCGTCCGGGCTCGATCCGCGAGCGCGGCTGCGGGGCGCGCATGTGCTGCTGGTCGAGGACAACGAGGTCAACGCGGAGATCGCCGTCGAGCTGCTGCATGGCGCGGGCGTGACCGTTACTGTCGCGGGCGACGGACAGCAAGCGCTGGACCGGCTCGAACACGAGCGCTTCGACGCCGTGCTGATGGACTGCCAGATGCCGGTGATGGACGGGTATGCCGCCACGCGGGCGTTGCGGCGCCGGCCGCAGTGCCGCACGCTGCCGGTCATCGCGATGACGGCCAACGCGATGGTGGGCGACCGCGACGCGGCGCTGGCCGCCGGCATGGACGACCACATCGCCAAGCCGATCAACATCGACGAGATGTACGCCACGCTGGCGCGGTGGGTGCGACCGAAGGAAGCGGCGCTGCTACGCTCGGCGCACGATTGACAAAGGACAGAGCGCCCATGCCCACCCTCCGCGTCGAACTCTTCGAGGGCCGCACGCCCGAACAGAAGGCCGCACTGGCCAAGGAACTCACCGACGCCTGCGTGCGCGTGCTGGGCGGCAGCCCGGGCGGCATCGACGTCCTCTTCTACGACATCAAGCGCAGCGACTGGGCCACCGGAGGCCAGCTCTGGAGCCAGGTGGCGCCCGCCAAGCCGGCGGGCTGAGGCCCTTGCGGGGCGCGTTTACGCACATCGGGTACACTTCCGCGCGTAGACATGTTCAAGACCGTAAGTTCGTAGGTCTTTCTCTGACGCCCTCCGGCTCCCCGCCGGTGCGGTTCCGGTTGAATCCCCCCTCGATGATCTTCTTGGCGTTTCTGCCTGAGCGGGCGTGTGCCTGCGCAGCAACTTGAAAGGAATCGATATGACGACTCAAACCGGCACCGTGAAGTGGTTCAACGAAAGCAAGGGCTTCGGCTTCATCGCCCCCGATGATGGCGGCAAGGACCTGTTCGCCCACTTCAGCCAGATCCAGGGCGGCGGCTTCAAGACGCTGACCGAAAACCAGCGCGTGCAGTTCGAAGCCACGCAGGGCCAGAAGGGCCCGCAAGCCTCGAACATCCGCGCGGTCTGACGCCGCGCACGCGGCTCCCCCGGAGCCCGTGACAAAACCGCGGCCTGGCGCCGCGGTTTTTTTTTCTCGGAGGCGCCATGAAGAACCTTCAGGAAGCGACCGAGCGGATCTGCGAGCTCAAGGGTGACGTGCTGGCCGTCGACGTGCTGTGCGGCGCGCTGATCCAGCAGCTCACCCCGTCCGGGCGCGCCCGCGTGCGGCGCCTGCTCGACCACGACGCCGAGGTCGCGCGCACGCTGATGCTGCACGCCGCGATTTCCGAACATTCGATCTCCACCTTCGAGCGCGACGTGACGCGCCTGACGGCGCTGATCGACTCGCTCGACCGCTTCCAGCCGCCGCCGCACGAGCGCACCGTGGTCGAGTCGCTGTTGCTCGTGGCGACGCAGGTGTCCACGTTCCTGGGCTCGAAGGCGCTGACACATGCCAGCGGCTTCTTCTTCGAACGCGACGAGCGTCTGTTCCTGGTGACCAGCCGCCACGTGCTGGTGGACAAGCCGAGCGAGCACTTCCCGGATCGCGTCGAGATCGAAGTCCACGCCGACGAGGAGGACCTGTCGCAGTCCACCGTCGTCTCGCTGCCGCTGTACGAGGACAGCCGTGCCCGTTGGTCGCAGGCCGGCGACGCCGGCGGCGACATCGACGTGGCGGCATTGCCCGTGGACCGCGCCGCGTTGCGCGGCGCCGTGTTTCACGCCTTCACGCCGGACCACCTCCAGCAGCGCCTGGGCGAGGTGGAGGTGGGCATGCCGCTGCTGGTGGTCGGCTTTCCGCTCGGCTTCCACGACGGCCGCCACCACCTGCCGGTGGCGCGTCAGGCGGCCGTGGCCTCGTCGTTCGGCACGCGCTTCCAGGGCCAGGGCCTGTTCCTCACCGACGCCCGCACGCACCGCGGCAGCAGCGGCGCACCGGTGGTGATGCGCAGCCCGCCCGACGCGCCGTCGCCGGCCGGGCTGCCATGGAAGCTGCTGGGCGTGCACTCGTCGCGCATGGACATGGGCGGGCGCGACCTCGTGGTGGACGAGTCGCTGGGCCTGAACTGCGCCTGGTACGCCGACGTCCTGCTCACGCTGACGGCATAGCGGGCCGGCCCAGCCGCGCCCGCAGCTCGGTCTTCAGCACCTTGCCGTAGTGGTTTTTCGGTAGCGCGTCCAGCACCACGTAGCGCTTGGGGCGCTTGAAGCGCGCGATGTGCGCGAGGCAGTGCGCGTCCAGTGCCGCGGGGTCGAGCACGGCTCCCGGCGCCGCCACCACGAAGGCCACCACCACCTCGCCCCACTCGGCGTCCGGCGCGCCCACGCACGCCGCCTCGGCCACGCCGGGCGCGGTGAGCAGCACCTCCTCCACCTCGCGCGGGTAGATGTTGGAGCCGCCGCTGATGACGAGGTCCTTGCTGCGGTCCTTCAGCGTCAGGAAGCCGTCGTCGTCCAGGCAGCCCACGTCGCCGGTCCAGAGCCACCCGTCGCGCAGTGCGGTCGCGCTGGCTTCGGGGTTGCGCCAGTAGCCCGCCATCACCGAATCGCCGCGCACCAGCACCTCGCCCACCTCGCCGGCGGGCAGGTCGCAGCCCTGTGCGTCGGCCACACGCACGCGCACCGGCGTCTGTGCCACGCCGACCGAGCCCAGGCGCTCCAGGTGGCGCGGGTGCGCGGCGTCGCCGAGGTGGTGACGTGCCAGCGCGGTGGCCGTCATCGGCGTCTCGCCCTGGCCGTAGATCTGCACGAAGCGCGGCCCCATCACGGCGAGCGCACGCTGGATGTCGGCCACGTACATCGGCGCACCGCCGTAGACGATGGTCTTGAAGGCGGCCGCGCAGTCGGCACCCGTGAGGCCCTGCGCCTGCGCATGGTCCACCAGGCGCTTGACGATGGTGGGCGCCGCGAAGGTGGTGAGCGGTCCGAGTGCGCGACCGAGCGCGAACAGCTCGGCGGGGTCGACGCCGCCCGAGGCCGGCACCACGTGGCGCGCGCCGGCCATCAGGTGCGGAATCGCATACAGGCCGCAGCCGTGCGACATCGGTGCGGCATAGGCCATGGTGTCGTTCGCGCCGACCGGGTCCACGTCCGTGAAGTACGCCAGCCCCATCGTCAACAGGTTGCGCTGCGTGATCATCACGCCCTTGGGCCGGCCGGTGGTGCCGCTGGTGTAGAAGAGCCAGGCCAGGTCGTCGGGCCCGCGTTCGGCGATCGGCTCCGAGCGCCAATCGTCCAGTGCCGCGAGCAGCGCGTCGGCGTCGGCCGACTCGGCATCCACCTGGCGCTCGAGCCCGGCGATCGGCGCGGGCGCCACGTCGCGCGTGACGAAGCCCCAGCGCGCGCCCGCGTTGCCGACGATCCACTCCACCTCGGCCGGATGCAGCTTGGCGTTGACCGGTACCACGACGAGTCCCGCCCACCAGGCGCCCCACATCAGCTCCAGGTAGCGCGGGTGATTGCGCATGAAGAGCAGCACACGCTCCCCCGGCGCGAGACCCGCGGCGCGCAGGCGCTGCGCCAGCGCTGCACTGCGCGCGGCCCACCCCGCGTGGCTGGCCCATGGCTTGTCGCCATGCAGGATGGCCACGCGTTCGGGGGCAAGGCGGGCCTGACGGGCGAGCAGATGGCAGAGGGTCATGCGGTCGTGGCCTGAGCACTGCGGTCACCGATTGTCGGCCGGGCCGGGCGCCGGCGGGCCATGCGGGCATGGCCCGTCGAATGGCCCGTCGGCGAGCGCGTCGCATGGCTCTCTCGGGTGATGGCGGGCGCGGCGGTGGCCGGCACGATGGCGTCCATTGCAACCCCACCGAGGACACCCCCATGAAGCTGCCCAGCATCGACGACGTACCCGCCACCCAGCCCCACTGCATCGCGCCCGACACCTGGCTGATCCCCAACCTGGCGCCCGCCGGCGAGGGCCTGTACCTGCCGGTCAATTCGATGGTGATCCGCGGCCGCGAGCCGGTGATCGTCGACACCGGCGCCCCGCTGCACCGCAAGCTCTGGCTCGACAAGGTGTTCTCCCTCGTCGAGCCCGAGGATGTGCGCTGGATCTTCCTGTCGCATGACGACGGCGACCACACCGGCGGCCTGCTCGACGCGCTCGAGCGCTGCCCGAACGCCACGCTGGTGACCAACTGGTTCAGCGTCGAGCGCCTCTCGCTCGAGAAGCCCGCGCTGCCGTTGCACCGCATGCGCTGGATCGAGCCAGGCGGCAGCTTCGACGCCGGCGACCGCGTGCTGCAGCTGTTCCGTCCGCCGATCTTCGACGGCCCCACCTCGCGCGGCCTGTTCGACCCGAAGACCCGCGCGATGTGGATCGTCGACTCGTTCGCCTGCCTGACGCCGGGCTCGCTCGAAGCGGACGATCTGCCGCAGCAGATGCTCGCCGAGATGATGCCGGCGTTCAACAGCGCGGTGTCGCCGTGGCACGCGTGGCTGGACCGCGCGACCTACGGCCGCCACGTCGACGCGGTCGAGGCCTTCGGTGCCACGACGGTGGCCTCGGCGCACGGCCCGGTGCTGCGCGGCGAGCGGCTCGACGACGCCTTCGACCGCCTGCGCGGTCTGGCCGGCGCGCCGATCACTCCGACGCCGGGGCAAGAGCTGCTCGACGCGCTGCTGGCGCCGACGCTGGTCGAAGCCGCGGCTTGAGCGACGCTCAGGCCGGGCGGGTGGCCTGCGCGGGGCCGAGGAAGAACTCGACCGCGCGCGCCACCACCCACGGCACGATCACGTGGTCGCCGTCGAAGGGCTGCAACGTCAGGTCGTAGCCGCCGTCGAGCAGCCGCTTCGCATGCGGATGGGCGCTGGTCTCGATCGGCAGCTGGCGGTCCGAGCGCCCGTGCGCGAGGAAGAACTTCGGCGTGCCCGCCTGCGTGAACGCGTTCATGAAGCCGGCCGACAGCCCGATGACATGGCTGGCCACGTCACCGTTGGTGAGGCCGAGCGACAGCGCATAGCTGCCGCCGTCCGAGAAGCCGGCGAACGCGAGGCGTGCCGGGTCGAGGCGAAAGTGCGAGGCCACCACCGACAGCGCGCCGTCCAGCCGCTGCAGGTCCGGGCCATGGCCGCCGATCACGATGTCCCAGGTCGGCAGCATCGACTGCGGGGCCAGCAGCAGGAAGCGCCGCGCGCGCGCGTGCGGCACCAGGTGAGGCAACACGCGGTTGGCCTCGCCGCCCGCGCCGTGGAACATCACCACCAGCGGCACCGGCGCGTCGTTCGGCAGGCCTTCGGGCACCACGAGCACCGCCTCGCGGCCCTCGGGGAACGCCAGGCCATGGCGCCCGGGCGGCAGCGGCCCGGCCGACGGCACCGCGCCGGGCCGGAAGCCCATGCGGCCGGCGAGCGGTCCGTCGAGCAGGCTGGGGTCGATCACGCCGGCGCTCCCGGCGACGATGCGCAGGCGACGCCACGGAACACCGCGCACTGCGCGAACGCCTGCGTCGACAGCGCGAGCCCCTTGCGGCGGCAGTACTTGCTGGTCAGCTTGAGCAGCTCCTTGATGTCGCGGCCGCTCGCACCCGCGTAGTCGGCCACCAGCGCCTCGACCAGGGAGTCCGGCAACGCGACGCCGAGTTGCGCCGCCAGCGTGCGCCACAGCCGGCGCGCGTCCTCGGTCCCTGGCGGCTGGTAGTCGATGACCGCGATGCAGCGCGACAGGATCGCGTCGTCGATGTCGCCGACGCGGTTGGTGGTCATGAACAGCAGGCCGCTGAAGTACTCCAGCGTGCGCAGGAACTCGGCCACGATGGCGTTGTGCTCGAGGTCGTTGTCGCGCCGCCGGATGTAGACGTCGGCCTCGTCGAGCAGCAGCACGCAGTCCCAGCGCGCGGCGCGCTGCAGGATCTTCGTCAGGCTGGCTTCGACCGAACTCGCCGTCACGCCGAGCTGGCCCGAGTGCACGCGGTACAGCGGCTTGCCGACCACTTCAGCGTAGACCTCGGCCGTGAGCGTCTTGCCCAGCCCCGGCGCGCCGCGGCACAGGATCGTGGTGCCGCCCGACTTGCCGGGCATCACGTCCTCGACCAGGAAGTTGCGGTCGGCGGTGAGGATGTCGATCAGGTCGCGGTGCGCCTGCGGCAACACCAGGCGCTCGCGCAGCGCCGGCTGGTAGCTGTACGGCTGCACATGCTGCACGTGGACCCAGACGTTGCGGTGCCAGTCGAGGTGGAACAGGTGCAGGTAGCAGTGCTGCGGGATGCGGTCGAAGCCGCTGGCGATGCCGCTCTCGCGCCAGTAGTGCGGGTCGGCGGCGAGGTCGAAGCGGCGCGGCAGCAGCTCTTCGTCGTTGACGCAGCGCGCCGCCGCCCCTTCGGGCAGGCGGATGCATTCGAGGCTGGCGCGGGACCCCTCGCCGCCGCGCCAGGCGTTGCCGCTGACGGTGAACTGGGCGCCGAACTGCGGCTGCAGCGCCATGAAGCGCTCGACCTGCGCCTCGTACTCGCGCTTGAACTCGGCGCACTCCTTGTAGAAGCCGCTGTCGGCGAACAGGCCCGCCAGCGTGCGCCCCGGCAGGTCCTCGGCGTAGAAGCTCAGGCCCCAGGTCATGCCGGTGAAGCGCAGGCGCGGGTCCGACGGCGGCTCGCGGCCGGCCGCCTGCAGCGTGTTGGCCAGCAGCCCCACCACCACGTAGGGCGTGCTGTCGGCGGGCTTGACCAGGCGCACCGAATGCACCAGCCAGGCGAGCAGCGCGCCGTCCTTGCCGCGCTGGTAGAGCCAGCCGTCGATCAGGTCGCGTGCCAGCCACTCGATCAGCGCCGGTACCAGCAGTTCCAGGCTCGCGATCGGCCGCAGCTGCGACTCGCCGTTCAGGTTGTCCAGCGCGAGCAGCTGGAACACCAGGTCGCGCGCGCCGGTCGTCTGGCCCAGCTGGTAGAGCAGGGTCAGCGACTGGCCGTCGAAGTGGTGGCTGGACACGACGCGCGTGCCGCTGCCGGCGCCTTGCCCGCACAGCTGAAGGCCCAGCGGCGATTGCGCGCCGACCGCTCCCAGCAGCGCGGCGGCCAGCGATTCCGGTATTTCGAGTTCCACGGTGTCTCCGCCTGTCCGCGCCCATGCTAGCCGGCCGTGCGCGCCGGCACGCCTGACCGCGGTCAAGGCGGCGACAGCGCGCGCCTAGGCCAGGTCGCGCGTTGAACGACGTCGAGCCGGGAGACGCCTCCTACGGCCCGCGTCGTCATCCTCCTACACGGCGGCCTGCAACGCGGCCCGCGGTGGGGGGTCGAACCGGTACTGCCCACACAAGGAGAACGCAGCATGAGCACAGCTTGGAAACTCGTTTCGCTCGCCGCGGCCACCGCCGTTCTGGGAGCCTGCTCCACACGCACCGTGACACGCGAAGTCGTGCGCGAGCAGCCCATCGTCCAGCAGCAGCCGACGGTGGTCGAACGCGTGACCGTGGTGCAGCCGCCCGCGGCGCCTGCGGAACAGATCCCCCCGGCACCGGCCGCCAGCGGCTACAGCTGGGTGGCCGGCCACTACGTGTGGCAGGACGGGCGCTGGACATGGCAGCCTGGCCACTGGGTGCAGGGCACGATCCGCCCGCTGCCGGCGCCCGTCACCGAGCCGGCCCCGGCGCCGATGGCAGACCCCAATGCGCGCTGGGTCCCCGGCTACTGGAGGCTGGTCGGCAACGACTGGGTCTGGGTGAAGGGACGCTGGATGTGATGCACCGGGCCGCGGCATCATGCGTGTCGCGGCCCGTCGTCCATCCCCTCGGGGCGCGCGGCAGAATGGCGCGATGGGAAACCTCACGCTCTGGGCCGGTGCCAGCGGCTACGCATTCAAGGAGTGGAAGGGCAGCTTCTACCCCGAGAAGATCCAGCCCGAGGCGATGCTCGCGTACTACGCCGAGCGCCTGCCCTCGGTCGAGATCAACAACACCTTCTATCAGATGCCCAAGGCCGAGGTGCTGGCGCGCTGGGCCGAGGCCACTCCCGACGCGTTCCGCTTCTCGATCAAGGCGTCCAAGCGCATCACGCACCAGGCGCGCATCGCGGCCGACGCGGCCGCGGACTCGGTGGCCTACCTCTACAAGGCCCTCGGTGCGCTCGGCCCGAAGCGCGGGCCGGTGCTGTTCCAGCTGCCGCCGTTCCTGAAGAAGGACGCCGCGCGCCTGAGCGACTTCCTGCAGGTGCTGCCCGAGGGGCACCGCGCGGCCTTCGAGTTCCGCCACGACAGCTGGTTCGACGACGAGGTCTACGCGCTCCTGCGCGATGCCGGCGCATCGCTGTGCGTGTCCGAGCGCGAGGACAGCACGCCGCCGCCGCTGGTGCCCACCACCTCATGGGGCTATGTGCGGCTGCGCCTGGAGCAGTACTCGGACGCCGACCTGTCGGCCTGGGCCGAACGCCTCGCGGCCACGCCGTGGCGCGAGGTGCACGTGTACTTCATGCACGAGCCGACGGCGCCCGCTTACGCGGCAGCGCTGCTGGCGAAACGGCCAGCGTCCTGAGCGCGGCGCCCAGCGTCTGCTTGCACGCCCAGTAGTCCTGCCAGGGGTCCGCCGGCTGGAAGGACAGGTGCTCGCGCGCGGTGCGCACGGTCCATTGGTCGCTGCGCTTGAGCGCCGGCAGTGCATCCCAGGCCAGCGGCATCGACACGCCCAGCCCTGGCCGTGAGCGCGCCGAGAACGCTGCGGCGGTCGTGGCGCCGTGGTTGTTGCGCAGGTAGTCGACGAAGATCCGGCCGACCCGGTTGGCCGCGCCGGACTTGGCGACGAAGCGCTGCGGGATCACGCGCGCGAGGTGCTGCACCACGGCCTGCGCGAAGTCGCGCACCGTGTCCCAGCCCTCGCGCGGGGCCAACGGCACCACGACATGCAGGCCCTTGCCGCCGCTCGTCTTGAGCCAGCTCTCGAGCGAGAGCTCCTGCAGCAGGTGGCGCACCAGCGTGGCGGCCTCCTGCACGCGCTCCCAGCGTTCGCCTTCGCCGGGGTCGAGGTCGAACACCACGCGGTCGGGCTTGTCGATCGCGCGCACGGGCTTGGGCACGCGCGCGTTCCAGGTGTGGAACTCGATCACGTTCATCTGCGCCGACGCGATCAGCGCCTTCTTCGTCGGCACCTCGAGCAGCGAGCCGTGGCCGGGCCACAGTGCGGGGTCGAGTTGCCGGATGCCGGCGATCTGCTGCGCCTCGATGTGCTTCTGGTAGAAGAGTTCGCCACCCACGCCCTCGGGCCCGCGCACCAGCGAGCAGGGCCGGCCCTTCAGGTGCGGCAGCATCCACTCGGCCACCGACTCGTAATAGCGCACCAGCTCGAGCTTGGTGATGCCGGTGCTCGCGTCGATCACGCGTTCCGGGTGCGTCACCTTGACGCCGTCGACCACGCTGTCGCCGGCACCGGTCAGCAGTGCCGGCCCCGCGGGCATCAGGGCGCGCTCGCGCCGCACGGACGCGGGATCCTTGTCCAGGCGCAGGCCGAGGAACTTGGCATGCCTCACCTGCTGCTCCGGGGTCCAGTCCGAGAACTCCACCTCGGCCACCAGGGTCGGTTCGACCCAGCGCTGCGCGGCCCGGTCGCGGGCGCTCCAGCGGTGCGGGTGCAGCGGCTGGCGGCCGAACGGCGACTGCGCGACCTCGATCTTCTTCAGCTGTGCCTTCAGCCGGGCCGCCGTCCTGGCGTCCCACCCGGTGCCGACGTTGCCCACGTACACCAGCCGGCCCGCGTCGTCGTGCACGCCCAGCATCAGGCTGCCCACTTCGGCCTCGCCGCCCGCTCGGTCGGTGTAGCCGGCGACGACGAACTCCTGCCGCTGCTTGTGCTTGATCTTGAGCCAGGTCTCGGTGCGCCGCGACTCGTAGGGCGCGTCCTTGCGCTTGGCGATCAGGCCCTCCAGCCCCATGCGGCGCGCCGATTCGAACAGCGAGCGTGCGTCGGCATCGAAGGCGGCGCTGAAGCGCAGGTGCTCGTCGGGATGCTCTGCCAGCACCTGCTCCAGCAACTGGCGTCGCTGCAGCAGCGGCAGGGCGCGCAGGTCGTAGCCTTCAAGGTAGGGCAGGTCGAACACGAAGTACACGATCGTGCCGGTGCGCGCGCGGTCGAAGGCGTTCTGCAGCGCGTTGAAGTCCGGCGTGCCGGACTCGCCCATCACGACGATCTCACCGTCGAGCCAGGCACTGCGCAGGCCCAGGCTGCGCACGGTCTTGACCAGCACAGGCATCTTCGCGGACCAGTCGTGGCCGCCGCGCGTGATCAGCGCCACCTCGTCGCCGTCGATGCGCGCCATCAGGCGGTAGCCATCCAGCTTGATCTCCCAGCTCCACTCGGCCGACGTGGGGGCTGCGCTGGCCAGGGTGGCCAGCTGCGGCGCCAGCGTGCGCGGCAACGGCGCCTTCACCGCGCCGGCGGGCAGGCGGCTGCCGTCCGCCTTGGCCTTCAGCGGCTTGGCGATCACGCTGTCGGGCAGCGCACTGACCACGTCGTACTCGTTGCGCGGCCGCGCATGGCGATCGCGCTTCTTGAACAGCAGCCAGGCCTCCTGCTTGTCGCCGGGCTTGGCGATGCGCACCAGCTCCCACAGGCCGGCCATCTTGTGGCCGTGCAGCGTGAACACCAGCTTGCCGTCCTTCAGGCCCTGGTGCGGGTCGGCCGCGGGCTCCCAGGTGCCTTCGTCCCACACGATGACCGTGCCGGCGCCATATTGGCCGCGCGGGATCGTGCCTTCGAAGCGGTTGTACGACAGCGGATGGTCCTCGACGTGGATCGCCATGCGCTTGTCGGTCGGGTCGTAGCTCGGTCCCTTCGGCACAGCCCACGACAGCATCACACCGTCAAGCTCGAGCCGGAAGTCGTAGTGCAGCCGGCTCGCATGGTGCTTCTGGACCACGAAGGCCAGGTCGCTGCCCGATGCGGTGACGTCGCCTCGGGGCTCGCTTGTGACGGCGAAGTTGCGTTTGGCCCAGTAGCGTGCCAGCGGATCTCGCGCCAGCGGATCGGTCATGACAGCCGTCGGTAGGCGCTGAAGTGCTGGAGCGCGCCGCGCGGGTCGCCGAACTGGTGGCGCTGTCGGACGAGGCGCTCGTGCACTGCCCGGCCTCGCTGAGCATCGCGCCCAGGTTCAGGTAGGCCGACTCGTGCGCGGGGTCGAGCGCGATCGCCTGCCGGTACGCGGCCTCGGCGGCGGCGCGGTCGCTGTCCTCGAGCGCGACGCCGAGCTCGAAGCTGGCGACGCCGTCGTCGGCATCGGGGCCGCCGCTGCGGTGCTCGTGCTCGAGAAAGGTCACGCTGCCGGCCACCGGCGTGACGTCGAAG
>DATLIE010000235.1:0-14281 GCA_035539635.1 Burkholderiaceae bacterium
CCGGCCGCCACCTTGGTGACGCCGAACTGGTCGTGGTAGTAGGTGGGCAGGAAGGTGGTCAGGCCGATGAAGCCGCCGAAGGTGACGCCGTAGATCAGGCTGAAGGCCCAGCCGTCCTTCTCGAACAGGCAGGCCACGTGCGCGCGCAGGCTGGCGTGGGCGTCGACGTCGGGCGGCTCCTTGGCGAAGAAGATCACCGCCGCCATCGGCAGCAGGATCGCCGCCGCGGCGATGCCGTACACCGCCTGCCAGCCGAGCCATTGCGCGAGCGGCGGTGCCACCAGTACCGACAGCGCAGTGCCCACGTTGCCGGCGCCCACCAGGCCCATCGCCAGTCCCTTGTGCTGCGGCGGGTACCAGCCCGAACCCAGCGACAGTGCGACGCCGAAGCTGGCGCCCGCGATGCCCAGCAGCACGCCCATCGCGAGCAGCGAGTTGAAGCTCGAGACGAAGAAGAAGCCGAACAGCATCGCCACCGCGATCAGCGCCATCTCGACCAGCGTGCCGTTCTTGCGCCCGATGTATTGCGCCAGCACGCCGAGCGGAAAGCGCATCAGCGCGCCGGCGATGATCGGCACCGACAGCATCAGGCCCTTCTGCGCCGGCGAGAGGTTGAAGGTCTCGCTGATGAAGGGCGCCATCGCGCCGTTGAGCACCCAGATGCAGCACGAGAAGCAGAAGTACAGGAACGCGGCCACCAGCGTCGGCAGGTGTCCGGCGGCGAGGAAAGCGTTCGAAGAGCGGGTCATGCAGGTGCGTCGGCCAGGTCGGGGTCGATGGGTCGGCACGGCACGCGGGCGCTGGGGCGCTCGTGTGCCATCGGTGCGGTGTAGGGGAAGGATGAACGACCGCGCCCGCTCGTTGAGGCGAGTCGGCGCTGCCCGAGGGCTGCGTGCACGGTCGAGGCGCGTCGTTACGCCACGCTCGCGTCGATTGCAAGTGCCGTGCCACGATGCTGCGGCGCACCAATGTGGTCCGGGGCTGGGCTATGCTCGCCGCGCCGAATGACCCGCTCTTCCGCGTGAAACCCCGCGTGAATCCTCGATGTCCGTGCTCGTAGTCGCCTCCGGCGCCGACCAGGCCGCCCCGCTCGTCGAGGCGCTGCGCGCCGCCGACAAGGTGGCGCAGTGGGTCGCCGACGGTCCCAACTTGGTGCCCGATGCACTGCAAGCGGAACCCGAGGCGCTGCTGTGGCTGTGCGACCGGGCCGACGCGGGCGTCGCCGAGCGCCTGGCCGCGCTGCAGGCCGCGCGTGCGATCCCGGTGGCCCTGGTGTGCGCCGAGTCGATCGACGACGCGACGCTGGCTGCCGTGCTCGGTGCCGGCGTGCACGCACTGGTGCTCGGCCCTGTGCCGCTCCCGCAGGCGCTGCTGCGCGTCGCGCGCGCCCGCTTCGCGCACGAGCAGGGCCTGAAGGCCGCGCTCGATGCGGCCGAGCGCACCCTGCAGGAGCGCAAGCTGGTCGACCGCGCCAAAGGCATCCTGATGCGCGGCCGCGCGATGAGCGAGGACCAGGCGTTCAGCGTGCTGCGCACCGCGTCGATGCAGGCCAACCAGCGTGTCGGCGAGGTGTCCGAGCGTGTGATCGAGGCGGCACGGCACGCCGACGCGGTGAACCGCGCCGGCCAGCTGCGCATGCTCTCGCAGCGCCTCGTGAAGCTGGCCGCGCTGCGCGCCGCCGGCATCGAGCCGGCCGACACGCGCGCGCGCCTGGAGGCGTCGGTCGAGCGTGCCGAGCAGCAGATCGAGGCGCTGCGCCGCTCGCTGGCCGACAGCCCGACCCGAGATGCGCTCGAATCCGTCGTGGCCTCGTGGCAGGCCTTGCGCGAAACGCTGGGCAAGCGCCTGGAGCGCGATGGCTTGGCCGGATTCGACCTGCTGGCCGAGGCGCTGCTGCGCGACGCCGACGCGCTCACCGCCGCGGTCGAGGCCCAGGGCCTGACGACGACGCTGCACGTCGTGAACCTGTGCGGGCGCCAGCGCATGCTGGCGCAGCGCATCGCCAAACAGGCCTTGCTGGGCACGCTGCTGCGCGGCGACGCGGCGACGGCGGCGCAGCGCGCCGCCGTCGACACGGACGCCGAGTTCCAGCACGCGCTGTCGGCGCTGGCCGCACTGCCGATCGCCACGCCCGAGATCCGCGACGCGCTCGAACGTGCCGATCGCAGCTGGCAGCAGCTGCGGGGCGCCTTGCCACAGGCGCAGGCCACGGTCGGCCGCCGCACCCTGGCCCACGCGAGCGAGACCCTGCTCGAACTGTTCGACGAACTGACCGCGCGTTACGAGCACAGCCTGCAGGTGATCTTGGGTTAGCCGTCGCTGCGCGGCGGCTAACCCAGTGCTGTACGCACAGCTCCCCCGAGCCCCCTCCAGGAGGGAGCTCCAGCGAGTACGACGACACCACCCAAGCCCTCCTCCGAGAGGAGGCCTCCAGCATGAGGGACGAAGGCGGCCCGTCGGTCTGACCGGAGCCTCCCTCTCGGAGGGAGGCTGGAGGGAGCGATCGAACATGCTGGAGCCCCTTCGCGGAGGGGGCTTGGGGGAGTCGTACGTTCTGCCCAGCGCCGCCACGGGCGGCCCTACGCAGCCAGCGTCTGCGGGTGGCCGTGCCGCGTGTACAGGAACTCGAGCACCTCCTTGCGGCAATGCACGTAGGCCGGGTCCTCGGCCAGCGCGACGCGGTCGCGCGGTCGCGCGAGCGGCACGGTGACGATGTCGCCGATGGTGGCGGCAGGCCCGTTGGTCATCATCACGATGCGGTCGGACAGCAGCACCGCCTCGTCGACGTCGTGCGTGACCATCACCACCGTGCTGCCGGTGCGCGCCACGATCTCGAGCAGCTCGTCCTGCAGCTTGGCGCGCGTCAGCGCATCCAGCGCGCCGAAGGGCTCGTCGAGCAGCAGCACCTTGGGCTCCATCGCCAGCGCACGCGCAATGCCGACACGCTGCTTCATGCCGCCCGAGATCTCGTGCGGGCGCTTCGCCAGCGCATGGCCCATGCCCACCAGGTCGAGCGCCGCGGTGGTGCGCGCCTTGAGCTGGGCCTTGGTTTCGGTGGCACCGAACACGCGCTCGACCGCCAGGTGCACGTTGTCGAAGCAGGTCAACCAGGGCAGCAGGGAGTGGTTCTGGAACACCACGCCGCGGTCGGGGCCGGGCGCGGCGATCTCGCGCCGGTCGCACAGCAGCACGCCGGCGCTGGGCTTGAGCAGCCCGGCGATCAGGTTCAGCAGCGTGCTCTTGCCGCAGCCCGAATGCCCGATCAGCGCGACGAACTCGCCTTCGTCGATCGACAGGTTGATGTCGCGCAGCGCGTGGAAGCGCCCCTTCTTGGTGTCGAACACCATCTCGGCATGCTCGACCTTGATGAAGTCGGGCCGGGCGTTGTCAGTCTTCATGGGAGAACCTCTTCGCGATGGCGACCAGCAGTTGCTCGAGCAGCAGGCCCACGATGCCGATCACGAAGATCGCGATCAGGATGTGCTGCACGTTCAGGTTGTTCCACTCGTCCCAGACCCAGAAGCCGATGCCCACGCCGCCGGTCAGCATTTCGGCCGCGACGATCACGAGCCAGGCCGTGCCCACCGACAGGCGCACGCCGGTCAGCATGTAGGGCAGCACCGCGGGCAGCAGGATGCGGGTGATGACCTTCCATTCGCTCAAGGCCAGCACGCGCGCCACGTTCAGGTAGTCGGCCGGCACGCGCTGCACGCCCACCGCGGTGTTGATCACCATCGGCCAGATCGAGCAGATGAAGATGGTCCAGATCGCCGCCGGGTTGGCGCTCTTGAACACCAGCAGGCCGATCGGCAGCCAGGCCAGCGGCGACACCGGCCGCAGCAGGCTGATCAGCGGCTGCACCATGCGGTTGAAGAAGGTGAAGCGCCCGATCAGGAAGCCCAGCGGGATGCCCACCAGCGCCGCGAGCCCGAAGCCCACACCCACGCGCTCGAGCGAGAAGAGCACGTTCCAGCCGATGCCCTGGTCGTTGGGTCCCTTGCTGTAGAACGGATCGGCGAACAGCTTGACGGCGGCATCGAAGGTGGCGGCCGGTGTGGGAAAGCTCTTGCTGTCCTGCGTGAGCAGCGCCCACACGCCCACCAGCAACGCGAAGCCGATCACTGGCGGCAGCACGCGCAGCCACAGCTCGCGCCAGTCGAAGGGCATGCGCGGTGCCCTGGAAGGCGCCGGCACGGGCTTGGCGGCGACGGACGATGCGGCTTCGGCACGCTCGGCGCGCGCCTGGACCGCAGCATCCATCGGCGAGTGGAACACGGCACTGACCATGGTGGGTCCTCCTTCAGGCCGCGCTCACGCGCACCTTGAAGCCGTCGGCGTACTTGGCCGGGTCCTTGCCGTCCCACACCACGCCGTCGACCATCTTGCTCGAGCGCAGGTCGCTCTTGGGCAGGCTGATCTTCATGGCCGAGGCGGCTTCCTTGTAGAGCGCGGTCTGGTTGATCTGCTGCGCGACCTTCAGGTAGTCGGGGTGCTCCTTCATCAGGCCCCAGCGCTTGTGCTGGGTCAGGAACCACATGCCGTCGGACAGGTACGGGAAGTTCACCATCCCGTCGTTGAAGAACTTCATGTGGTTGGGGTCGTCCCAGGTCTTGCCCAGGCCGTTCTGGTAGCGGCCCAGGATGCGCTGGTTGATCGCGTCGACGGAGGTGTTGACGTAGCTCTTGTCGGCCACCGTCTCGGCCATCTTGTTCTTGTTGGAGAGGCTCGCGTCGATCCAGCGACCGGCCTCGAGGATGGCCATGATCACGGCGCGGCAGGTGTTGGGGTGCTTCTTGACGAAGTCCGACGTGGTGCCGAGCGCCTTCTCGGGGTGATCCTTCCAGATGTCCTGCGTCGTGACGCCGGTGATGCCGATGCCGTCGATGATCGCGCGGTGGCCCCAGGGCTCGCCGACGCAGTAGCCGTCCATGTTGCCGACGCGCATGTTGGCCACCATCTGCGGCGGTGGCACCGTGATGATCTTGGCGTCCTTCATCGGGTTGATGCCGTAGGTCGCCAGCCAGTAGTACAGCCACATCGCGTGGGTACCGGTGGGGAAGGTCTGCGCGAACGTGTACTCGCGCTTCTCGCTGCCCATGAGCTTGGCCAGCGACGGGCCGTCGACGGCGCCCTTGTCCGCGAGCTTCTTGCTCAGCGTGATGGCCTGGCCGTTGTGGTTCAGGTTCATCAGGATCGCCATGTCCTTCTTCGGCCCGCCGATACCCGAGTGCACGCCATACACCAGGCCCCACAGCACATGCGCCATGTCGAGCTCGCCGTTGACCAGCTTGTCGCGCACGCCGGCCCAGGACGCTTCCTTGGTCGGCACGATCTTCACGCCGTACTTCTTGTCGAAGCCGAGCACGCTGGCCATCACCACGCTCGCGCAGTCGGTGAGGGGGATGAAGCCGATGCGCACCTCCTCCTTCTCGGGCTTGTCGCTGCCCGCGGCGTAGGCCACGGCACGCAAGGCGGGGTCGATCACCAGGCCGGCACTCGCGATGGCGGCACTCTGGATCGCACGGCGGCGGGTCATGTTCGGTCCCTTCGTCATCTCTTCGGCTCCTGAAAAGAAAAAGGCCCATCGCACCCGGGGTGCGATGGGCCCAATTGCCCTGACAGCTCTCAACCTTGGTTGCCCCGGCGCCATTGCCGCGGCAGTCGAGTTCGTTATCGCAAGGTGCGTGCCAGGCGGTTGGAAGGTGGATTTGCGGGGTTCAGCTGGTTGAGCCCCCGGCTTTGGTGCTGCGCTGCACCAAATTGGCGTGGAAGTCAGCCGAGCAACGACTCCAGGTCGATCACGCGCTCGGCGGCGTCACGCAGGCGGATGCCCTTCTTCATCGCCAGGTCCTGCAGGAAGTGGTGCGCCTCAGGCTCGGCCAGCTGCTTCTTGCTCATCAACAGGCGTTTGGCGCGGTCGATCAGCTTGCGGTCGGCCAGCTCGGTCTTGGTGCTGGCCAGTTCGAGGCGCAGCGCTTCCTCGGCGTTGAATCGTTCCACCGCCACATCGATCACCGACTGCACGCGCTCGGGCGCCAGGCCCTTGACCACATAGGCCGACACGCCGGAACCCAGCGCCTCGCGCATCGTCGGCCGGTCCTCGCTGTCGGTGAACAGGGCAATCGGCCGCCGCTCGTGCTGCGTGGCCACCGCGATGTGCTCCAGCACGTCGCGCACGCCCGAGTCGCTGCGCACCACCACCACGTCGGGCTTGAGCTGTTCGATCGCCTCGGGCAGGGTGGCATCGCCCGCGCGCACGCCCAGCACCAGCGAGCCGGCGTCGGCGAGCGCCTGGGCGATGGCATGCGCGTCATCCGAGCGCTCGCGTTCGGTGTCGAGCGGGTCGGTGACGATCAGCACCGAGAGGCGCTTCATCGTGGGGTCCTGCGGCTTGGCCGGCATGGCCGGCCAGCGTGCAAGTCGCGGGCCAGCGCGCGCCGCCAGGCGCCGTTTAGGCCGGCCGCTCCAACAAGGGCCGCAGGCGCGCGTCGAGGGCCCTGGCGCGCGCGCCGCCGTGCTTGCGGATGGTGCGCACCTGCTCGACGATTGCATCCGCGACGCGTTCGCATTCCGCGGCCTTGATGTCTTCGATCGCGGCCTGGATCTGCTGCAGCCGCGCGATCGACGCCTGCGCACGCGGCGTCGCCTTCGGCGCCTGTTGCGCGAGTTCGAGCAGCACCTCGGTGATCAGGCCAAGCTGCTTGCCGTAGGACGCCACGTCGAACGCCTGGCGCTCGATGCGTGCATCGCCCGCGCCGGGACGGATGGCATCGAAGAACCAGTCGACGTCCGGCGCGATGTGCTGCGCCACGCTGCCGCTCCACGGGAAGTGGACCTGGGGCGCCCAGAACCAGAACCAGGGAAACATCGTCTGCACCTCCGGCGAACCGCTCGCGCGTTCACCGTAGCGTCGCGCGCTGCGGCCGTCCATCCCCTGCGCGCTCGCGGGTTCAGCCGCAAGGTGCGCGCAGCAACGCGCCGATCTTCGTCACCGTGCCCCAGTTGCGGGTCGTGAGCGCTTGGCCGCGCCGGCCGAGCAGGGCTTCGGCCGCGCGGCTTTGCCGGATGCCCTCGGGGCACCACAGGTAGAGCGCCTGCGTGCCGGCCCACAGCTTCTCCGGCGCGCGCACCAGATCGGACAAGTCTGCCAGTGCCTGCAGGTCCTTCGTCGCCGCGGCAAACGCGACCAGCAGACGCGAGGGGTCGAGTTCGGGGCTCGCCAGTTCGTTGTCGGCCTCGATGGCCACGAACTCGTCGGCCGTCTTCACGATCACCGGCACGTCGACCTTCAGGCCCTGCTGCAACGATTCGCGGATGCGCTGGGCCAGCGTCGCTGTCGAGCGGATGCGGCTCGTGAAGACCGCATTGCCGCTGTTGAGCAGGGTCTCGGCCTCGGTGCAGCCCAGCGTGCCGAGCAGCGCACGCCACTCGGCCATCGGCACGCGCTTGGCACCACCCACGTTGACGCCGCGCAGCAGGGCGACGAAGCGACCCATCAGGCTAGCGGTAGCGCGCCGCGCTGATGAACTGGCCGAACGACTCGCACCACACGATCACCGTGGTGTAGCGCGCCGGGTCCACGCCCTCGGGCAGCGCGACCGCGAAGTTCTCGAAGGTCTTCACGTCGCCGACGCGCCGCATCGTCGGCTTCAGGCGCTCGAAGTCGGCCTCGGTCTCGACGAACTCGGGCGAGAGGTAGAGCTTGTAGTCCGGCCCCGGCGCCAGCCGACCCACCAGCGTGATGGCCTTCGGCCCGACCGACACCGTGCCTTCGCCCCAGTGCAGCGGATCGCTGTCCTTCAGGTCGCGTCGGAACTGGCCGGTGAATGTGGCGCCCTGGGATAGTGTCTGGACTTCGGCGGTCGATGGCGCGTCTGGGGCGGTCAGGATCGGCAGCAGGTAGATGCCCAGCGCGAAGCCGAGCAGGGCCACGAAGAGGTGGCTGCCGGCGAGCCAGAACTTGAGGGATCGGGTCATGCGGCTCGGTCGGCGCGCGACGCCAAACCTTGCACTGGGGCCGCTACACCGCCACCGGCGCCTTGATCGCCGGATGCGGGTCGTAGCCCTCGACCGCGAAGTCCTCGTACGCGTAGTCGAAGATCGAGGCCGGCTTGCGCTTGATCACCAGCGTGGGGTAGGGCCGCGGCTCGCGGGAGAGTTGCAGCGCCACCTGCTCGGCATGGTTGCTGTAGATGTGGCAGTCGCCGCCGGTCCAGACGAAGTCGCCGACGTCCAGATCGCATTGCTGCGCCAGCATGTGCGTCAGCAGCGCGTAGCTTGCGATGTTGAACGGCACGCCGAGGAAGATGTCGGCACTGCGCTGGTAGAGCTGGCAGGAGAGCTTGCCGTTCGCGACGTAGAACTGGAAGAAGGCATGGCAGGGCATCAGCGCCATCTTCGGCAGGTCGGCCACGTTCCAGGCGCTGACGATGAGGCGGCGGCTGTCCGGGTTGGTCTTGATCTGCTGAACGACCTGCGCGATCTGGTCGATCTGCCCGCCGTCCGGCGTCGGCCAGCTGCGCCACTGCACGCCGTACACCGGGCCGAGGTCGCCATCGGGCTTCGCCCATTCGTCCCAGATCGTCACGCCGCGCTCCTGCAGCCAGGTCGCGTTGCCATCGCCGCGCAGGAACCAGAGCAGTTCGTAGACGATCGACTTCAGGTGCACCTTCTTGGTCGTCACCAGCGGGAAGCCCTCGGCCAGGTCGAAGCGCATCTGGTGGCCGAACACGCTCTTGGTGCCGGTGCCGGTGCGGTCGGTCTTGGCCACGCCGTGCTCGGCGACGTGGCGCATGAAGTCTTCGTACGTGCTGCGGACGGGGCGCGAAGTCATCGGTCGATTCTATCGACCGCCATCGCGCACGCCCGGCCCGTCAGCCCTTGGGCGCGGGCTCGCGCAGGAAGATCTCGACGCGGCGGTTCTGCGCCCGGCCAGCCTCGGTGGTGTTGTCGGCCACCGGGCTGCGCGAACCCTGGCCCGCGACCTCGATGCGCGCGCTGGCCACGCCGCGTCCGGCCAGGTAGCCGCGCACGCTCTCAGCGCGGTCGATCGACAGCGGGTTGTTGATCGCATCACTGCCGGTGCTGTCGGTGTGGCCGATCACGCGCACCTGCATCGTCGGGTCCAGCCCCTGCGCGAACTGGTCGAGCACCGGCCGCATCTGCGGCTTGACGTCGGCGCGGCCGATGTCGAACGAGAAGTCGCTCGGCACGTTCACCTTGAGCTGGTTGTCGGCGGTGCGTGTGACGCCGATGCCGGTGCCGGCGGTGGCCTTCTCCATCGCGGCGCGCTTGTCTTCCATGCGCTTGGACCACAGGTTGCCGGCCACGGCGCCCACCGCGCCGCCGACCACGGCGCCGGTGCCGGCCTTGCCCCCGGTGGCCGAACTGAGCACGGCCCCGGCCACGGCGCCGATGGCGGCGCCCTGCGCGGTGCCCTTCTGGCGTTCGCTCATGTTCTCGCATGCGGCGAGCAACACACCGCCGGCGATCAGCGCGACGGCAAGACGGGACGGGTGGTGGCTGGACGGCATCGAAGGCTCCTCTGACAGGGGAACAACGATTCTGGCGTCGGCGCCGCCGCCGCCGTGTCCGCTCGTAACCTGGCCCGAAGCGCCTCGGGACTACGCCTCGGCGAGCTCGAACTGCATGGCCGCCAGGCGCGCATACAGGCCGCCCTGCGCCACCAGCTCGGCGTGCGTGCCGGTCTCGACGATGCGGCCGTGGTCGAGCACCACGATGCGGTCGGCGCGCAGCACGGTGGCCAGACGGTGCGCGACCACGATCGTGGTGCGCCCGCGCATCGCGGTGTCGAGCGCGGCCTGCACCATGCGTTCGCTTTCGGCGTCGAGCGCGCTGGTGGCCTCGTCGAGCAGCAGCAGCGGCGGGTTCTTCAGCATCGCGCGCGCAATCGCGATGCGCTGGCGCTGACCGCCCGACAGACGCACGCCGCGTTCGCCGAGGAAAGTGGCGTAGCCCTCGGGCAGCGCGGCGATGAACTCGTGCGCGAACGCGGCGCGCGCCGCGGCCCGGACTTCGTCGTCGCTCGCGTCCGGGCGCCCGTAGCGGATGTTCTCCATCGCGTTGGCCGAGAACACCACGCTGTCCTGCGGCACGATGCCCACGCGCGCGCGCAGGTCGGCCAGCGCCAGTTCGCGCACCGGCACGCCGTCGATGGCCACCGTGCCCTGCTGCGCGTCGTAGTAGCGCAGCAGCAGCTGCAGCACCGTGCTCTTGCCGGCGCCGCTCGGGCCCACCAGTGCGACGGTCTCGCCGCGCTGCACCGAGAGCGCCACGTCACGCAGCGCGGGCTGTTGCGGCCGCGAGGGGTAGTGGAATGTGACGCCCGACAGCTGCACCGACGAGCCTCCCTGCGCCGGCGGCAGCGCGCGCGGCGTGGGCGGTTCTGCCACCGGCGAACGCGTCGCCAGCAGTTCCATCAGGCGCTCGGTGGCACCGGCGGCACGCAGCAGGTCGCCGTAGACCTCGGACAGCACGGCCACGCTCGACACCAGGATCAGCACGTACACGACGGTCTGCCCCAGGTGCCCTGCCGTGACGTCGCCGCGCAGCACCGCCTGCGTGCCCTGGTACAGGCCCCACAGCAGCGCACCGAAGGTGGCGGTGATGATGAAGGCCACCAGCATCGCGCGCACCCGCGTGCGCTTGCGCGCGGTGTCGAACGCCGCCTCGGTGGCGGCCGCAAAACGGCCCGCCTCGCGGCCCTGCTGGTTGTAGCTCTGCACCACGGGAATGGCGTTCAGCACCTCGGCCGCGATCGCGCTCGTGTCGGCCACGCGGTCCTGGCTCGCGCGCGACAACTTGCGCACGCGCTGGCCGAAGTACAGGCTCGGCAGCACCACGAGCACCAGGATGCCGAGCACCTGGCCCATCACGTAGGGGTTGGTCACCACCAGCATGCCCAGCGCACCGATGCCCATCACCGTGTTGCGCAAGCCCATCGACAGGCTCGATCCGACCACGGTCTGCACCAGCGTCGTGTCGGTGGTCAGGCGCGACAGCACCTCGCCGGTCTGCGTGGTCTCGAAGAACTCCGGGCTCTGCTCGACCACGTGCGCATAGACCGCGTTGCGCAGGTCGGCGGTGACGCGCTCGCCGATCCAGCTCACCATGTAGAAGCGCGCCGCCGAGAACAGGCCGAGGGCCGCGCCAACGCCGAACAGGGCCACGAAGTGCTCGCGCAGCGCCATCACGCGCTGGCCGGGGTCGGCCGCCACGAGGCCGGAATCGATCAGCGATTTCAGCGCCACCGGCAGCACCAGCGTGCTGGCCGCGGCCAGCACCAGGAACAGGATCGCCAGGCCGATCTGCAGCCGGTAAGGGCGCAGGAAGGGCGCAAGGCCGGAGAGCGAGCGGGGTGTGGTGGCGCTGGCGCGCTGCGCGGAGGACTTGTCGGGCACGGCGGCAGTCTATCGGCCGCGGGCCCGGCATCCCGGCCGCGGGGCTTGGCCTCGTCGCTCAACAACCGCTCGGCGCTGTGTCAAGTTCCTCACGCCGGGCCCCACCGCGACCCCGCATTCAAGCGGCGTCTGCGGGTACGCCGCCTGTCGGCAAGGTCGGCCTTGTGGTCGAATCGCTGTAGCGCCGTGGCGCGACCGGCTTGGCTCTTCCCGTCCTTCATGCGACCCTTGCACCACCACATCCGCCAGTGGCAGCGCCTGCGCCGCGGACTGCTCGCCCTTGGCACGGCGCGCGCCACCCTGTTGCTGTCGGCGCTTGCCGCACTGGCAGCGCTGCTGCTGAGCCAGGGGGCGCTCTGGCTGGCCGGTCGCGGCCTCGAGGCTTCGGTCGCGCTGCTGGCGCTGCTGTGTGCCGGCGTTATCGCCCCGCTGCTGGCTTGGCCGCTGTTGCGCCTGTGGGCCGAGGCCGAGGCGGCGCGCGCACGCCTGGACGTGCTGGCCACCCGTGACGACCTGACCGGCGCCTACAACCGGCGTCAGTTCCTGGTGCTGACCGACCGCGAATGGGCGCGCTGCCGCCGCTACGAAATGTCGGCCGCGATGCTGATGATCGACGTCGACCATTTCAAGCGCGTCAACGACCTGCACGGCCACCTTGCGGGCGACCTGATGCTGCGCGAGATCGCACGCACGGTCAGCGGCACGCTGCGCCAGCCCGATCTGTTCGGGCGCTTCGGCGGCGAGGAGTTCATCGTCTTCCTGCCGCACACCGACACGCTGGGCGCGCTCGATGCGGCCGAGCGCATCCGCGACCACGTGGCGCGGCTGGCCCTCGAGTGGCGCGGCGAAACCATCCGCACCACGGTCAGCGTCGGCGCGGTGTCGCTCGACGGCGAGCACGATTCGCTGGGCGCGTGGATCGCTGACGCCGACCTGGCGCTCTACACCGCCAAGGGCGCCGGCCGCAACTGCGTGCGCACACCGCCGACGCCGCACCCGCACCGTCCGCCGCGCGGCGACATCCTGCCCACGCGCCACAACGACGAGACGCGCGGCCTCTGACGCACGGCGGGCCGCGCTAGAGGCGCAGCGGCGCCGCGTAGCCCGTCATCTCCAGGTAGCCCAGTCCGAGGCGCTGCCCCTCGAGGTTGCGCAGTTCGGACAGGCCTTCCCAGTACACCGTGCCGGTGCTTGCGCGGCCGTCGAGTTCCTGCGCGTCGACCAGGGCCTGCAGCTCGTAGCGGCCGGCGCCGCAGGTGATGCGCCAGCGCACCACATAACGCGCGCGGGTGGCGGCGCTGGTCCACCAGGCCAGCGCGTCGAAGCGCACCTCGTCGGGCGTGAAGCGGCGCAGCGTGCCGTCGCGCGTACGCAGCGTGCCGCCGGCCCACACCGGCGCGCCCTGTGCGTCGCGCAGCCGGAAAGCCATCAGCGCACCGCCGTCATCGAGGTTGATGCCGATCCAGTCCCATCCGACCGCGCGCTCGGGCATCAGCGAGCCGCTCCACTCGTGATCGAGCCAGGCGCGGCCGTGCACCGCCTGGCGGCTGCCCGCGCCGGCGGCGAGCTCGCCGCCCACGTCGAGCTGCGGCTGGCTGTAGTAGTGGCTCGCGTTCTCGGGCTTCGGCCCTTTGCGGCTGAAGCCGTCGTCGCCCTGCAGCAGCACGGGCTGCGTCGGCGCCAGGGCCAGGCGCCAGGCAAAGCCCGCGCCCTGGTCGCCGAGCGCGCAGGCATAGCGGCCGTCGGCGCCGCGCTCAAGCCGCCAGTCCGCCACCTGCACGCGCGCATCGTCGTGGGCGGCCGCGGCACGCGGCGTCGGCTTGTCACCGGTCCAGCGCACCATGCGTTCGGCGTGCACGAGGCGGCGCGCCGTGAGGTCGGTCAGCGCGGCATGCACGAACAGCAGCTGGCGCGCCGCGAAGCGACCCGGCAGCGCCTCGGCCAGGCCGGTGCGCGTGCGGAAGAAGGTGAGCTGAAATCCCCAGGCGGGCCGCGCCGCGCCGCGCTCGGCATCGCGCTGCAACCAGCCGGTGGCGTACCACCACTCGATGCCGAACTCGGGGTGCGCGCCGTGGTCGCGCGGGAACTCGAGCGCGCGCGGCCGCACCGTCTGGGCCTTTGCCGCAGGCAGGGCGCCGCCAACCGCCATCAGCGCGAGCAATGCGCGACGCGAGGGGCTCACCAGTCTTCCTTCACCGCAGCCACCATCTCGCCGAGGCGCCGGCCTGCCGCGGCGCGTGCCGACAGCGCGGCGGTGGCCGTGCCGGCCACGAGCACCGCGGCGCACAGCGCCGCGAGCCGGCCCCAGGGCAGCAGCAGTTCCATCGTCCAGTGGAAGCTCTGCGGGTTGACCACGTGCACCAGCACCACGGCCACCGCGAGGCCGAGCGCGAGGCCCACGAGCGCACCCGCCGCCGTCCACGCCGCGCCTTCGCCGGCCACCAGGCCGATGACCTGTGCGCGTGTGAAGCCCAGGTGGGCGAGCAGCCCGAACTCGCGCCGGCGCGCCCACACCTGGGCCGAGAAACTGGCCGCGATGCCCGCCAGGCCGATCGCGATCGCCACCGCCTGCAGGTAGCGCGTGACCGCGAAGCTGCGGTCGAAGATGCCGAGCGACAACGTGCGCAGCTGCGTGGCCGCGGCGATGTCGAACAGCGCCACGTCACCGGCGGCGGCCAGTTGTTCGCGCAGCGCGCGCTGCACCGCATCGGCCGACACGCCGGGCGTCAACCACAGCGCCAGGTCGTTGAGCCGCGCATCGCCGGTGGCACGGCGGTACTCGGCCGCATCGATGGCGATCGAGCCGAACTGGCGCGCGTAGTCGCGCCACACGCCGCGCACGCGCACGGTCAGCCCGGCGT
>DATLIE010000236.1:0-9043 GCA_035539635.1 Burkholderiaceae bacterium
CACAGGCCGTCGAAGCCGAGTCCCTTCGCGACGCGCTCGCGGTCGAGCGGGTAGCTCGTGCCGGCCAGCGCCGCAGCGCCCAGCGGCAGGCGGTTGGTTCGCTTGCGCACATCGGCCAGGCGCTCGGCGTCGCGCGCAAACATCTCCACGTAGGCCAGCAGGTGGTGCGCAAAGCTCACCGGCTGCGCCACCTGCAGGTGCGTGTAGCCGGGCAGGATGGTCTCGGTGTGCGGCGCGGCCACGTCGAGCAGCGCGCGCTGCATCTGCGCGAGCAGCGGGGCCAGCGCATCGATCTCGCCGCGCAGCCACAGGCGCACGTCGGTGGCCACCTGGTCGTTGCGCGAGCGGCCCGTGTGCAGGCGCTTGCCGGCGTCGCCCACCAGCGCCGTCAGGCGCGCCTCGATGTTCAGGTGCACGTCCTCGAGCTCGAGCTTCCACTCGAACGTGCCCGCCTCGATGTCGGCGCGGATCTGCGTCATGCCGCGCTGGATGTCGGCCAAGTCCTGCACCGAGATCACGCCCTGTGCCGCCAGCATCTCGGCGTGCGCCAGGCTGCCCGCGATGTCGGCCTGGGCCAGGCGTCGGTCGAACGGCACGCTGGCCGTGTAGCGCTGCACCAGCTCGCTCATCGGCTCGGAGAACAGCGCCGACCAAGCTTGTGACTTGTTGGCCAGCGGGTCGTGTTTTGGATCGTGGGGCATCCGTGCCAGTCTGCGGGCCGTGGGTGACAATGAATCGAGCGCCCCGGCCCGGGCGCCCGACGATTCTATCGACGCACTCCCCGCGAGATGCCGCTGCCCGACACTGCGCCCGCACCGTTGTCCACGCTGTCGACGCTGACGCCGCCGATGGAGGCGCCGCACGCGGCACGCGCGCACGACGGCACCGCCTTCGACGTCTGCCATGGTGCGCTCGCGCTGCGCGCGCTGGCGGCCATCAATGGCGCGGTGCTGGTCGGCGTGCTGGTGGCCTGCGACACCGGGCTGCAGGCCGTGGCGGCGATGGGGCCGGCACTGGCGGTGTCGCTGCCAGCCACCCTGCTCTGGCTCGGCCTCGTGTGCGCGCTGCGCCGCGTGCTGGTGCCGCTGACGCCGGGCGCGCGCATCGCGGCGCTGATGGCACTCGGCGCGCTGCTCGCCTGGGTGGCGTGGTGGCCGGTGTCGCTGCTGGGCCTGCTCGAGCCCGCGCCCCTGCGCGCCTGGGCCCTGCCGCTGGCCGGCGCGGGCCTCGCACTGCCGCTGGCGCTCTGGCTGCAGGCACGCGAGCGCGCACGCACGCCGGCCGATGCCGGCGCGCGGCTGGCCGAACTGCAGTCGCGCATCCGCCCGCACTGCCTGTTCAACACGCTCAACACCGCGATCTCGCTGGTGCGCAGCGACCCGGCGCGCGCCGAGGGCGTGCTCGAAGACCTGGCCGAACTGTTCCGCGTCGCGCTCGAGAGCGGTGGCAGCGGCACCACGACCCTGGCCTCGGAGATCGACCTCGCGCAACGCTACCTGGCGATCGAGGCGCTGCGCTTCGGCGAGCGGCTCGATCTGCAGTGGCAGCTCGACCCGGCGGCCGATGCCGCGCGCCTGCCGCCACTGGCGCTGCAGCCGCTGCTCGAGAACGCGGTACGCCACGGCATCGAGCCGTCCGAGACCGGCGGCACGGTGCGCGTGCGCACGCGCACACAGCTCGGCCGCGCCGAGGTGCTGATCGACAACTCCCTGCCCGGCGGCGCGACCGCACCCAACCCGGGCCATGGCGTCGCGCTGGCCAACGTGCGCGAGCGCCTGCGCCTGCTGCACGACCTGGACGCGCAGTTCGAGGCCGGGCCGCACAACGGCCGCTGGCGCGTGCGCATCGTCGTGCCGCTCGGAGACCGCACATGACGAGCCCCCTCAGGGTGCTGATCGTCGACGACGAGGCCCTGGCACGCAGCCGGCTCGCGTCGCTGGTGCGCGAATGCCCGGAGCCGCGATGCGAGGTGGCCGCCGAGTGCGTCAACGCACGCCAGGCCGCCGAGTGGCTGCGCGAACACACCGCCGATGCCGTGCTGCTGGACATCCAGATGCCCGGCGCCACCGGCACCGAATGGGCCGCCGAGCTGCGGCGCGCCGAGGACCCGCCGGTGGTCGTGTTCGTGACCGCGCACAGCGAACATGCACTCGCCGCCTTCGACCTCGATGCCGCCGACTACCTGACCAAGCCGGTCAAGCGCGACCGCCTGTTCGCGGCGCTGCAGCGCGCCGCGCGACGCGCGTCGGCGCGCGAGGGCCCGGTCCCCGTGGCAGCCGGGCCGGTGCTCGTGGTCAGCGAGCGCGGCCGCGTGGTGCGCGTGCCGATGGCCGAGGTGCTGTACCTGAAGGCCGAGCTGAAGTACGTGACGCTGCGCACGTCCGCGCGCAGCTACGTGCTCGACGACTCGCTGACCGACCTCGAGCAGCGCCTGGGTGCGCAGGTGCTGCGCATCCACCGCAACGCGCTGGTCGCGCGCCACGCGATGCGCGCCCTCGAGCGCCGTCGGCTGGCCGACGGCGAGGACGAAGGCGACGAACTCGGCTGGGCGGTGCAGGTGGGCGCCGCCGGCGAGTGGCTGGCGGTGTCGCGCCGCCAGGCCGGCGCCGTGCGCGAGGCCCTCGAAGGCGGCTGAGCCGCCCTCACGACACCTCAGCGCCCGTCCGACCTCGCCTGTTTCAGGCGCGCGATCTCGCGCTGCTGCGATTCGGCCAGACGCGCGTAGATGCGCAGCTGATCGGACAACGCGCGCAATCGGCTCGAGACGACGCTTCCCACCTCGGCCAGCAGGCGTGCGGCCACGCGCGGCTGGCTGCCGATCAACACGTCGAGGCCGGCGCGCGACAGCCCGGCCGCCTGCACCGGCGACAGCGCGGTGCAATGGGTCGATCGCGGCTGGCCGTCGAGCAGTGCCATCTCGCCGATCAGCGAACCGGCGCCGAGCACCGAGATCGGCACCGGCGCCGGGCCGGCGTGGTCGACCTCCACCGACACCTCGCCGGACAGGATCAGGAACATGTGGCCGGTGTCGTGTTGCTCGAGTTCGGCGAGCAGGGTCGCGCCCTTGGGAATGTCGTACAGCTGCATCGCCGAGATCACGGCCCGCGCCTCCACGGCCGACAGGCCCAGCAGCGCCGGCGGGCTGTGCAGCATCTCGGCCGCGCTGTGCGCGAGTTCAGGAAAGCGCGCGAGCGGGCGCGGGTGCCAGGCGTGTCCAAAGGCGGCTGCGTCCAAGCCAACAATGATGCGCCAATCCGCGCCCGCCTCGTGTCAGCCTGTGTGGCGCCGGCCATCGCCGGGCGCGGCTCAGTCGGGCTTGATCTTGGCCCGGGCGATCACCGGCTTCCAGCGCTTCTGCTCGGCCGCGATGAAGGCCGCGAACTCGGCGGGCGTGCCGCCCACGGCCTGGGCAGTGTCTTCCGACAGGCGCGCCACGGCCGTCGGCGTCCTGATGGCCTTCGCCGCCTCGGTGGCCAGCCGGTCCACCGCCGCCTGCGGCAGCGAGGACGGCGCCAGCAGGCCGTACCACTGCGTCATCTCGAAGTTCGGGAAACCCTGTTCGGCCACCGTCGGCACGTCCGGCAACTGGGCCAGGCGCTCGCGCGTGCCGGTGGCAATGCAACGCAGGCGGCCCGCCTTGATGAACTGCAGCACCGCCGGCGCGCCGACCGAGGCCGCGTCGAGCCGGCCCGCGAGCAGGTCGGTCAGCTGCGGACCGGTGCCGCGGTACGGGACGTGCACGATGAACAGGTCGGCCGCCGCCTTCAGGTACTCCATCGCCAGATGCCCGGCACTGCCGTTGCCGGCCGAGCCGTAGTTCAGACGTCCCGGCTTGGCCTTGGCCAGCGCGACGAACTCCTTCAGATTCTTCGCCGGCACATCGGGGTGCACCAGGTACAGGCTCGGCACCTTGGCGAGCAGGGTGACCGGCCTGAAGTCCTTGACCGGGTCGTAGGGAAGCTTGTCGAAGATGTACGGGTTGACCGCGAGCGTGCCGATATGGCCGAGGATCAGCGTGTGCTGATCGGTCGAGTCCTTGACCTCGGCCATCGCCACGTTGCCCGCCGCGCCCGGCTTGTTGTCGACGAACACCGACTGGCCGAGGCCCTTGGACAGTTCCACCGCGAGCGTGCGTGCGACGATCTCCGAGCTGCCCCCGGGCGCAAAGGGCACGACAAAGCGCACCGGCTTGCTCGGCCAGGCGGCCTGGGCCGACGACATGGCCGGCCACAGGGCGGCGGAACTCAGCAGCAACTGGCGACGGCGGTTCATCAAGCGATCTCCTCGTTCGGGTGGGCGCCATCTTGCGCCCGCACCCGCGCCGCTCGCATGCGGGGACTACCTAGCGTCCGCCCGCCTACCCGGTGTTGCGCAGCCCGGCGGCAATGCCGTTGATCGACAGGTGGATGCCCCGCTTAACACGGTCCG
The DNA here is from genome assembly GCA_035539635.1 of Burkholderiaceae bacterium. Lineage (GTDB taxonomy): Bacteria > Pseudomonadota > Gammaproteobacteria > Burkholderiales > Burkholderiaceae_C > CADEEN01. Next base: position 4,429 of record DATLIE010000236.1, read on the forward strand.
CCCCGGGGTCGCTCGCCTTCTGGTGGCGGTAGCGCCGCATCAGTTCGACCTGCAGGTGGTTCAGCGGGTCGAGGTAGGGAAAGCGGTGCTCGATCGAGCGTGCCAGCGCCGGGTTGGACGCGAGTCGCGCCTTCTCGCCGGTGATCAGCGACAGCATCGCATCGGTGCGCTCCCACTCGGCCTGCACCGCGCCGAAGATGCGCTTGGCGAGCTTCTTGTCCTCGACCAGCTCGACGTAGCGCGCGGCGATGCGCAGGTCGCTCTTGGCCAGCACCATGTCCAGGTTGGACAGCAGGGTGCGGAAGAAGGGCCACTGCTTGACCATCTTCTGCAGCAGCGCCAGGCGCTCGCGGCGCTTGCCGGCCGCGGTGCCGAGCCAGCCCTCGATCGCGCTGCCAAACCCGCACCAGCCGGGCAGCGCGACGCGGCACTGGCCCCAGGAGAAGCCCCAGGGGATCGCGCGCAGGTCCTCGATGCGGCGGCCCGCCTTGCGCGAGGCGGGCCTCGAGCCGATGTTGAGTTCGGCGATCTCGCGGATCGGCGTGGCCTCGAAGAAGTAGTCGGTGAAGCCCGGCGTGCCGTAGACCAGCGCGCGGTAGGCCTCGTAGCTCGCCTGGCTGATCTCGGCTGCGGCGTCGAGGAAGGCCTTCGGCGCGGTCTTCGTCGGGTGCAGCAGCGTGGCCTCGAGCGTCGCCGCCACGAGGGTCTCGAGGTTGCGGCGACCGATCTCCGGGTGCGCGTACTTCGACGCGATCACCTCGCCCTGCTCGGTCAGGCGGATCTGCCCGTTCACCGTGCCCGGCGGCTGCGCCAGGATGGCCTGGTAGCTCGGTCCGCCGCCGCGCCCCACCGTGCCGCCGCGGCCATGGAACAGGCGCAGGCGCAGGCCGTGCGCCTGCTTCAGCGGCTCGAACAGCGCCACCAGCGCGGTCTCGGCGCGGTAGAGCTCCCAGTTGCTGGTGAAGAAGCCGCCGTCCTTGTTGCTGTCGCTGTAGCCGAGCATGATGTCCTGCTCGGGGAAGGTGCCGGCCTTGCTGCGCAACATCATCGGCAGCACGCCGGGCAGCGCGTAGTAGGCGCGCATGATCGGCTCGGCGTGGCGCAGGTCCTCGATGGTCTCGAACAGCGGCACGACGATCAGGTCGGCATGCGCGCCGCCGTCGTCGTCGCGGTCGAGCGTGCCGCGCATCAGCCCGCATTCCTTCTGCAGCAGCAGCACCTCGAGCAGGTCGCTCACGTCCTCGGTGTGCGAGATGATGTAGTGGCGAATCGCATGCCGCCCGTAGCGCGCCAGCGCGTCGCGCGCCGCCTCGAACACCGCGAGTTCGCCACGCGCCAATTCGCTGTAGGCGTGGCCGATCACGCGCAGCGGGCGCGCGTCGTTGAGCAGTGCCATCAGGCGCTCGCGCCGTGCGCCCTCCGGCAGCGCCGCGTAGTCGGGCTCGATGCGTGCCACCTTCAGCAGCTCTGCGACCACGGCTTCGTGGTGATCGGAACTCTGGCGCAGGTCGATCGTCGCGAGGTGGAAGCCGAACACCTGCACCGCGCGCATCAGCGGCGCCAGGCGCGGTGCGATCAGCGAGCTGGCGTGGTGGTGGTGCAGCGAGGCCTCGATCGTGCGCAGGTCGTCCAGGAAGGCCTCGGCGCTCGGATACGGATCCTGCGGCGCGACCGCATGGCGCAGCGCCTCGGTGCCGGTGAACTCGTGCAGCGTCGCGGCCAGGCGGGCGTAGACGCCGATCAGCGCGCGCCGGTAGGGCTCGTCTTCGCGGTGCGGGTTGCGGTCGGGGCTGCGCTCGGCCAGTTCGAGCATCTCGGCGCTGACCGGCGCCAGGGTCTTGGAGATCGACAGCTCCGCGCCCAGCGTGTGCGCCTCGGTCAGGTAGTGGCGCAGCGCCACTTCGGCCTGGCGGGCCAGCGCCAGCTTGAGCGTGGGCGCGCCGACGTTCGGGTTGCCGTCGCGGTCGCCGCCGATCCAGTGGCCCATGCGCAGGAACGAGGCCACCTCGTGGCCGTGCAGCGTGCGCTCGATGTCGCGGTACAGGCGCGGGATCTCGCGCAGGAAGGTGGTCGGGTAGTACGACAGCGCGTTCTCGATCTCGTCGGACACCGTCAGCTTGAAGGGGCGCAGCATGCGCGTCTGCCACAGCTGCGTGACGCGGGCGCGCAGCATCGCCTCGTTGTCCTCGCGCTCGCGCGCCGTGCCCAGCCGGTCGCGCTCGCCCACCAGTTCGGCGATCGCGCGCTCGGCGTCGAGGATCGACTTGCGCTGCACCTCGGTTGGATGCGCCGTCAGCACCGGGCTGATGTGCGCCTGCGCCAGCGTGGCCGCCACCTCGCCGGCACGAAAGCCGGCGTCGAACAGGCGCTCGAAGGCCATGCCGAGCGAGCCTTCCTGCAGGTCGCCGGCGCGTTCATGCACCTCGCGCCGACGCACGTGGTGGCGGTCCTCGGCGATGTTGGCCAGGTGGCTGAAGTAGCTGAAGGCGCGAATCACGCTCACCGTCTGGTCGCCCGACAGGTTCTTCAACAGGCGGTCGAGCACGCGGCCGGCCGAGGCGTCGCGCTTCAGGCGATAAGCGACCGAGAGCTGGCGCACGCGCTCGATCAGCTCGAAGGCCTCCATGCCCTCCTGCTCGCGGATCACGTCGCCGAGGATGCGCCCGAGCAGCCGGATGTCCTCCACCAGCGGCCGGTTCTTGGCGGCGGCATCGGCTGCGTCGCGGGACGAGGGGCGGGCAGACGATCGCGGCATGGGGCCTCCAGCGGCTCGGCGAGGTGTAATCGGGTTACTGAATCGCATGTTACCAAGCGGGCCGGCGGCCTCGATAATCGCCGCATGACCTCGCCTGCAAACAAGCCCTTGGCCGGCCGGCGCCTGACCATTGCCACGCGCGAGAGCCGCCTGGCGCTGTGGCAAGCAAGACATGTGCAAGCCCTGCTGACAGAGCGCTTTGGCGTGCCGGTCGAGTTGCTGGGCATGACCACGCGCGGCGACCAGATCCTGGACCGGGCGCTGTCCAAGGTCGGCGGCAAGGGCCTGTTCGTCAAGGAACTCGAGGTCGCGCTCGAAGAGGGGCATGCCGACCTCGCGGTGCACTCGCTGAAGGACGTGCCGATGGACCTGCCGGCAGGCTTTGCGCTGGCCGCGGTGCTCGAGCGCGAGGACCCGCGCGACGCCTTCGTCTCGCCGCGCTACGCCGCGCTGGACGAGCTGCCGCAAGGCGCCCGCATCGGCACCTCGAGCCTGCGCCGGGTGGTGCAGCTGGCGGCGCGGCGCCCGGACCTGCAGATCGAGCCGCTGCGCGGCAACCTCGACACGCGGCTGCGCAAGCTCGACGAAGGCCAGTACGACGCAATCGTGCTGGCCACCGCCGGCCTGACGCGCCTGGGCTTGCCCGAGCGCATCCGCGCGCGCTTCGCGCCGGGCGACATGCTGCCGGCCGCCGGGCAGGGTGCTCTCGGCATCGAGGTGCGCGCCGACGACACCGCGCTGCGCGAGGCGCTGGCCACGCTGAGCGACCGCTCCGCCTGGCTCGCGGTGCACGCCGAACGGGCGGTGTCGCGCGGGCTCGGTGGCAGCTGCTCGGTGCCGTTGGCCGCCTACGCCGAGTGGCAAGGCCCGTTGCTGCACCTGGAGGCGGCGCTCGGCGACGCCAGCCAGCCCGCGCGGCCGCTGCTGCGTGCGCAGGTGCAAGGAGCGGTGGCCGACACCGCGGCTGCCGAAGCCCTGGGTGCCGCCGCGGTAGCGATGCTGCGCACGCAAGGCGCGGCCGAGTACCTGAGCAGCTCGGCCTAGCGCCCGATGGCGGCGCCGACCGTGCTCGTCACGCGACCGTCGGCCCAGGCCGCCGGTTGGGTCGAGCGCTTGCGCGCCGCCGGCATCGACGCCCAGGCGCTGCCGTTGATCGCGATCGAGCCCAGCGCCGACCTGCCTGCCCTGCAGGAGGCTTGGCGCGGCCTGTCGGCAAGGGCCTTGGTGATGTTCGTGAGCCCGAACGCGGTGACCGGTTTCTTCGCCGCACGCCCGGCCGACGCGTCCTGGCCCGAGGCGCTGCGCGCCGGGGCCACCGGGCCGGGCACCGTCGAGGCCCTGGTCGCCGCCGGCGTGGCACGCGCGCGCTGCGTGGCACCCAAGGGGCCACCCTACGACTCGGCGGCGCTGTGGCGGCAACTGCAGGCCGAGCCCTGGCCAGGGCGCTCGGTGCTGATCGTGCGCGGCGACGGCGGCCGCGACGAGTTCGCGCAGGCGTTGCGCGACAGCGGCGCCCAGGTGGACTTCGTGTCGGCCTACCAGCGCTCGACGCCGACCTGGTCCGCGGCAGAACGCGCGCGCGCCGAAGCCGCCCTCGCGGCGCCCGAGGCGCATGTGTGGCTGCTCAGTAGCGGCGAGGCCGTGGGCCACCTCGAACGACTGCTGCCGCAGGCCCGCTGGCAGGCGTCGCGCGCGCTGGCCTCGCACGAACGAATCGCCGCGCGGGCGCGCGAGGCCGGCTTCGGGCAGGTGAGCGAAGTCCCCCCCACGCTCGAAGCCATCGTCGCGGCCTTGTCGGGCGCGGCGAAGGCGGCTCCGTAGAATCGACGCCATCGTGAACGCGCCAGCAGTCGACGCGGC
>DATLIE010000237.1:0-14987 GCA_035539635.1 Burkholderiaceae bacterium
TGGTGCGGCGCCTGCGACCTCTGCGCGGCGATGACATGCCCGCCGCGCGCAACCCGGACGTCAACCTCGACATCGGCCAGGTCGTACAGGTCGAACGATGGGATGCCAACCGCCGCGCGCGTATCGCCTACCGCGGCGCGATGTGGGACGTCGAGCTGCTTCCGGGGGAGGCGGCGGTGCCGGGAAGCTTCCAGATCCGCGAGGTCGAAGGCAGCCGGCTGAGACTGGCCGCGGCCACCACCCGCGCGGCAAACTAGCGCCGCCACCCCGGCGCGCGCGACACGATCGATCAACGACCACAGCGAGAAAACCATGTTCCCGGAAGCAACCACCATCGCCTTCGCGGTGCTCGTGCTGGCCATCGTCTTCGCGGTGAAGACGCTCAAGATCGTGCCGCAGCAGCACGCCTGGGTCATCGAGCGGCTCGGCAAATACGACCGTACGCTGTCGCCGGGGCTCAACATCATCATCCCGTTCATCGACCGGGTCGCCTACAAGCACGTGCTGAAGGAGTTTCCGCTCGACGTGCCGAGCCAGGTCTGCATCACCCGCGACAACACGCAGCTCACGGTAGACGGCGTGCTGTACTTCCAGGTCACCGACCCGATGCGCGCGTCGTACGGATCGAGCGACTACGTCACCGCCATCACGCAGCTTGCGCAGACGACGCTTCGCTCGGTGATCGGCCGGATGGAGCTCGACAAGACCTTCGAGGAGCGCGACCTGATCAACGCCAGCATCGTCGCCTCGCTCGATGAAGCCGCGAACAACTGGGGCGTCAAGGTGCTGCGCTACGAGATCAAGGATCTCACGCCACCCGCGGAGATCCTGCGGGCGATGCAGGCGCAGATCACCGCCGAGCGCGAGAAGCGTGCGCTGATCGCCGCGTCCGAAGGCCGGCGCCAGGAGCAGATCAACATCGCCACCGGCGAGCGCGAGGCCTTCATCGCCCGCTCCGAAGGCGAGAAGCAGGCCGAGATCAATACCGCGCAGGGCGAGGCCGCCGCCATCGTCGCGGTGGCCGAGGCCAGCGCCGACGCGATCCGCAAGATCGCCGCGGCAATCCAGTCGCCCGGCGGCGAGCAGGCCGTGCAGCTCAAGGTGGCTGAGAAGGCGGTCGAGGCGTTCTCGCAGCTGGCGCAGAAGAACAACACGATGATCGTGCCGGGCAACCTGAGCGACGTCTCGGCGCTGATCGCCAGCGCGATGGCGGTCATCAAACAGGGCGCCGCCGCGGGCGGTCGATAGGCGCAGATAGAATTCCGACCCTCCCTGCGGAGGGATGGATGAGCGGTTTAAGTCGCACGCCTGGAAAGCGTGTAGGGGTTAACAGCCCCTCCGGGGTTCGAATCCCCGTCCCTCCGCCAGCACAATGACAAACGCCCGCTCACGCGGGCGTTTTCCTTTGCAGGGGCGCTCAAGCCGCCAGCAGCAGGTCCTGGATCCACAGGGCCGACTGGCCGACGCCGGCCGGCGGCGGCGGCGCCTGGTGGCGCAGGCCGATGGCCACGCGGCCGGTCCAGTAGACGGTACGACCGTTGCCGGGCAGCGTGACCGGACCGGTGTAGTCGGTCGGCACCTCCATCGGCAGGCTGTCGCGGTTCAGGCGAATGCTGGCGGGAGACGTATTCATAAAGGCTCTCGAAGTCGTCATGTCGCCATGATTCAAGAGCCGGGGCCCGTCAGCACTGCCGCGAGTTGGGGGGTTCGTCGCGTTCTGGCATCGCGTCCCCCAAGGACAAACGCCCGCGAACGCGGGCGTTTGTGTCGTTACGGTGTAACCCGCGCGATCAGCGCACGACGGCGATCTGCTCGCGGTTGCCGCCCTTGTAGGTGAACAAGGTCAGCGCGCCGTTCTTGATGTCGCCCTTCTCGTCGAAGGAGATCGTGCCCGTGACGCCCTTGTAGCCAGAGGTCTTGGCCAGCACCGGCAGGTAGACCTTCGGGTCGGCCGACTTGGCCTTGACCATCGCGTCGACCATCACGTTCAGGGCGTCGTACACGTACGGTGCATAGATCTGCACGTCGGCGTTGAACTTCTTCTTGAAGTCGGCCTTGAACGCATCGAGCGACTTCTTCGACTCGCCTTCGACGCCACCGGCCTCGGCACACACCACCTGGCCGTCACCCATGGTGCCGGCGGCCAGCTTGGGCAGCTCGCCCGAGCAGATGCCGTCGCCGCCCATGAACTTGGCGTTGATGCCCAGCTGCTTCATCTGGCGAAGCATCGGGCCGGCCACTGCGTCCATGCCGCCGAAGAACACCACGTCGGGGTTCTTGGCCTTGATGGAGGTCAGGATGGCGGTGAAGTCCGTCGCCTTGTCGTTGGTGAACTCGCGCGCGACCGTCTTGCCGCCCGCGCCCTTGACGCCCTTCTCGAACTCGTCGGCGACGCCCTGGCCATAGGCGGTGCGGTCGTCGATCACGGCGATGCTCTTGCCCTTCAACTGCGTCACGGCGTACTTGCCGAGCGTGCCACCCAGGTGCACGTCGTCAGCCACCACGCGGAACGTGGTCTTGTAGCCGTTGCGGGTGAACTTCGGGTTGGTCGCCGAGGGGCTGATCTGCGGAATGCCGGCGTCGCTGTAGATCTTCGAGGCGGGAATCGAGGTGCCGGAGTTCAGGTGACCGACCACGCCGTTGACCTTGCTGTCGACCAGCTTCTGCGCGGCAGCGGTGCCTTGCTTCGGGTCACCAGCATCGTCTTCGGCGAGCAGCTCGAACTTCACCTTCTTGCCGCCGATCGTCACGCCCTTGGCGTTGAGCGCGTCGATGGCCATCCGGGCGCCGTTCTCGTTGTCCTTGCCCAGGTGCGCGATCGCGCCGCTGGTGGGACCGACGTGGCCGATCTTGACGACCATGTCCTGGGCGCTGGCCGTACCGGCCGCCAGGATCGCGGCGGCAGCGACGATCGGGAGCATCTTGATTCGCATGAGTAAAACCTCCAATGAGGATGTTGAAAAGCGAGCGGAAACGGTTGTTGTCTCAGCGGCCGACACAATACTGCAAAAGGCCCCCGATTCCGCATCGGGTATCTGCCTAAAGACCTTGCCCAGCAGGCATCGGTTCTGCGGCCGATGTGCCGCTAACGCCCACGTCGGCAAGCCGGATGACCGCCGACCCGCTTCAGCTCTCGAAGCCGTCGGGACGCACCGCATCCAGTGCGGCGCGCGCCAACGTCGGCAGCTCCGTGCGCAAGCGCCGTGCCACGTCCGCCGCGGCTGCGTCGACCTGCGTGCGGACCGCGTCGCGCACGGCTGCCTCGACGCTCTCGCGCAGGGCCTGGCCGATCTGGTCGCGTACCCAGGTCTCGAGCTGCGGCTGCAGTCGGGCCACCACGGCATCGACGATGCGCGCGGCCTCCTCGGGACCCAGCATCGACAGGCGCTGCAGCCCCTCGGCGGGCTTCGCCGGTCGAGGCGCCATGCTGTCCAGTGGCACCGACTCGGGCGCCAGCGGCAACGGCTCGGTCGGCACGGCCTCACCGGGTGTGAGCTGGATCACCTCGGTCAGCGTCGGCAAGGCGCTTCGGGTCGTCGTCATGCCCCAGCCCCGCGTGCGTGATGCACCAGCTCGACGCCGGGTTGCTCGGCGTAGGTGCGCCAGCGCTGGCGCGCCGGCTGACTGTCCGCGTCGTCCGCGCCGACGATCTCGATCACGCGCGCGAACCCTTGCCAGCCCGGCACCATCGGCGTCCCCAGGTTGACCAGCACATCGTCCGGCGTGCTCGCCTGCGGCGCGTCGGCCAACCAGATCGGCGTGCGCGCCGCGGCAGCCGGCACCGTGCCCGCCGCGCGCACGCGCACATGCGGCACGAAGGACAGTGCGTCGAAGGTCCAGAGCATGGCATCGAGTCGATCGAGCAGGGCAGGCTCTCCGGCCACCACCACCTTCGCGCCCGCGGCCTGCGCCTTGCGCAGTAGCCGGCATGCGTGGTCCAGCTTGTCGGGCACGCCGGAGTGGAATTCGATCTTCACCGCGCCCTTCGACACCGTGGCGTCAGTGCGTGCCGTGACTCATCCCGCCCGGGACAGCACGAAGTGTGTCAGCAGCGGCACCGGCCGTCCGCTGGCACCCTTGGCGGCGCCGCTCCTCCACGCCGTGCCTGCAATGTCCAGGTGCGCCCAGGGGAACTTGGCAGTGAAGCGCTTGAGGAACATCGCCGCGGTGATGGCACCGCCGGCGCGCCCGCCGATGTTGGCCATGTCGGCGAAGTTGCTCTTCAGGCCCTCGTCGTACTCCTCGTCCAGCGGCATGCGCCAGGCCGGGTCAAGCCCGTCGCGGCTGGCTTGCAGCAGCTCGGCCGCGAGCTTGTCGTCGGCACAGAACAGCCCCGAATGATGATGGCCCAGTGCCACCACGCAGGCGCCGGTCAGTGTGGCGATGTCCACCACCGCAGCGGGCTTGAAGCGCTCGGCATAGGTCAGCGCATCGCACAGGATCAGGCGGCCCTCGGCGTCGGTGTTCAGGATCTCGATCGTCTGCCCCGACAGGCTCTTGACCACGTCGCCCGGCTTGACCGCGCGGCCGCTGGGCATGTTCTCGCACGCGGCAATCAGGCCGATCACGTTGACCTTCGGCTTGAGCTCGCCGATCGCGCGCATCGTGCCCAGCACGCTGGCGGCGCCACCCATGTCGAACTTCATCTCGTCCATCTCGGCGCCGGGCTTGAGCGAGATGCCGCCCGAGTCGAACGTGATGCCCTTGCCCACCAACACCAGCGGCGCCTTGCTCTTGGTCGCGCCGTGGTACTGCATCACGATGAAGCGCGGGGGCTCGTCGGAGCCCTGCGCGACGGCCAAGAAGCTGCCCATGCCGAGCTTGTCGATCTGCTTGCGGTCGTAGACGTCGACCTCGAAGCCGAACTGCTTGCCCAGCTTCTTGGCTTCGGATGCGAGATGGCTCGGCGTCGCATGGTTGCCCGGACGGTTGGCGCATTCGCGTGCCAATTCGACACCCGCGGCCAACGCCTGGCCGCGCTTGAGGCCGCGCGCGACCGCGGCCCCTTCCCGGCGGCCGGCCACGAGCACCACGCCCGCCAGGCGCGGTGCCGCGGGCGCACTCGGCTTCGTGTGGCGATAGACATAGACCGCCTCACCGACCGCACTGACCAGCGCCTCCGCATGCGCATCGCCGAGCACTTCGTCGCCCACACGCGCCACGGCCAGGTAGGCCACGCCCAGCGCCTTCAACGCGCCCAGACCGGCGCCGACGGCGGCCTTGAATGCCTTGGCCGAGCCGTCGGGCGCCGCAACGAAGGCCAGGCGCGGGCTCTTCACGCCCGCCGGACGGTGCACGTAGAGCACCCGGTTGGCCTTGAACTCGAAGTCACCTTGCGCCACCGCGTCGGCGAGCAGGGTCGCGAGCGGCTTCTCCATCGAGGTCGGCAAGGCCCTGCCGGTCACCACCACCAACAGCGCATCGGCCGGCAAGGAGGCCAGCCCTTGGGCGGGCGTGGCTTGGGTTTGAAAGTCCATAATGAAAGCAAGTTTCTTGAACCGTCGATGTTATTCGATACCACGCTGCGCAAGGACCTCGCACGCACCTTCGGCGGCACGCTCGTCGTGATCCTGACCATCGTGCTGACGATGATGCTGATCCGCACCCTTGGCCAGGCGGCGGGCGGCGTGGTGGCGCCACAGGACGTGGTGCTGCTGCTGGGCTACACCGCGCTCGGCCACCTTCCGACGATGCTGACCTTGTCGCTCTTCGTCGCCGTCGTCGTCTGCCTCGGACGCATGTACCGCGACAGCGAGATGGCGATCTGGTTCGCCAGCGGCGTGCCGCTCGCGCGTTTCGTGCGCCCGGTGCTGCGCACCGGCTGGCCGGTCCTGCTGGTGGTGGCCTTGCTCGTGCTCTTCGTCTGGCCCTGGGGCAACCGCCAGAGCACCGACCTGCGTGACCGCTACGAACAGCGCTCCGACCTCTCGCGCGTCGCGCCCGGCGTGTTCCAGACCTCGCGCGACGGCAAACGCGTGTTCTTCGTCGAGCGCGAGAGCCCCGAATCGCTCAACGCGCGCAATGTGTTCATCCTGTCCAACGACGGCACCCGCGAGGCGGTCACCTCGGCCCGCGGCGGGCACCTGGAGAACGTCGACGGCGACCGCTGGCTGGTGCTCGAGCGCGGCCAGCGCAACGAGACCGACAGCGCCGACGGCGACAAGTTGTTGTCCAGCTTTGAGTCATACCGCGTGCTCGCCGGCGAGCGTGCGTTGAAGCGTGCGACCTCGCAGCCGCCCAAGGCGATGCGCACGATCGAGCTGTTGCGCGAGCCGACGCCGCGCCACCAGGGTGAGATCGCTTGGCGTCTGGGCATGCTGTTCGGTGCCGGCAATCTGGTGCTGATCGGTGTCGGCCTAGCCGCCACCAACCCGCGCCGCGCGAGCAACTGGAACCTGCTGCTGGCGCTGCTGGGCTTCGTCGTCTACTTCAACCTGATCAACCTGAGCCAGGCCTGGGTGGCAGGCGGCAAGCTGGGCCTGGGCAGCGCGCTGGTGCTGTTGCATGGCGGCGCGCTGGTCAGTGCCCTGGCACTGATCTGGTGGCGCGACCACGCGCAGGTGACCCGCTGGCTCGCATGGCGGCGGCGGACGGCGGCGGCATGAAGACCGTGCGGCGCCTGCTGTACCGCGACATCGCCGGCGCGGTGGGTTTCGTCACGCTGGCCTTTCTGTCGCTGTTCTTCTTCATCGACTTCGTCGACGACCTCGAGGACGTCGGCAAGGGCGGCTACACCGTCGCCCACGCGCTGCTCTCCTCCCTGCTCGAGGCGCCTGGCCATTTCTACGAGCTGTTCCCGATCACGGTGCTGATCGGCTCGATCTTCGCGCTGGCGCGCATGGCGCAGAGCTCCGAGTTCACGATCCTGCGCACCGGGGGCCTCGGCCCCGGGCGCGCGCTCGGCCTGCTGACGCTGCTGGCGGTGGGCTTCGCGGCGCTGAACTTCGTCGTCGGCGACTACGTTGCGCCGTGGAGCGAGCGCGAGGCCGTTGAGCTGAAAGCGGGGCTGCAGGGCGGGCGCAACCTCGGCCGCACCGGGGCTTGGCTCAAGGACCGGCGCACGCGCGACGACGGCACCGAGGTCAGCGTCTCGGTCAATGTGCGGCGCACCACGCCCGACGGCGTGCTGGAGGACGTGCGCATGTTCGAGGTCGACGCCGACAGCCGCCTGGTGGCGCGCATCTCGGCGCGCAGCGCGCGCGTCGGCGACGGGTTCTGGCTGCTCGACGACGCCCAGGTCACCGAGTGGCCGGCGCAGGGCAGCGAAGGCGAGGCGCCGGTGCGCGAGCGCCGCGTCGCGCAGGTCCGCTGGCCGAGCGGCCTGGATGCGGGCGTCGTGGCCGCGGCCGTGTTGCCGGTGTCGACGATGTCCACGCTTGAGCTGTGGCGCTACAGCCGCCACCTCGCGGCGCAGGAACAGGCCGCGCAGCGCCACTCGATCCAGTTCTGGAAGAAGGCGCTCTATCCGCTGGCCTGCCTGGTGATGGTGGCGCTGGCGCTGCCCTTCGCTTACCTGCAAGCGCGGCGCGGCAGCGTCAGCTTCAAGGTCTTCGGCGGCATCATGCTGGGCATCAGCTTCGTGCTGCTCAACAACGTGGCCGGCCACCTCGGCGTGCTGCGCGACTGGACACCCTGGGTGGTGGCCGCGGCACCGAGCCTGCTCTACCTGCTGCTGTCGATGGCGGCGTTCACCTGGCTCGTGAGGTACCGATGAGCGCCGCTGGCCTGATCCTCTTCGCCCACGGTTCGCGCGACCCGCGCTGGGCCGAACCCTTCGAAACCATCCGCGATGCGGTGAGCGCGCGCGCCCCCGCGCTGCCGGTGCGGCTGGCCTATCTCGAACTGATGCAGCCCGACCTCGCGGCAGCGGCCGACGCGCTGGTGGCCGAGGGCTGCACGCGCATCGACGTGCTGCCGCTATTCCTCGGCACCGGCGGCCACCTGCGGCGCGACCTGCCGCCGATGGTCGAGGCGATCCGCGCGCGCCATCCGCAGGTGATCGCCACGCTGCACGCCGCCGCCGGCGAAGCGCCCGCGCTGATCGCGGCGATGGCCGACCACGCCCTGTCGCTGGCCACCCGATGAACCTGCACCAGTTCCGATTCGTCCAGGAAGCGGTGCGCCGCGGCCTGAACCTGACCGAGACCGCGAAGGCGCTCTACACCTCGCAGCCGGGCGTGTCGAAGGCCATTCTCGAACTCGAGGAGGAACTGGGCATCGACATCTTCGCGCGCCACGGCAAGCGCCTGCGCCGCGTCACCGAGCCCGGCGAACAGGTGCTGAAGTCGATCGAGGTCATCCTGCGCGAGGTCGGCAACCTCAAACGCATCGGCGAGGAGTTCAGCAAGCAGGACGCCGGCCACCTGTCGATCGCGACCACGCACACGCAGGCGCGCTACGTGCTGCCCGAGCCGATCACGCTGCTGCGCCGACGCTTCCCGAAGGTGGCCGTGGCGCTGCACCAGGGCTCGCCCGACCAGGTGGCGCGCATGCTGATCGAGGAGAAGGCCGACATCGGCCTGGCCACTGAAAAGCTCGCCGACTACGAAGAGCTGATCACCCTGCCCTTCTACGCCTGGCAGCACGCGTTGGTGGTGCCGAGCGGCCATCCGCTCGCCGCGGTCGAGCGACCCACCATCGAGCAGCTGGCCTCGACGTCGCTGGTGACCTACCACCCATCGTTCACCGGCCGCACGCGCATCGACGCCGCGTTCGCGCGGGCACACCTGAAGCCCGACATCGTGCTCGAGGCGATCGACTCCGACGTCATCAAGACCTACGTGCGCTCGGGCCTGGGCGTGGGCATCGTCGCCGAGATGGCCACGCGCGACGAGCCGGCCGGTGGCGACCTCGTGTCGCGCCCGCTGGGCTACCTGTTCGGAGAGAACGTGTCGCGCGTCGCCTTCAAGCGCGGCGCCTACCTGCGCAGCTTCGTCTACGCCTTTGCCGAGCTGCTGTCCGAGCGCCTCACCCGCGCGCTGATCACCAAGGCCATGACCGGCCATGCCGAAGCCCACGACGATCCCGCCCTCTAGACCACCGACATGAACGCCCGCACGCCCGCCCTCCAGACCCGCCTGCCCGCCGTCGGCACCACCATCTTCACCGTGATGTCGGCACTGGCCCAGCAACACGGCGCGGTGAACCTCGGCCAGGGCTTCCCCGACTTCGGTTGCGACCCGAAGCTGCTCGACGCGGTGGACGCCGCCATGCGCGCCGGCCACAACCAGTACCCGCCGATGACCGGCGTGCCCGCGCTGCGCGAGGCGGTCGCAGCCAAGATCGAAGCGCTGTACGGCCGCCGCTACGACCCGGGCAGCGAGATCACGATCACCGCGGGCGCCACGCAGGCCATCCTGACCGCCGTGCTGGCCATCGTGCACCCGGGCGACGAGGTGATCGTGCTCGAGCCCTGCTACGACAGCTACGTGCCCAACATCGAGCTGGCTGGTGGCCGGGTCGTGCGCGTCGCGCTGACAGCGGGCACCTTCCGGCCCGACTTCGACGCGATCGCCGCCGCGTTGAACCCGCGCACGCGCGCGATCATCGTCAACACACCGCACAACCCGAGCGCAACGATCTGGCGCCGCGAGGAGATGGACCGCCTGGCGCGCCTGCTCGAACCCACCGACACGCTGTTGATCAGCGACGAGGTCTACGAGCACATGGTCTACGACGGCGAGAAGCATGCCAGTGCCTCGTCGCACCCGGTGCTCGCCGCGCGCAGCTTCGTGATCTCGAGTTTCGGCAAGACCTTCCACGTCACCGGCTGGAAGGTCGGCACGGTGGCCGCGCCGGCCGCGCTGAGCACCGAGTTCCGCAAGGTGCACCAGTTCAACGTCTTCACCGTCAACACGCCGATGCAGCATGCGCTGGCGGCCTACCTGGCCGACCCGGCGCCTTATCTCGAGCTGCCGGCCTTCTACCAGGCCAAGCGCGACCTGTTCCGTGCCGGCCTCGCGGGCACACGGCTGCGCCTGCTGCCCAGCGAAGGCAGCTACTTCCAGTGCGTCGACTACGCGGCCGTGAGCGACCTGGGCGAAGAGGCGTTCTGCCGCTGGCTCACCACCGAGATCGGCGTCGCCGCGATCCCGCTGTCGGCGTTCTACGAGGACGGGCGCGACCAGCACATCGCGCGCCTGTGCTTTGCCAAGCGCGACGAAACCCTGCGCCTCGCGCTGGACCGTCTGTCGAAGCTGTAGACCGGCGCCCTACTGGCGTCGGCGTTCGTCCGGATCGTCGGACCAGATGTCGGCCTTCGGCGCCGGCTTCTCGTCGGTGCCGAGGTCGAGCTCCACACCCGGCGTGCCGCTGTCCATCGCGCCGGTCTTGGTGCTCAGGTCCAGGTCGAGCGACAGCGCTTCGCCGCCGGTGAATTCCGGCCGCAGCACGATCGTGCCCTCGGGCACCGGCTGTGCCTCGGCGCCGATCGGCAGCAGCACGTCGACGTTGTCGGCGTCGTCGGGCCGGTCGGCCTGATGCAGGTCGCGCGCCAGCTGGTACAGGAACAGCACTTCCTGGTAGGCGGGCAGGTCGAACATCTCCGAGCCGGCACCGCGCCGGAACAGCAGCGCTTCCAGTTCGGCCATCGCGTCCAGCGGACGGGGCCACGCGTGCTGGATGCGCCCGACCACCAGCGGGTAGTCCTCGAGCGAGCGACCGATGCCCGGCTCGCTGTTCCACTCCGGCGCCACGCTGTTGAAGCGCTGGTTGAAGCGCACGCGCGTGCGTTCATAGGCTTCGAGGTCGCCCCGCCGGCGGTGGATCTCGAGCAGCTTCAGGAACGGCAGCGGCGTGCCGCCGCCGGTGCTGCGCAGGTGCGCCATCAGCAGGTCGACCGCGGACTCGTCGTGGCCGAGCGCGATGAAGAAGTCGGCCTGCTGCTCGAGGTCGATCTGCTCGTCGACACTGACCGCCCGGTTGGTCTCGTCGGCACGCGCCGGCGCGGGCGGCAGCGGCGGGATCGTCACCGCCATCGGGGCAGCGACGGTCGGCGGCGCGATCATCGAATCCAGCCCGATGTTGCTCGGCGGATCCTGGTACGCGTCGAGCGGGGCCGGTGCCGACGGGACCTTCAGCGGCGTGCGCGCCGAGGGCTTGAAGGTCGACGAGGGGTACACCGAGTCTTCATCCGGATCCAGCGACGGCGGCTGCGACGCCCCGCCCTTGTCCCACCAGGCATCGCGCTGTGCTGGCGCAGGCTCCTGGCGACGCGAGCGCAGCGCGATCCACAGGGCCAGCACGGCCATCACCACGGTCGCCGCGAGCAGCAGCGGATTGACCCAGCCCTGCTGCTGCCGCTGCGCCTGGTCCTGCGCGATCTGCTGGCGCAACTGCACGAGCGCGTCGGTCTGGGCCCGGGCCTCGGTGCGCAGGCGCGCCACCTCGGTTTCCATGTCCTTCAGGCGCTGCTGTGCCGCCGACGCTGCCGCCTGCGCGGTGGCCGCGGCCAGCTGGGCCGCCGACGCCTGCGCTTCCGCGGCCGAGGCCCGCGCCTCGGCGGCCTGCAGCGCGACCGGGTCGGCGGCGATCGTCGGCGCATCGAGCTGCAGGCGCGGGCGTCCGCCGCCCGCGGCCGCAGGGGGTCGCGCGGTCGCGGCGGCACTTCGCGTCGCACGCGGCGCGGCCGCCGCCGGCGCCTCGGTACGCGTCGTCGCATCGGGCGCACGGCGCTCGGCGCTGCGTGTCGACCGCGCCGGCGCGGTCGGCCGCGCGGCACGGGGCGTGGCGGCCTGGGTCGGAGCCGTCGGCGTGGCGGTGGAGGCCGTGGGCGCGGTGTTGGGCCGGGTGACAGGCGTGTCGGGGCGGTCGTCGCGCGCCGGCGCGGCGCTCGCCATGTTCACCAGCGGCGGGTCGGCCAGCAGCACCAGGGTGCGCGTGATGCGCGTCGGGCAACCGGCCGAGACAGTGACGTTGACGACCGGCTCGTCCACCACGGCATTCGAGACGATGCGAACCACCGCCTCGCTGCCGTCGCGACCCTGCGTGACGCGCACGCGGACCATGCCCGGCTGCAGGCGCGTGTCACCGATCTGGATTTCGGCGCCGGCGCAGTCGGCGCCCAGCGTCTCGCCTTCGGCCAGCGTGACCGGCAACGCAAGGTTCAGGGGCTGGCCCAGCAGCACCTGGGCCCGGAATTCTCCGAAGCCGAGCGCAGCGGCGGGGCCTGCAGCCACCAGCGCCAGGATTGCGATCGTTGAACGGGTCTTGCCGCTGACCATGCCTCTTGCCGGGGGTCCTGTCCGGGCCCTCGACCGCGGAGCGTGACCTTTTGTGAACAGGCCCACTCTAGCATGGGGTCTGCGCGCGCCGACCCCTCGCAAGCCCCGCGTCGACCCTTTGCCTGAGGGTCCTTCAACCCGCGCGCAACGCCCGCCCGCGCGAGACCGACGGCGCGCGTGCTGGCGGAGAATGGAACCCACGCGCCCGCGGAGACTGTCGCTGCCGAGACACGCCATGCCGATGCCCCCCCTTACGATCGTCGAGCGCCAGAACATCGACAACGGATCGTGGTTTGCCAAGCTCTCGCCAGCCCTGCGCCAGGACATCCTGGAGCGCTCGCATGTGCGGCGCCTGCAGGATGGCGAACTGGTCGGCACGCGCGGTTCGCCGGCCGAGGAGTGGTGCGGCGTGGCGGCCGGTGCGGTGCGTGTCAGCTCGGTGTCGCTGTCGGGCAAGCAGGTGTCGCTGACCTACGTCGAGCCGGGCACCTGGTTCGGCGACATCGCCCTCTTCGACGGCCTGCCGCGCACGCACGACGGTCATGCGCACGGCGCGACGACCCTGCTGTCCGTGCGCAAGGCCGACTTCAAGGACCTGTTGGCGCAACATATCGAACTCTACGACGCGCTGCTGCGCCTGAACTGCCGGCGCCTGCGCGTGATGTTCGATGCGCTCGAGGACCTCAACACGCGGCCCCTCGCCGCGCGCCTGGCGCGCCAGTTGCTGCTGCTGGCGCGCCGCTATGGCGTCGAGGCGCCGAGCGGCGAGGTGCGCATCGGCCTCGCACTGGCGCAGGAGGACCTGGCCCAGCTGCTCGGCGCGTCGCGCCAGCGCGTGAACCAGGAGCTCAAGGCGCTGGAGCGCGACGGCGCGCTGCGCGTCGAGCCTTCGCGCCTGATCGTGCTGTCGCGCGACAAGCTGCTGGCCCTGTCCGAGAGCTGAACTGAGCGCGGTGATGGAACAGTACACCGGCACGCGCCCCGTCTCCGAACAGCACGCCTTCGACCTGGCGGCGCTCGAAGGTTGGCTCGCCACAGCGCTGCCCGGCTTTCGCGGGCCGATCACGATCGAGCAATTCAAGGGCGGCCAGAGCAACCCGACCTTCAAGCTGCGGACCTCCGGTGCCACCTACGTGATGCGCGCCAAGCCCGGACCCATGGCCAAGCTGCTGCCGTCGGCGCATGCGATCGAGCGCGAGTACCGGGTCATGAAGGCGCTGGCCTCGCATGGCGTGCCCGTGCCCGCCATGCTCGCGCTGTGCGAGGACGAGTCGGTGATCGGCCGCGCGTTCTACGTCATGGGCTTCGTCGACGGCCGCGTGCTGTGGAACCAGTCGCTGCCGGACGCGAGCAAGGCCGAGCGCGGCGCGATCTACGACGAGATGAATCGCGTGATCGCGGCGCTGCACAAGGTCGACGTCGTGGCCGCCGGCCTGGCCGACTACGGCAAGCCAGGCAACTACTTCGAGCGCCAGATCGGGCGCTGGAGCAAGCAGTACGTGGCCTCGATCACGCAGCCGATCGAGGCGATGGCCCGGTTGATCGACTGGCTGCCGGCCCACATGCCGGCCGGCGCGCGCGACGAGACCAAGGTGTCGGTCGTGCACGGTGACTACCGGCTCGACAACCTGGTGTTCCACCCCACCGAACCCCGCGTGCTCGCGATACTGGACTGGGAGCTGTCGACGCTCGGCCACCCGCTGGCGGACTTCAGCTACCACTGCATGGCCTGGCACATCCCCCCGGGGGCGTTTCGCGGCATCGGCGGGCTCGACCACGCTGCGCTGGGCATCCCGCCGGAGACCGAGTACGTGCGCCGCTACTGTGAGCGCACCGGCTTCACGACGCCGGAGGCGCTGGCGCGCGACTGGAACTTCTATCTCGCCTACAACCTGTTCCGCATGGCGGCCATCCTGCAGGGCATCGCCAAGCGGGTGGAAGACGGCACCGCCTCGAGCGCCCAGGCCCGCCAGGCCGCGGCCGGTGCCAGGCCGCTGGCCGAGCTGGGCTGGCAGTTCGCACAAAAGACCTGAGGAACTGACACCATGGACTTCGCCTACTCCGACCGCACCAACACGCTGCGCGAGCGCGTCGCCGGCTTCATGGCCGAGCATGTCTACCCGGCCGAGGCCGCGTACCACGAGGAACTCGAAGCGCACACGCGCGAGGGCAAGCGCTGGACGCCGCTGCAGGTGATCGAGAAGCTCAAGCCGAAGGCACGTGCGGCCGGCTTGTGGAATCTCTTCCTGCCGGACAGCGAACTCGGTGCGGGCCTGACCAATGCCGAGTACGCGCCGCTGGCCGAGATCATGGGGCGCGTGCCCTGGGCCAGCGAGGTCTTCAACTGCTCGGCACCCGACACGGGCAACATGGAGGTGCTGGTGCGCTACGGCAGTGCCGAGCACAAGCAGCGCTGGCTCGAGCCGCTGCTGGCCGGAGAGATCCGCAGCGCGTTCGCGATGACCGAGCCCAATGTCGCCTCGTCCGACGCCACCAACATCGAGGCGCGCATCGAGCGCCGCGGCGACGACTACGTGATCAACGGCCGCAAGTGGTGGACCTCGGGCGCCGGCGACCCGCGCTGTGCGGTGATGATCTTCATGGGCAAGACCGACCCCACGGCGGGCCGGCACTCGCAGCAGTCGATGATCTTGGTGCCGATGGACGCGCCCGGCGTCAAGGTGCTGCGTCCGCTGTCGGTGTTCGGCTACGACGACGCGCCGCACGGGCACATGGAGGTGGACTTCGACAACGTGCGCGTGCCGG
>DATLIE010000238.1:0-5661 GCA_035539635.1 Burkholderiaceae bacterium
CGCAGGCCAGCGCCGGCTTCATGGCGTCGGTCGCGGAGTGGATCGTCGGCGTGATGGTCGACCTGGGCCGCGGCATCAGCGACGCCGTGCTCGCCTACCGCAGCGGCCGCACGCCGCGCAGCTCGCGGCCCATCGCCACGCCGCACATCGGTGGGCTGACGCCGCCGGCGATCGAGCACCAGGCGATGGAGACCGTGGCCCAGGTCGCTGAACTCGTGCAGGGCCGCGTGCCGGTGGGCGCGGTCAACGCCGAGCATGCGCAGCGCCTGCGCGCCTGGAGTGCGGCATGAACCTGGCCCCCCTGCCGCGCGGCGCCTGCGATTGCCACGTCCACATCTACGAGGACGGCTACCCGCTCGCCGCCACCGCCACCTTCCGTCCGCCGCACGCGCCGGTGGCGCGCTACCGCGAGGTGCAGCGCGCGCTCGGCCTCGAACGCGTGGTGCTGGTGCAGCCCACGGGCTACGGCTTCGACAACCGCTGCCTGATCGACGCGCTGGCACAGCTTGGTGAGACGGCGCGGGGCGTCGCGGTGATCGCGCCGGACACCGACGACCGCGAACTGCAGCGCCTGCACGCCGCCGGCGTGCGCGGCGTGCGCTACATGCTGCTGGCCGGATCGGGCGGTGCGCTGTCGTGGGCAACCTTGCCCGCGCACTCGGCGCGCATCGCGCCGCTGGGCTGGCACATCGACCTGCAGTTCGACGGCCGCGAGATGCGCGAGCGCCGCGCGCTGATCGATGCGCTGCCCTGCCCGGTCGTGATCGACCACATCGGCCGCTACGTCGAGCCGGTGGCGCCCGACGATCCGTCGTTCCGCTCGCTGATCGACGTGCTGGCGCGGCCGGCACGTTGGATCAAGGTGTCGGCCCCGTACGAGACCTCGCGCCTGGGCGGCCCCGACTACGCCGACGTGGCCGCGCTGGGCCGCGCGTTGCTGCGCGAGCGCCCGGACCGTTGCCTGTGGGCCAGCAACTGGCCGCACCCGAACCGGCAACCGGTGCCGTCGGACGCGGCAATGCTCGAACTGCTCGATCGCTGGGCGGGTGACGTCGCGTTGCGCGATCGCGTCCTGGCGGACAACGCCGCGCGCGCCTACGGCTTCGATGGCTGACCCTGGTCTGCGCTACAGGCGCAGCGCGTTGAGCAGGAAGGTGGCGACCGCAAGCACGATGAACACCACGAACAGGATCTTGGCGATGCCCGCCGCGCCGGCGGCAATGCCACCGAAGCCGAGCACGGCCGCGATCAACGCGATGACGAAGAAGACGGCGGCGTAGTAAAGCATTCGGGCCTCCTGGGGTCCACAGCTCGCTGCTGTGAACACGAGCGTAGGCAGGCACTCCCCGGCCCCGCGTGGGAGGCTTGCGGGTCGGCACGTCGGCGCCGAGGCTGCGCGCCTGTCGGTCGCGGCCTACACCACGGCTGGCGCGCGGCAGGCGGCTTCGGGCGTCATCGCCTGCGCGGCCATGCGCTGGATCATGTCGCGCAGCCAGCGCTGCGCCGGGTCGCGCTCGTGTCGGCGGTGCCACAACAGCCCGATCTCGATGCGCGGCAGCTCGATGGGCAAGGGCCGGATCGCCAGGTTGTCGGCCTGCCCGCTGACCGCCACGTAGCTGCGCGGGAAC
Source organism: Burkholderiaceae bacterium (assembly GCA_035539635.1). Lineage (GTDB taxonomy): Bacteria > Pseudomonadota > Gammaproteobacteria > Burkholderiales > Burkholderiaceae_C > CADEEN01. The sequence continues at coordinate 1,629 of DATLIE010000238.1, forward strand.
ACGGCCAGCAGGTCCGACTGCGCCACCACCCGCGCCGCCGTCGAGAAGTGGTTGATCGTCAGCACGACGTGCCGCTCGCGGCCCAGGCGGGCCAGCGCCTCGTCGACGAAGCCATGCTTGCGTCCGGCGAAGCTGACGCGCACGTGGTCGGCGGCGCAGTAATCATCCAACAACAGCGCTGGCTGCCGGCCAAGGGGGTGGTCTTGGCGCATCACGCAGACGTACTCGCACTCGTACAGCGGTTCGAGCACGTTCTCGCCCTGCCCGCCCGAAGCGGCCAGCGCGCGCGCCACGTCGGGGAAGAAGCCGATCGCCGCGTCGGCCGCGCCGCGCTCGAGCTGGGGACGCGGGTCGCGCGTGGTCAGCGGCTCGACACGCAGGTCGATGCGTGCACTGTCGCGCGCCAGCGCCCCCACCATCGGTGGCACCAGCACCGCCGCGGTGGCGTCGGCCATCGCGAGCGTGAAGTTGCGCTCGTCCTGCGCCGGATCGAACGCCTGCGGGTCGAACACCTCGCGCAGCCCGGCCAGGGCCCGGCGCACCGCGGGCCACAGCGCCGACGCATGCGGCGTTGGCGCGACGCCGGTGGGACCGGGCACGAAGAGATCCTCGCCGATCGTCTCGCGCAGGCGGCGCAGCGCGTTGCTGACCGCCGGCTGGGTCATTGCCAAGCGATCGGCCGCTCGCGTGACATTGCGCTCGACCATCACCACGTCGAAGACGCGCAGCAGGTTGAGGTCCAGGGTCCGGAAGTTCATCTCAGTGGCGTCCGGCCGCTCCGAAGCCACTGAGCGCCCCCTCCGGGGGGCAGCGAACGAAGTGAGCGCGCGGCTTTCATATGGGGTGATTCGTGACGTTTTCCACCCGGTATTCGCACCGGTGATGCCTGGATTACGACACGCAATTGGCGAAGCTTAAGTGAAAACCCTAATCTTCGTGCCACGGGGCCAGATCGGCCTCAAGCCAAGAAAGGGGAAGCACCATGTCGACTCAACAGGTTCGGGTCATGGTCCCGCCCCAGGTTCGCGCCCCACGCGGCGTGGACTGGGCGGTTCGGGTTGTGGTCTGGTTGTTCCGTCTGGACAGCCGCAAGGCGCCGTCGACCGGGGGGGCCGCATGAACACACTGACGCACGCGGCGGCGCACCCCGCCGCAACCGGGTATCGCCGCCAATCGCCCACGCTGCTGCAGGCCATCGGCCGCTCGATCTGGCGCGCGCTCGAGGACGTCGGCCGCCGCCGCGCGGCCAGAGAGTTGCATTTGCTGGCCGAGCGCCGCGAGCTGTTCGACCCGGAACTCGCGCGCACCCTTCGCGACGCCGCCACGTACGGCATGACCCAGGAGCAGCAGCCATGAACGTCACCGGCGCCACGCTCACTGGCGCAGCGATCGCTGCGCACCCGGCTTCGATCTGGCAGCGCCTGTGCAACCTCGTGGCGCAAATGCGCCGGGGCACACCGACTTCGGCGGAAGCGGCCGCCGCGCGCGACGCGGAGGCGGTGCGCGCACTGGCCGACCGCTACCGCCGCTCCGACCCCGGATTCGCGAGCGACTTGTACGCCGCGGCCGCGCGCTACGAGAGTTCGATCGACGGCAAGGCCTGATCGAGCCGCGCCAGCATCAGGTGGTAGCTGCCGCGCAGGCCTTGCCTGACGAAGCCGCAGCGCTCGTAGAGGGCGATCGCCGGGTTCTGCGGGTGCACGGTCAGCGACACCTGGCGCACGCCGCGTTCGCGCGCGGCCCGCAGCGCCGCGCGCATCAGCGCGCCGCCATGGCCACGGTGCTGGAAGGCGGGCTCGAGCGCGATGCCCAGTTGCGGCGTCTGCTCGTCGACCGAGGCCAGGCCCACGCCCGCCGGAAGCTGGCGCATCCAGCAGGCGCCGATCGGCTCCGGCTCGCCGTCGAGTGTGGCCACCACGCCGATGTCGCCAGCCTCCCCGCCGCGGCCCCAGTCCTCGGCGTAGATGCGCACGCCGGGCTGCTGCAGCACCTCGAGCGGCCGCAGCGACGCGGGCGGCGGATCCCACAGAGCCACGTGCAGCCAATGCCACAGGCGCGCCTGGTCGCCCGGCACGAGGGGCCGCAGGCGCAGCGCAGAGCGCGGTCCGGCGCCGCTCACGCAACCCCGCCTTCGACCGCACCGCCCGCCGCACGCCAGCGCAGCATGCCGCCGCCGAGGTTGGCCACTTGCCCGAAGCCGGCCTTGCCCAGCAGCAGCGCCGCCTGGGCCGAGCGCGTGCCCGAGCGGCAGACGGTGACGACCGGCCGCGCCGGGTCCAGCTCGCCCAACCGCTGCGGCAGGTCCCCGAGCGGCACCAGGCGCGCGCCGCGCAGATGACCGAGCGCGCCGGTGAACTCGGCCGGCTCGCGCACATCGACCAGCTGCACTTCGGGCCCGCACTCCTCGAGCGCCGTGGGCTGGATCTCCCACAGGCCGGCGAAGGTCCAGACCAGCGGCGCCCACGTCGGCTCGTCGGGCAGCGACGCGTGGCCCTGCGGCTGGCCGCAACGCAGGTTGGCCGGTACCGCCAGGTCCATCAACTTCGGATGCGGCAGGCCGAGGTGGTTCATGTAGCCGGCGAAGTCGGCCTCGTTGCTGCTGCCGCCGAAGCGCGGGTTGTAGCGCCGCTCTTCCTCGACGCTGGTCACCGTGAGCCCGCGGTAGTCGTGCCCCGGGTAGAGCAGGCATTGCGGCGGCAGCGACAGGATCTGCTCGTGCACCGAGCGGTAGAGCCGGGCCGGGCTGCCCTGCTGGAAGTCGGTGCGGCCGCAACCGCGGATCAGCAGCGCGTCGCCGGTGAACGCGCGGCTCTCGTCGTCGAGCACATAGGTCAGGCAGCCGTCGGTGTGGCCCGGCGTGGAGCGCACCTGCAGGCGGCGCGCGCCGAAGGCCACCTCGTCGCCCGGCTGCAAATACCGGTCGGCGCCGGTCGCACCGCTGGCAGCCGACACCAGGATGCGGCTGCCGCCGCGCGCGCGATGCAGCCAGGCTCCGGTGACATGGTCGGCATGCACATGCGTCTCGAGCGTCGCAAGCAGCGTCAGGCCGAGTTCGCGCAGCAGCGCAGCGTCGCGCCGCACATGCTCGAACACCGGGTCGATCAGCACCGCCTCGCCGCGTTCGCCGTCGCCGAGCAGGTAGGTGTAGGTCGACGAGGTGGGGTCGAAGAGCTGGCGGAAGACGAGCATGGGGCAGGACTCCTGCCCGCGATCGTAGGGCCTCGCTCAGCCGACCGTTTGCTATAAGCCTTGCCATGCTCAGCGTGAACAAACTCCTGCCCGGTGGACGCGGCCTCGCCGCCGCCCTGATCAAACGCGCCTCCAGCGTCGAACTCGACTGGGACCTGCGCCAGAAGAGTCGCTTCGAGGCCACCGACTCGGCGGGGCGGCACCTGGGCGTGTTCCTGCCGCGCGGCAGCGTGCTGCGCGGCGGCGACGTGCTGGTGGCCGAGGACGGCTCGCTGGTGCGCGTGCTGGCCGCGGCGCAGCCGCTGCTGCGCGTGACCGCGTGCCCGACACACGGCACGCCGGTGGACCTGCCGCGCGCGGCCTACCACCTGGGCAACCGCCATGTCGCACTGGAGGTGAAGGCCGACCAGCTCCAACTCGAACCCGACCCGGTGCTGGCCGACATGCTGCGTGCGATGCACCTGATCGTGCACGAGGTGTCGGCGCCGTTCGAGCCCGAGGGCGGCGCCTATGCGGCGGGTGGGCATGGGGCGCATGGCCATGAACACGCGCAGGGCCACGACCATGGCGGCCACGATCACGGCCACGACCATGACCACCACGGTCATCACCACGGATGACACCCGCCCCCGCCACCCTGCTCGGCCTGATGTGGCTGGCCTCACCGGCGCTGCCGGTCGGCGGCTTCAGCTACTCCGAAGGCCTCGAGTCGGCGGTCGACGCCGGCATCGTGCATGACGGTCCCAGCGCCGCCGCCTGGCTGGCCGACCAGCTGCACCTGGGCCTCGCACGCGCCGACCTGCCGCTGCTGGCCGCGACGCACGCAGCGTGGACCGACCATGAC
>DATLIE010000239.1:0-4967 GCA_035539635.1 Burkholderiaceae bacterium
ACGGAGCGGCCCGGGCGCATGCGCATCGTGGCGCGCGACGGCCGCGTCAGTGCGCCGCTGGCCGGCCTGCCCGCCGTGTTCGACAACAACCAGGGCGGCCTGCTCGACGTGGTGGTGCACCCGCAGTTCGCCGAGAACCGGCTTGTGTTCTTCACCTTCAGCGAGCCCGGCGACGGCGCCAATGCCAACCTGGCGGGCACGGCGGTGGCGCGCGCGCGCCTGGACGGCGAGCGCCTCGCCGACGTGCGCGTGATCTTCCGCCAGCAGCCCAAGGTCGGTGGCGGCCTGCACTTCGGCTCGCGCCTCGTGTTCGCGCGCGACGGACGCCTGTTCGTGACGCTCGGCGAGCGCGGCCACCGCAAGGACGACGCGCAGACGCTGGACAACCACCTCGGCAAGGTGGCGCGCATCGAGATCGACGGCCGCGTGCCGCCCGACAACCCCTTCGTCGGGCGGGCGGGCGCGAAGCCCGAGTTGTGGAGCTACGGCCACCGCAACCCGCAGGGTGCGGCCCTGCACCCGGACAGCGGCGAGCTGTGGCTGACCGAACATGGCCCGCAGGGCGGCGACGAACTCAACATCCCCGCCGCCGGCGCCAACCACGGCTGGCCCGTCATCACGCACGGTCGCAACTACGGCATCGGCACGAAGATCGGCGAAGGCAGCGAGCGCGCCGACATCGCCCCGCCGGTGCACTACTGGGTGCCGACATCGATCGCGCCCTCGGGCATGGCCTTCCTGACCAGCGAGCGCTACGGCGACTGGAAGGGTCAGCTCTTCGTCGGCGCGCTGCGCGGCCAGAAGCTGGTGCGGCTGGAACTCGACGGCCGCAAGGTGGTGAAGGAGCATGCGCTGCTGGCCGATCGCGCGACGCGCATCCGCGACGTGCGCCAGGGCCCCGACGGCTGGCTGTATGTGCTGACTGACCACGAGGCCGGCCAGATCTGGCGCCTGGAGCGCTAGGCCCCGCCGCGCCTGAGCATGCGCCCTGCGCGCGCGCGCGCAGGGCCGCCTTCGGCGTACGCGTGCTCGCCGTTGACCCACACGCCGACGACGCCGACGCTCGGGCTGACCGGCACGTCGTAGGTGGCGGTGTCGGCGATGCGCGTGGGGTCGAACAGCACCAGGTCGGCCGCCGCGCCCGCGCGCAGCAGGCCGCGACCCGTGAGCCGGAAGTTGCGCGCCGTCAGACCCGTCATCTTGTGCACCGCTTCCTCGAGCGAGAACAGGCCGCGCTCGCGCCAGTAGCGCGCGAACACGCGCGGGAAGGCACCCCACAGGCGCGGGTGCGGGTGGCGGTCGTGCGGCAGGCCGTCGCTGCCGATCATCGTGCGCGGGTGCGCGATCACGCGCTCGACGTCGTCCTCGCGGATCTGGAAGTAGCACGCGCCGCCAGGCATCAGCCTGCGCGCGGCGGCCTTCTGGTCGACGCCCCACTCGGCCGCGATGTCGGCGAGCATGCGCCCGCCGCACTCGGGATGGGCATCGCTCCAGGTCAGCATCACGTCGATCACGCCGTCGACGAGGTCCTCGCGCAGCACGGTCGAGCCGGCGACGTACGGGTAGACGTCCAGGGCGATCTCCTGGCGCTTGGCGAGTTCGTCCACCAGCGGCAGGGTCTCACGCGTGCGGCCCCATTGCGCCGGGCCGGCGCACTTGTGATGCGAGATCACCAGCGGCACGCCGGCGTCGAACGCGCAGTCGCCGGCCTCGTGCATGGCCTCGATGATGGCCTGCATCTCGCTGCGCAGGTGCGTCGTGTAGACACCGCCGTGGCGCGCGACCACGCGCGCCAGCGCCGTCACCTCGTCGGCCGGGGCCGCGAACGCCTGCTCGTAGAACAGGCCCGACGACAGGCCGATCGCGCCCTCGGCGAGGCTGGCGTCGAGCAGCGCGGCCATGCGTTCGCGCTCGGCGGCACTGGCCGGGCGCGTCAGGTCATCCATCGTCGCGTAGCGCAACGTGGTGTGCCCGATCAGCGCGGCGACGTTGAGCGCCGGCTTCGCGGCGTCCACCGCCTTGGCATAGGCGGCGAACGTGTCGTGGCGAAACGAGTCGGTGCCCAGCAGCGACAGCGGCGGGCCGGCCGCCGCGCTGCGGTAGGGCGCGAGCGAGATGCCGCAGTTGCCGGCGATCACGGTCGTGATGCCCTGCGACAGCTTGGCCAGGTAGGCGGGCTCGCGCAGCACGATCGCGTCGTCGTGCGTGTGCGCGTCGATGAAGCCGGGCGCGATCGCCAGACCCTGGCAGTCGACCACCTGCACGTCCGAAGGCGACAGCCCGGGCGGCAGCCGACCGCGCAGGCCGCTGCCGACACGGTCGATGCGTTCGCCGACCACCAGCACGTCGCCGGGCCACGACGGCCCGCCGCTGCCGTCGATGACCAGGCCGTTCTCCAGCAGCACGGCGCGTTCGCTCATGACTTCGATCCACGCGCTGTGGCAGCGCCGTCCCAGCTCTGCAAGGGGTGCGAGCGCACGTCCACGCCCGCCTGCTGCAGGGCGGCGCGCACGCCTTGCAGTCGCCGCACCGCGGGCTCGCCGCGGCGCTGCGCCACCAGCACGGTCAGGATCTCGATCGCGGTCAGGTGCGTCAGGTAGGCGTCGATGCCGACGTGCATCACCGCGTCGTCGGGCACGCTCAGCGCCAGCAGGATGTCGGTGCGATCGGCCAGCGGCGTCCCCGCCTGCGTCAACGACACCACGCGCGCACCCTGGCCCCGTGCGATGTCCACCGCGTCGAGCATCGACGGCAGGCCGCCGACATGCGAGATCACGAGCACCACACCCTGCGCGTCCTGCGCCGCGGCAGCCACGCGCTGCAGGTGGTAGTCGACCCAGGCGTTGGCCGACAGGCCGAGCCGGAACAGGCGCGCTTGCAGGTCCTGCGCCATGAACCACGAGGTGATGCCGGTGGCGAACAGGTCAATGTGGCGTGCCCCGGCAATGGCGTTGACGGCCGTCTCGAGCGTCGCCAGTTCGAGCTGCGAACGCACACCGGCCACCGTGGCCGCCGCGCTGCGCGTGACCTTGGCGACGATGTCTTCCGCGCTGTCGTTGATGTCGACGCGGCGGTGCAGCGGCGAGCCGCCGAGCGCGAGTTCGTGCGCCAGCGCCAGCTTGAACTCTCGCAGACCGGCGAACCCGAGGTCGCGGCAGGTGCGCATCACCGTCGGCACCGAACTGCGCGCACGCCGCGCCAGCAGTTCGAAGCTTTCGGCCAGCACGCGGTCGGGGTCCTCGAGCATCAGGTCCAAGATGGCGCGGCGCGCGGCCGGCGCCTTGTCGCGAATCTGCGCCACCTTGCGCAACAGTCCGTTGCTGCCCATCGCGGCGCCTAGAAGTGCATCACCGCCGCGTCGACGACGCGGTAGTGCTCGTCGACCATCGGCATCCAGTGCCATTTGTCGAACGTGGTGCAGGGGTGTGAGATGCCCAGGCCGACACGCTCGCCGACCTGCGGCGCCTGGGTGGCGTCGGCCGCGTCCCAGCGCAGGTGGGCATGCTGGTCGTTCAGCGCGGTGATCTTCCAGCTCGCAGGCACGGCGTGCGGAGTCATCGCGCCGCGCGCCGCACGCAGCAGCGGGATCGGCATCTCGATGTCGAACGACAGGTCGCGCCGCCCCGCGGCCAGCAGCGCCAGCCCTGGCTCGGGGCAGGATTGCACATGCGTCCACACCTCGAGCGCCGGGCGCAGCGCGTCACCGGGCGCGCAGCCCAGGCGGGTTTCGACAACACTGACGAAGCGCTTGTAGGTGCCGTGATCGTGCGTGACGTAGCAGCCCGAGCGCAGCAGCCCCCGCACCGGGCGGCCGAGCGCCGGCGTCAATCGCGTGGCCACCAGATCGAAGATCGCCGACCCGCCGGCCGACAGCAGCACCTCGTCGATGTCGAACAGGCCGCGCGCATCACACTCGCGCGCTATCGCCTCGACGCGGTCCATCAGCGCGCTCGCATAGGGCACATCGACCTCGCTGTTGCCCTTGGCGCCCAGGCCCTCGTAGCACTCGATGCCGACGAAGGCGACCGCGGCGCTGGCGTGCAGGCGCTGCGCCAGCGCCAGCGCTTCGTCGTGCGTGCGGCAGCCGGTGCGCCCGCCCGGCAGGCCGAGTTCGAGCAGCACTTCGAAGGGCACGCTGCCCGCATGACGGGTCGACCAGTCCTCGATCAGGTTCAGCTGCGCCGCCGAGTCGACGAGGAACACGATGCGCAGCCCGGCGTGGTCACGCAGCAGCTGCTGGATCGCGCCCAGGTCGGCGTCGCCCAGCACCTGGTTGGCGATCAGCGCACGGCGCACGCCGGCGGCCACCCCGACGGCGAGTTGGGTGACGGTGGCGAAGGTGATACCCCAGGCGCCGGCGTCGAGCTGGCGCTGGAACAGTTGCGGCGACATCGTCGTCTTGCCGTGCGGCGCCAGGTCGATGCCCCAGTGGCGCACCTGGCGCTGTAGCCAGTCGATGTTGTGCGCCACCGCGTCGCGCTTGAGCACGGCGATCGGCAACGGCAGGTCGCCGGCCAGCACGTTCCAGCCCGTTTGCGCGATGGCGCTGCGGCGCAGGGCGGGGTGGCCGTGCGGGAAGCCCTTGAATCCGGGGCCGATCAGGGGGTCGAGCAGGTCGTCGGCATTCATGGCAGCGGCGTGAGCATCATGTCCTTGCGGATGCAGGCGGAGAAGCGGCCCGGCGCCATCTCTTCCAGCGGCGGCGCCGTCTGCGCGCAAGCATCGATCGCGAGCGGACAGCGCGTGCGGAAGACACAGCCCGACGGCGGATTGACCGGGCTCGGGATGTCGCCTTGCAGCGGCACTGCGCTGCCTTCCAGCGTCGGATCCGGCTTCGGGCTGGCTGCCAGCAGCGCCCGTGTGTACGGATGCAGCGGACGCGCGAACAGCTCGGCGGTGGGTGCAATCTCCATCACGTGGCCGAGGTAGAGCACGACGACGCGGTCGCACAAGTACTCGACGACGTC
>DATLIE010000240.1:0-4607 GCA_035539635.1 Burkholderiaceae bacterium
GGCCGGTTCATGTCGCCCTGGATCGAGCCGGCCACCTCGCCGTAGACCACCACCTTGACGCCGTTGAAGCGCAGCTTGTCCATGTGCGCGACGCAGCGTTCGACCTCGTGTTCGACCGTGTCGTGCGCGAGGTGCCCCGAGTACCAGCCCGACACGCAGGCCAGGCCGAACTCGGCCAGCTTGGCCTTCAGCGCCGGCCCGTCCTGCGGGAACTTGTTGCCGAGCTCGAAGCCGGCGTAGCCGATCTCCTTGCCTTCAGCCAGCGCCGTCTCGAGCGGCGTTTCGCCGCCGAGCGAGGGCAGGTCGTCGTTCATCCACGACAGGGGATTCACCCCGATGCGCACGTTCCAGCTCATCCTTGTGCTCTCTGCTTTCGCTTGCCTGCCTCGTATTGTTCGCGCGCCTGGCGCACCTCGGCGCGCGGCGACACCTCGGGGATCGCCACCTCCCACCAAGCGCCGCCATCATCCGTGGTGCGCCAGGGCGTGGTGTCGATGACGATCACCTGCGTGGTGCTCGCGGCGCGCGCACGCTGCATCGCGGCCTTCAGTTCCGTCACGGACTGCACGTGCACGGATTGCGCGCCCAGGCTCGCCGCGTGCGCGGCAAAGTCCACCTTCACGTCGCGCCCGCCTACGCGCACGCTGTCTTCGAGCAGGTTGTTGTGGCGCTCGCTGCCGCTGGCCAGTTGCAGGCGCTGGATGCAGCCGAAGCCGCGGTTGTCGAGCACCACGACGATCAGTTTCAGGCCCAGCATCACCGAGGTTGCGATCTCGGAGTTGAGCATCAGGTAGGAGCCGTCGCCCACCATCACAACCACCTCGCATTCGGGCCGCGCGAGCTTGACGCCCAGGCCGCCGGCGATCTCGTAGCCCATGCAGGAGTAGCCGTACTCCATGTGGTAGCCGCCGGCATGCGCGCTGCGCCACAGCTTGTGCAGCTCGGCGGGCAGCGTGCCCGCGGCGCAGACGACGATGTCGTGGCCTGCGCTGTCGGCCGCCGAGTCGCGCACCGCGCCGATCACCTCGGCGTCGTAGGGCAGGGTACCGGCGGGCGGCGGCGCGGTGGTCAGTTCGGTGACGCGTGCGCTCCACCGCGCGGCCAGCTGGTGCGCGCGCGAGGTCCATCCCTCGTCGGCACGCCAGCTGCCGGGCCGCAGCGCAGCCAGCACGACGCGCGCGTCGGCCACCAGGCTGGTGCCGCCGCGCTTGCCGGCGTCGAAGGGCTGCACGTTGATCGACAGCAACTGCGCCTGTGGGAAGAGGGCGTGCGAGCCGGTGCTGAAGTCCTGCAGTCGCGTGCCCAGGCCGATCACCAGGTCGGCCTCGGCCGCCAGCGCATTGGCCGCGGGCGAGCCGGTCACGCCGATGGCACCGACGTTGAGCGGATGGTTCCACGCCAGGCTGCCCTTGCCGGCCTGCGTTTCGGCCACCGGCACGCCGTGCGCCGTGGCCCAGGCCGCCAGCGAGGCGCCGGCGCAGCTGTAGAGCACGCCGCCACCGGCAATGACGAGCGGCTTGCGCGACGCAGTCAGCAGTTCGTTGGCGGCGGCCAGTTCGCGTGCGTCGGGCGCCGGGCGCCGCAGGTGCAGCGTGGCCGGCTCGAGGAAGGCGCGCGGGCAGTCGAAGGCCATCGTCTGCACGTCCTGCGGCAGCGCCAGGCACACCGGGCCGCAGGAGGCCGGGTCGGTCATCACCTGCACCGCGCGCGGCAGCGCGTCGAGGATCTGCTCGGGTCGCGTGATGCGGTCGAAGTAGCGCACCAAGGGCCGGAACGCGTCGTTGGCGCTGATGTCGCCGGCGCCGAAGTCCTCCACCTGCTGCAGCACCGGGTCGGGTGCGCGCGAGGCGAACACGTCGCCCGGCAGCAGCAGCACCGGCAGCCGGTTCACATGCGCGAGCGCGGCGGCGGTCAGCAGGTTGGTGGCGCCGGGCCCGATTGACGTGCTGACCGCCATGATGCGGCGACGGAAATTCGCCTTGCCGAAGGCGATGGCGGCGTGCGCCATGGCCTGCTCGTTGTGCGCGCGGAGCACCGGCAGCGCGGCGCGGTGCTGGGCCAGCGCTTCGCCGAGGCCGGCCACGTTGCCGTGGCCGTAGATCGCCCACACGCCGGCGCAGTAGGGCAGCACCGAGCCGTCGTCGAGTTCGACCCGCAGCGCGGCCAGGTGCGCTACCAGCGCCTGCGCCATCGTCAACCGCACGGTGTTCACTTCGTCTCCCTGCTCTGGCGCCATGCCTGCACCAACGCACCATAACGCTCGCCGCAGCGCTGCACCAGCACGGCGTCGTCGATCTCGCCGCGCAGCCAGGCCGCGCAGGCCTCGCCCCAGATCGTGCGCCCGACCATGAAGCCCTTGACGATGGGGTGGCGCGCGTGGCCGAAGGCGGCGGCCAGGGTCTCGAGCGGTTGGTTCAGGCCGAGGATCACGGCGCCGCGGCACTGCGGGTCGCGCTCGGCGACCAGCGCCGCCAGCGCAGCCCACGAGGCCTCGGCCATCGGCGCCAGCTTCCACCATTCGGGCTTCAGCCCGAGGTTGTAGAAGCGCTTGACGGCGCGCAGCACGGCCGTGTCGTCGTGCTGCGGCGCGATCACTTCCAGCAGCAGTTCGTGGCCACTGGTGCGCGTGGCCTCCCACAGTTCGAGCAGGCGCTCTTCCTGCGCCACACGCAAGTCGGCTGGGTCGTCCGGGTCGTAGTGCACGAGGCATTTGACGACCTGCTCGCGCGGCCACTCGGTGAGCGTGCTGCCGACCGAGCGCGTGCCGTCGAAGGCCAGCGGCCGTGAGCCCGGCTGCTCGACGGGACGGCCGATCCAGAGGCCTCGCCCGGTGGCGGCCGCGAGTGCGTCGAGGCCGAAGCGGCCGTCGATCAGCACGCCCGCCTGGCCCTGCAGCGCATGGGCTTCAGCCGCGTGGTCGGCCGCGTCGAGCAGCAGGCGCTTGAGCCGCGGCAGGCGATCGAGCGGCGCGCCTGCGGCCTGCGCCAAGTCGACGAACTGCGAGCGGTGGTCGAAGGCCATCACGCAAAGCTCGGGCCAGGCCGGGCGCGGCGCGGTCGTGCGGTGCAGGTGGGCCAGCACCGGGTCGCTGTCGACGCGCGGTGCGCGCTGGCCGCTGAACCAGTGCGCCAGCTCGGCCGGCGTCGGCATGGCCGGCGCGCAGGCGTGGCGCGACACGACGAGCGCGCCGCAGGCGTTGGCGGTGCGGGCCGCGTTCTCGAAACCCTGGCCGCGCAGGAAGCCGCTCATCAGGCCGGCCGCGAACGCGTCGCCGGCGCCGAGCACATTGAAGACCTCGATGCGCTCGCCGACCACGGTGGGTGCATCCTCCAGCCGCGCCGGCACGGCGCCGGCGATGAAGCAGCAGCCTTTCGCGCCGAGCTTGACGACCATCGCCGCCGGCGTGACCTCGCGCACGCAGCGCAGGCTGGCCAGCAGGTTGCCCGGCACGCCGCCGGCGATCATGAACTCCTCCTCGGTGCCGATCAGCAGTTCGAAGCGCGGCAGCATCTGCTGCAGGCTCGCCGTCACCTCGTCGTTGGCAACGAAACGGTTCGCGCCCTCGCCGCGCTTGGTCAGGCCCCACAGCACCGGGCGGTAGTCGATGTCGAGCACGCGCAGCACGCCGTGGCGGCCGGCATAGTGCAAGGCCTGCGCCGACGCTTCGCGCACCGTCGGCTGCGACAGGTGCGTGCCGGTGATCAGCAGCGCGCGGCAGTCGGCGATGAAGTCCTCGCGGATGCCCGCGGCGTCGGTCGCCATGTCGGCGCAGTTCTCGCGGTAGAAGAGCAGCGGGAAGGTGTCGCGGTCCTTCAGGCCGAGGATGGCGAGTGCGGTCAGGCGCTCGGGGTCGGTCTGCACCATCGAGGTGTCGCAGCCCTCGCGCTGCAGCGTCTCGACCAGGAAGCGCCCCATCTGCTCGTCGCCGACGCGCGAGATCATCGCGGCGCGCAGGCCCAGCCGCGCCGCGCCGAAGGCGATGTTGGCCGAGCTGCCGCCGAGGTACTTGGCGAAGCTCGACACGTCCTCCAGGCGCGCACCGAACTGCTGCGCGTACAGGTCCACCGCGAGGCGGCCGAGGCAGGCGATGTCGAAGCGGCGGCCGGCGGGGATGGGCAGCGAAGGGGTGTTCATCGTGGCGCCAGTCTAGGGCGCGCAGAAGTCCAATTCTGTCATGGTAACTGCTTAGAAATTGACTTCCATCGCCGGCTACAGTCCGGCCATGAACAGCCCGACCCCCCCGCGCCACCGCGGCACGCGCGCCCTGATCACCGGCGGCACCCAGGGCCTCGGCCTGGCGGTGGCCCGGCGGCTGGCGCAGGAAGGTGCCGAGGGCATCGTGATCAGCGGCCGGCGCGCCGCGATCGGCGAGGCCGCGGCGGCCGAGGTGCGCGCACTCGGTGCCGCCTGCCACTACGTGCAGGCCGACGTCGGCCGGGCCGAGGACTGCGCGCGCCTGATGGACACCGCGATCCAGACCCTGGGCAGCGTCAACGCGCTGGTCAATTCAGCGGCCACCACCGACCGCGGTTCGCTGACCGAGACCACGCTCGAGATGTGGCAGGCGCAGTTCGACATCAACACGCGCGGGCCCTTCCTGCTGATGC
>DATLIE010000241.1:0-10503 GCA_035539635.1 Burkholderiaceae bacterium
CGGTCGAACAACTGCGCAGCGAACTCGCGACGCTCGACGATGCGGCCGCGCAGGCCGGGCTGCAGACCGCGCTGGCGCTCAAGCTCGAACGCGAGGCTGCGCTCGCGGCGCAGCGCAGCCAGTACGACGACCTGTCGGCCAGGCTCAAGGGCTTCGACGAGCAGCGCATGGGCCTCGAGCGCTCGCTCGACCCGCTGCGCGAGAAGATCACCAAGCTGCAGCTCGAGGAACAGGCCGCATCGCTCGGTGGCGCCCAGTACATGGAGCAGCTGACCGCGGCGGCCGTCGATCTGGCTGTGCTGGCGCAAGGCATCGAGGCGGGCAGCGTCAAGCTCGCCGGCCTGCAGGGCGAGATCGACCGCTTGCACCGCGAGGTCGAGGCGCTGGGCGCCGTGAACCTGGCCGCCCTCGAGGAGCTGACCACCTCGCGCGAGCGCAAGCAATTCCTGGATGCACAGGACGCCGACCTGCGCGAGGCCATGGCCACGCTCGAGGGGGCGATCAAGACCATCGATGCCGAGACGCGAGAGCTGCTGGCGCAGACCTTCAACCAGGTCAACGAGCAGTTCGGCCGCATGTTCCCGGTGCTGTTCGGCGGCGGCACCGCCAGGCTCGTGATGACCGGCGACGAGATCCTCGACGCCGGCGTGCAGGTGCTGGCGCAGCCGCCGGGCAAGCGCAACAGCACGATCCACCTGCTGTCGGGCGGCGAGAAGGCGCTGACCGCGATCGCGCTCGTGTTCGCGATCTTCCAGCTCAACCCGGCGCCGTTCTGCCTGCTCGACGAGGTGGACGCACCGCTGGACGACGCCAACACCGAGCGCTACGCCAAGCTCGTCACCGAGATGGCGCAGGCGACGCAGTTCCTCTTCATCAGCCACAACAAGATCGCGATGGAGATGGCGCAGCAACTGATCGGCGTGACGATGCAGGAACAGGGTGTCTCGCGCATCGTTGCGGTGGACATGGACGCCGCTGTTTCCATGGCCCAGGCGGCGTGAGCACGGCGCGGGCCGACGGTGATGCGCGGCGCCTGTACTAGGATCGCGTGCCGATGAGCCTCACCGCCGCCCTCGTGCTCGCCGCCGTCGCCGTGCTGGCCGCACTGGCAGCGCATGGATGGTGGTCTTCGCGGCGCGCGTTGCCGCGCAAGGCCGAAGGCCCCGTGCAGGCCGATGCGCCGCCCGAGCGCGTCGAGCCCACGCTCGGCGTGCTGCCTCCCGCCGGCGAACCGTCCGGGCTCGCGGCGCCGGCCTCCCCACGGCGCGCCACCTCGCGCATCGACGCGCTGATCGACGCCATCGCCACGCTCGCGGTCGAGGCCCCGGTGACCGGCGAGACCGTGCTGGCGCACCTGCCGCCGTCACGCCGTGCTGGCGGCAAGCCGCTGCAGGTGGAGGGCCTGAACGCCGAGACGGGCGAGTGGGAGGCGCCTCACGCGCAGGCACGCTACGGCGAGCTGCAGGCCGGCGTGCAGCTGGCCAACCGCAGCGGTGCGCTCAACGAGATCGAGTACTCGGAATTCGTGCAGAAGATCCAGGCCCTCGCCGACGCCATCGGTGCGGTACCCGACTTCCCCGACATGCTCGACGTGGTGGGCCGCGCCCGCGAGCTGGACGCGTTCGCGAGCGCGCACGACGCCAACCTCGCGGTGCACCTGCAGGCCAATTCGGTGGCCTGGAGCGTCGGGTACCTGCGCCAGTGCGCCGAACGCCACGGTTTTGTGCCGGGTCACCTGCCCGGGCGCCTGGTGTTGCCGGGCGCCGAGGAAGGTTCGCCGCCGGTGCTGACGTTGTCCTTCGACGCCCAGGCCGCGCTGTCCGAAGACCCGGCGCAGGCTGCGGTGCGGCGGATCACGCTGTCGCTGGACGTCGGGCAGACGGCCGAGTCGGCCGAGCCCTTCGCGGCCTGGCAGCAGGCCATCCGCGCACTGGCCGACGAGATGGATGCCCAGGCGATCGACGACGACGGCCGCCCGATCACGCTGCAACACTACACCACGATCGCCGGCGAACTGCAGACGCTGTACCGCGCGCTCGAGGCACGCGACATGGCCGCCGGCTCGGCGGTGGCGCGACGTCTGTTCCAGTGAACCCGGCGTTCCGGTTGGCCACGGCCGCCGACGTGACGGCGCTGGCCGCGCTGTACCGCGACGCCGCGCTGGCGCTCGGGCCGCTGGTCTACTCTGCCGCGCAGGTGGCCGCGTGGGCGCGATCGGCCGACGACGCCGAACGCTTCACGCGCTACATCCTCGACGCCCGGACCTGGGTCGCCGACGACGCCAGCGGCCCCACCGGGTTCTGCGGCATTGCACTGCACGACGACGTCGGCGAGGTGCACTCGCTGTACGTGCGGGCCGCGCTGACGCGCCAGGGTCTGGGCTCGGCCTTGCTGGCGCACGCGATGGTGCAGGCGCGTGCGCGGGGCGCCGTCCGCTTCGAGGCCTGGGCCACGCCGTTCTCGAAGCCGGTGTTCGAGCGCGCCGGCTTTCACCTCGAGCGCATCGTGGCGGAACCGTATCAGGGCGTGATGTTCGAGCGCTCACGCATGACCACCGCCTGAGCCCTGCCTACACTCACGCCATGGCCGATCCCGCCGAGCGTGCTGCCGAACTGCGCGCGCTGCTGAACCACCACGCGCAGCTCTACTACGTGCTCGACGCGCCGGAGATTCCGGACGCTGAGTACGACCGCCTGTTCCAGGAACTGCAGGCGATCGAGGCCGCGCACCCGGCGCTGCGCACGGCCGACTCGCCGACGCAGCGCGTGATCGGCCGCGTGCTCGAGGGCCTGACGCCGGTGCGTCACAAGGTGCCGATGCTGTCGATCGAAACCGAGACCGACACCACGCCGGAAGGCGCGCGCCGGTTCGACGAGCGGGTGCGCAATGCACTGAAGCTCGAGGCCTCCGCGCCGCCGGTGGAGTACGCCGCCGAGCTCAAGTTCGACGGCCTGGCGATCAACCTGCGCTACGAGGCCGGCGTGCTCGTGCTCGCCGCCACGCGCGGCGACGGCGAGACCGGCGAGGACGTGACCCAGAACATCCGCACCATCGGCCAGGTGCCGCTGCGCCTCGCGGGCATGCACGCGCCGGTGCTCGAGGTGCGCGGCGAGGTCTATATGCGGCGCGACCACTTCGAGGCGCTGAACGAAGCGCAGCGCGCCAAGGGCGAGAAGACCTACGTCAACCCGCGCAACACCGCGGCCGGTGCGGTGCGCCAGCTCGACCCCACCAGCCTGGCCGACAAGAAGCTGAGCTTCTTCGCGTATGGCCTGGGCGAGGTGCAGGGCTGGGACGTGCCGCCCACGCATGGCGCGCTGCTCGACGCGTTGGCCGCGATGGGGCTGCCGGTGAGCGCCGACCGCGCGGTGGTGCAGGGCGCCGACGGGCTGATCACCTTCCACGCCGCGATGGGTGCGCGACGCGACGCGCTGCCGTTCGACATCGACGGCGTGGTCTACAAGGTCAACGCACTCGCGCTGCAGCGACAGCTCGGCTTCAAGACCCGCGAGCCGCGCTGGGCGGTGGCGCACAAGTACCCGGCGCAGGAACAGACGACCGTGCTGCGCGACATCGACATCCAGGTCGGCCGCACCGGCAAGCTGACGCCGGTGGCCAAGCTCGAGCCGGTGTTCGTGGGCGGCACGACGGTCAGCAATGCCACGCTGCACAACGAGGACGAGGCGCGGCGCAAGGACGTGCGCATCGGCGACACGGTGATCGTGCGCCGCGCGGGGGACGTGATTCCCGAGGTGGTTGGAGTGGTGCCCAAGGGGTACAAGTTGCAGGCGGAAACCGGCTACTACGAGGTCACGGGACAAGCCGCCGAGCTGAGGCGCGGCGAGCCGTTCGACCTCTACAAGCAGCTTGACGGGCGCTGTCCGGTCTGCGGCAGCGCGATCGTGCGCGAGGAGGGCGAGGTCGACTGGCGCTGCTCGGGCGGCATCTCGTGCCCGGCGCAGCGCAAGCAGGCGATCCTGCACTTCGCGCAGCGGCGCGCGCTCGACATCGAGGGCCTGGGCGACAAGCTGGTGGACCAGCTGGTCGATGGCGGCGTGATCCGCGCGCTGCCCGACCTCTACAAGCTCGGCGTGGCCTCGCTGGCGCAACTCGACCGCATGGCCGACAAGAGCGCGGCCAACCTCGTCGCGGCGCTGGACAAGAGCAAGCGCACGACGCTGGCGCGCTTCCTCTACGGGCTGGGCATCCGCCATGTCGGCGAGACCACCGCCAAGGACCTGGCGCGCCACTTCGGCGCGCTCGACCGCCTGATGGATGCGAGCCTGGCGCAACTGCTCGAGGTGCCCGACGTCGGGCCGACGGTGGCGCAGAGCGTGCGCACCTTCTTCGACCAGCCGCACAACCGCGAGGTGGTGGAGCAGTTGCGCGCGGCGGGCATGACCTGGGACGAGCACGACGGCGCGGCCGAGACGGCGCCGAAGGCGCTGTCCGGCAAGACCTTCGTGCTGACCGGCACCATGCCCACGCTCGGCCGCGAGGAAGCCAAGGCGATGATCGAGGCCCAGGGTGGCAAGGTGGCCGGCTCGGTGTCGAAGAAGACGCACTATGTTGTCGCCGGCGAGGCCGCGGGCAGCAAGCTCGACAAGGCGCTGGAGCTGGGCGTACCGGTGATCGACGAGGCTGCCTTGCGTAATCTGCTGGGGAGCGCGTGAGCACACCGCTGATCGGGGTCGACCTCGGCGGTACCAAGATCGAGGTGGCGGTGCTGGCGCGCGACGGCGGACGCGTGCTGCTGCGCGAGCGCGTGGCCACGCCGGCCGGCGATTATGACGGGACACTGGCCGCGATTGCCGGCCTGGTTCGGCGTGCCGAGGAAGCGCTGGGCAGCGGCCCCCTGCCGGTGGGCGTGGGCATCCCCGGCTGCCTGTCGCCGGCCACCGGCCTCGTCAAGGGCGCCAACTCCACCGTGCTGATCGGCCGCCCACTGCAGCAGGATCTCGAACGCGTGCTCGATCGCCCGGTGCGGCTCGAGAACGACGCCAACTGCCTCGCGGTCAGCGAAGCGGTCGACGGCGCCGGGGCCGGTGGCCGGGTCGTGTTCGCAGCGATCCTCGGCACCGGTGTCGGCGCGGGCATCGCGATCGACGGCCGTGCCTGGGCGGGTGCGAACGGCGTGGCCGGCGAGTGGGGGCACAACCCGGCGCCGCTGCTCGACGGCGAGGCGGCCACCTTGCATTGCTGGTGCGGCCGCGGCACCTGCGTCGAGACCCTGCTGTCGGGCCCGGGTTTCGCGGCCGACCATGCGCGGCGCTCAGGGGCCACGCTGAGCGCGCCGCAGATCGTGCAGGCCGCCGAGGCCGGCGACGCAGCCTGCCGTGCGTCGCTCGATCGCTACCTGGAGCGCCTGGCGCGCGCGTTGGCGCGCGTGATCAACCTGCTCGACCCCGACGCCATCGTGCTCGGCGGCGGCATGAGCAACGTCGACGCGCTCTACGACGAGCTGCCGCGGCGCTGGGCGCCGCATGTGTTCAGCGACGTGGTCGGCACGCCGCTGCGCCGCGCGCAGCATGGCGATTCCTCCGGCGTTCGCGGCGCCGCCTGGCTCTGGCGCTAGGATCGTTACATGACTGTGCGAGAGATCCTCAAGATGGGCGACCCGCGCCTGCTGCGCGTCGCTCCGCCCGTGACCGCGTTCGACACGCCCGAGCTGCATGCGCTCGTGGCCGACATGTTCGACACGATGGAAGCGGCCAACGGTGCCGGCCTCGCGGCGCCGCAGATCGGTGTCGACCTGCAACTCGTCATCTTCGGCTTCACGAGCAACGAGCGTTACCCCGAGGCGCCGCCGGTGCCGCGCACCGTGCTGTGCAACCCGGTGATCGAGCCCCTGTCCGACGCCACCGAAGAAGGCTGGGAGGGCTGCCTCTCGGTGCCCGGCCTGCGGGGTGTGGTGCCGCGCTGGTCGCGCATCCGCTACCGCGGCGTCGACCCGACCGGCGCGCCAATCGAGCGCGAGGCCGAGGGCTTCCACGCCCGCGTGGTGCAGCACGAGTGCGACCACCTGATCGGCCGGCTCTATCCGACGCGCATGACCGATCTGACGAAACTCGGTTTCACCAGCGTGCTGTTCCCCGAGCCGGGCAGCGCGCCGCCGGACGACTGAAACGTAAAGCAACATTGCTGCGTCGGCGCCGTCCCTGCGGGCGGCGTTAGGCGGGCAAGGTGCCGGGCCCACCCGTGCGCCGCCGAGGAGCCGACCATGTCCCGACCCGTCGTCCGAACCCTGCACGCACCCACCGAGGCGCTGCGCTGGCTGCACTCACTGATCGGCCTGACGCTGGCCTGCCTGGCGTTGGCCGCCAGCGGCAGCGCCTGGGCCGACCCGCCCGGCCGCGTCGGCCGCATCGCCGACACCTCCGGCAATGTCTGGCTCTTCGACGACGAGGAGGGCGACTGGGTCCAGCCCGGCCGCAACCGCCCCGTCACCGAGGGCAATCGCGTCTCCACCGAGCGCGGTGCGCGCGCCGAGGTGCAGGTGGGCTCCGCCACGCTGCGCCTGGATGGCGGCACCGATATCGAATTCCACCAGCTCGACGACTCGCGCGTGCTGGTGCGCCTGCACGGCGGCAGCGTGGCGCTGCGCGCGCGCGGTGACTCGGCGCGCGAGTTCGCGGTGCTGACCGAAGAGGGCCGCTACGAACCGTTGCGCGCCGGCCGCTACCGCGTCGACGCCCGCGACAACGGCAGCTTCGGCGCCGCGATCACCGGGCAGTTGCGTTTCGAGGCACGCGACAGCGTGCTCGACCTGAACGCGGGCCAACGCGCCGAGTTCTGGAGCGAGCGCGGCGTGACCCACTACGCCTGGGCCTCGATGCCCGACGACCGTTTCGGCGACTGGGTCGCGCGCGAGGAGCGCGAGGACGACCGCGAGCGCAATCGCTACGTGTCGCCCGAGATGACCGGCAGCGAGGACCTCGACCGCCACGGCCGCTGGGACCGCCACCCCGACTACGGGGCGATCTGGTATCCGACCGCCGTCGTGTCCGGCTGGGCGCCGTACCGCTATGGCCACTGGGCCTGGGTGCAGCCCTGGGGCTGGACCTGGGTCGACGACGCGCCGTGGGGCTTCGCGCCCTTCCACTACGGGCGCTGGGTCAGCTACGGCGGCCGCTGGGGTTGGTGCCCGGGCCAGTACGTGGCGCGGCCGGTCTACGCGCCGGCCCTGGTGGCCTGGTTCGGCGGCTCCAACGTCAGCGTGGGCATCAGCATCGGCGGCCCGGCCGTGGGCTGGGTGCCGCTCGGCCCGCGCGAGATCTACCACCCGACCTACTCGGTGACAAACATCTACGTGCGCAACGTCAACGTCACGCACCGCAACTGGCATGGCCCGAATCCGCGCTACGAGCGCACCGTGCCCACCGGCCCGATCATGTACACGAACCAGGGCGTGGCCGGCGGCGTGACCGTGGTGCCGCAGGGCGTGATGCGCGGCCGGCAGCCGGTGGCCAACGCGGCCGTGGCGGTCGATGCGAAAACCGTCTCGCGCTGGCAGGCGCCGGCTGCCACCACGACGCAGGCGGCCGTGGTGCC
The DNA here is from genome assembly GCA_035539635.1 of Burkholderiaceae bacterium. GTDB lineage: Bacteria > Pseudomonadota > Gammaproteobacteria > Burkholderiales > Burkholderiaceae_C > CADEEN01. Next base: position 7,552 of record DATLIE010000241.1, read on the forward strand.
GGTGGCGCCGCCCGAGCCGCGTGGCCGTGCCGTGGCCTCGCCGGGTGGCGCGGTGCCGGCGGCACCGGGTGCGACGCGCAGCACACCGTGGACCGCGCCAGGCCGGGTCGGCGCGGCGCGCGGCGACGGCGGCGAAGCGAACCGCAGCCCGGGCCGCGAGACGCGACCCGAAGCCCGCATCGAGCGCCCGGCCCAGCCGGTGGTGCCGGCGCGCCCGGGCGCCCAACCGACGCCGCCGCGCGACACGCCGGACCGCGCTGAACGCGGTGGTGAACGCGGCCGTGCCGATGAGGCGCGCGGACAACAGCGCTCGCGCGAGACCCAGGTCGAGCGGCGCGGCGTGCAACCGGCGGCGCCCGCGGTGCAGCCCGCGCAACCGGTGCAGCCGGTCCAACCCGCGCAGCCCACACCAGCGCAGCGCGTGCAGCCGATGCCGGCACCGGTGCGCGGCCAGCGCGAGGACAAGGGCGAGCGCAACGAGCGGGGCGAGCGCGGCGACCGCAACGAGCGGGGCGACGATCGCGGCCGCGGCGACGTCAACCGCGAGCGCCAGAACCGCTGAACAAGGACCCTCGGGCCAGCGCCGGGCCGCCCCGGCGGCCCGAGCGCCCCCCGGGGGAGGCGAGTAACGCGAGTTGGGGGCTGGCCGTCAGCGCGGCACGAGCAGCGGCCGCAGCACCGGCCACACGTTGCCGAGCATGACCGGGTGCGCCGCCTCCTTGGGGTGGATGCGGTCGGCCTGGAACAGCGCTTCGCTGTCAGGCCCATCCGCCACGCCCTTGAGCAGGAAAGGCACGAGCGCCGAGCCCTCGGCCTTGGCCACGGTGGCGAACAGCGCCGCGAACGATTCGCCGTACTGCCGCCCGTAGTTGGGTGGCACCTGCATGCCCACGAGCAGCACGCGGGCGCCGGCCGCCTTGGCGGCGCGCGTCATCGTCGTCAGGTTGTCCTGCGTCATCGCCAGCGGCAGACCGCGCAACGCGTCGTTGCCGCCGAGCTCGATGACCACATGCGTGGGCTTGTGTTGCACCAGCAGCGCCGGCAGGCGCGAGCGGCCGCCCGACGTGGTGTCGCCGCTGACGCTGGCATTGACCACGCGCGCGGCGATCTTCTCGCGCGCCAGGCGCTGCTCGAGCAGCGCGACCCAGCCGGTGCCGCGCGCCAGGCCGTACTCGGCCGACAGGCTGTCACCGAGCACCAGGATCACCGGCGCTGGCGCCGCGGCCCGCGCAGCACCCCAGGGCATCACGGCCGCCGCCAGAGCCGCCGACGCAATGCGGCTACATTGCGCGAGCCATGCGCGGCGCGTCGCCGCGTGCTCAGCCATCGGACCGTCTGCCTTCATGCCTGCGTCGCCCTTTCTGATCGAAGTCGAACATGTCACCAAGCAGGTCGGCGACTCGACCGGGGTGCTGACGATTCTCCACGACATCCACTTCGCGCTCGCGGCGCGAGAGTCGGCGGCCATCGTCGGCGCCTCGGGCTCGGGCAAGAGCACGCTGCTGTCGATCATCGCGGGGCTGGACGTGCCGAGCGCGGGCACCGTCAAGCTCGCCGGCAGGGACCTGTTCCAGCTCGACGAGGACGAGCGCGCCGCGGTGCGCGCCAAGCGCATGGGCTTCGTGTTCCAGAACTTCCAGCTGCTCGCCCACTTGACCGCCTTGGAGAACGTGATGTTGCCGCTCGAGTTGCTCGGCCGGCGCGATGCGCGCGACCACGCGCGCGAGATGCTGCAACGGGTGGGCCTGGGCGAGCGGTTGACGCACTACCCGAAGTTGCTCTCCGGCGGCGAGCAGCAGCGCGTCGCGCTCGCGCGCGCCTTCGTCGTCAAGCCGGCCGTGCTGCTGGCCGACGAACCCACAGGCAGCCTCGACTTCGCGACCGGCGAGCGCGTGATGGAACTGATGTTCGAGATGAACCGCGAAGCCGGCACGACGCTCGTGCTGGTGACACACGACCGCAGCATCGCCGAGCGATGCCAGCATCAGATCCGCATCGAGGCCGGGCGCGTGGTGCCGAGCGCCAAGGCATGAGCTGGCTGACCGCGGCGCTCGACTACCTGCCGCGCTGGATCGAGCACCAGATGCGGCTGACCGAACAGCCGGGCTGCGCGATCGCGGTCACGCACCGGGGCAGACTGGTCTTCGAGGCCGCGTTCGGCCACGCCGACCTGTCGCGCGGCGAGGCGCTGACGCCGCGCCATGGCTTCCGGGTCGCGTCGCATTCGAAGACCTTCACCGCCGCGGCCCTCCTGCGCCTGCGCGAGCGGCGTCGCCTGCAGCTCGACGATCCGGTGGGGCGCCATGTCGGCGGCCTGCGTGCCGATGTGGGCGCGCTGACGCTGGCACAGTTGGCGAGCCACAGCGCGGGCCTGGTGCGCGACGGCATCGATGCGACGCAGTGGTCGTTGCAGCGGCCCTTCCTCGACGAGGCCGCGCTGCGCGAGGGCCTGCAGCACGCGCCGACGTTGACACCCGGCACGCGCTTCAAGTATTCGAACCATGGCTACGGCCTGCTCGGTCTGGCCATCGAGGCGGTGACCGGCGAGCGCTACGCCGACTGGGTGCAGCGCGAGATCGTCGAGGCCGCGGGCTTGCACGAGACCGTGCCCGACGTGCATGCGCTGCCGCGCCGCGCGAAGCTGGCGAAAATGGCGCAGGGCCACAGCGCCAAGCAGCCGCTCGGGCGGCGCGTCGCGATCGACGTCGGCATGTCGACCCAGGCGCTCGCGTCGGCCACCGGCTTTGTCAGCACGGCAGCCGACCTCGCGCGCTTCTTCGGCAGCCTGGCACCCGACGCGCGTTCGAGCGTGCTGTCGCCGGCCAGCCGGCGCGAGATGGCGCGTCGCCAGTGGCGCAGCGAACACGACAGCACCGGGCGCTGGTACGGCCTGGGGCTGATCGCCGGCACGTCGGGGGCCTGGGAGCATGCGGGTCACAGCGGGGGGTTTCC